>NZ_JBIWAF010000022.1:0-98100 GCF_044759925.1 Pseudomonas sp. NPDC099000
GGAATAGGATTTTCGCATCATCATGCACACCTCAGATTTGGGCGCCATCATAGCGCCCTATTGATGTGTCCAAATTCATTAGGCCAGATCAGCCTCGCTCCTACAGTGGATCTCCAGCGCACGCAGATTTTGTGTTCGACGACGATCAAATGTAGGAGTGAGCCTGCTCGCGATGGCGGTGGGTCATTCAGCATTGATGTGACTGACAGATCGCTTTCGCGAGCAGGCTCGCTCCTACAGTGGATCTCCAGCGCACGCAGATATTGTGTTCGACGGGAATCAAATGTAGGAGTGAGCCTGCTCGCGATGGCGGTGGGAGCGAATCAGTTCTCAGCGCTTCACCCCCACCCACGTAAAACACAACGGCAACTGCGCCGTCTGCCGCTCATATTGGTCATAGACTTCCTCGCGGTTGGAATGCGGGTATTCCTTGAAGTGGCTGATCTGCAGCCCTGCCTCGATGGCGCCGGTGAAGATGGCGCCCAGGGTGTGGACGAACCAGTAGGACGACGCGGCTCGCTGGTCGATTTTGCCCTCGTAGACGATCGGCTGGTCCTGCACGAACGGCTCGCTGCGAAAGTACGAGCTGTCCAGGCGATAGGGATCGGCGGCCTCGGGGTCGAACATTTCCAGGAACGGATGGGTTTCGTACACCACCAACGCACCGCCAGGCTTGAGGGTCTGCGCGACATGGCGGAAGAACTCGCCAATGTCCGGCATCCAGTTCAATACGCCAATGGTGATCAGCGCCACGTCGAAGCGGTCATGCAGTTGAGCCGGCAGGTGATGAATGTCGGCCTCGATGAACTGGGGGTCATGCGGTGAGAGGCCAGCCAGTTCCCGCGCCTGATCGAGAAACGCCTCGGACTGGTCGACGCCCACCACGCTGCGAGCCCCCAGTGCAAACAGCGAAATACTCTCCCGCCCGTTGTTGCAGCCCAGTTGCACCATGTCCTTGCCATCGACGCCGACCTGCTCCAGCACACCGCGGAGTGTGTCATCGATGCAGCAAAAATCGCGATGACTGACCGCCTTCACCAGGGCCTGCCAATCGGGGGCGTCTTTGTGGTGTCGGGCGGAGTCATTCCAGGCATCGCGGTTGCTGGCGATGGCATTTTCTTTGGTCGGCATTTCCATTGCGCACTCCAGGATTCGGGCTTTGTTGACCGGCACGAGTCTAGGTCAGGGTTCAGAGAAAACCCATTGGGCGTTTGTTGGAATGTTGTAATCCAGGCATCGCGAACGCGTGCCCATACGGCAGCTATAGTTAATGGCCTTGGGGAAGTGCGGGAAAACCGATTTCGCAGGTGTTGCCATGAAAAAAACTGATCTGACGCTGTTGTTCGTCCTCAGCCTGACCGCCATCACCGGCGCCCATGCGGACGACACGCTGACACCCACCACCGATTACAGCAGTAACTTCAATTATTACGGGGCCGACCAGCCCTTCGCCCACCCGGTGCCGCCTTCCCTGAGCACCGTGCCGCCTCGGTCATACATCCCGACAGCGCCTCAGGATTTCATCCCGATTGCCAGCCAGCATGAGTTCTACGACTCTGTATTGCCGACCGTCGCGGATGCCTCAGTCCGGGTATTCATCCGCTCCTACGATGCGGTACGTGGCGTCTACGTCAACGAAGAAGTCCTCGACCCCACATGCGTGCTTGAATGCCTCATCCGTCAGGGGGCTACGTTGCAATAAACCTCACCACTGACGTTTGTCCGGGCGCGCAAGGCCGAGTTTCTCGATCCGGTAACGCAGCATGTCGCGGCTCAGGCCCAGCAAGCGTGCGGACTTGGTGACGTTCCAGTCGGTCTTGTCGAGCATCCTGCGCACCATGTCGCGCTCGACTTCCGGCAGGTTCATCGACTCGGTGCCGTTGTAGGCCGGTCGCGGTTCGTGGTGCTGGGGTTCTTGCAGCACGATCGGGTCATCCACCAGGCTCAGGCAGACGTTGAGCTGATGGGCGGCAATCGTATCGCTCTGCGCCAGCAGCACGGTTTGCTCGAGCATGTTGCGCAATTCGCGCACGTTGCCCGGCCAGCTGTAGCTGAGCAGCAACTCTTCAGCCTGATCACTGAAATGCAGGTTCGGTTTGCCATAACGTTTGCCGTGGATCGCCAGGAAATGCCGGGCCAGCAGCAAGATATCGGCGCCGCGGGCATACAGGCGCGGCACCTTGATCGAAATGATCCTCAAGCGAAAGAACAGGTCACGACGAAACTTGCCCTGTTGCACCATTTGTTCGAGGTTGCAGTTGGTCGCGCTGATCACCCGCAAATCGACCTTGCGCTCCTTGACCGAGCCGACCCGGCGGATGGTCCGGTCTTCCAGCAGCTTCAGCAGTTTGGCTTGCAGCAGCAGGTCCATTTCACCGACTTCATCGAGAAACAACGTGCCGCCATCGGCCGCTTCGACCAGGCCGGTACGACGGTCCTTGGCGTCGGTGAAGGCGCCCTTCTCGTGGCCGAACAGTTCCGACTCCACCAGATTGGAAGGGATCGACGCGCAGTTGAATTCAATGAACGGGCCCTTGGCGCGCGGGCCGTCAAAGTGCAGCGCCCGGGCCACCAGTTCCTTGCCGGTACCGGTCTCGCCTTCCACCAGCACCGGCGGCAGGTCGGTGTTGGCCATGCGGCGCTCGGCGTCGAGCAATTGGGCGATGGTGTTCTTCAAATATTGCATCGGAGCCGATTCGCCAATCAACGCCTGTACGCCTGACTTCTGTGCCTCGCGCTCCTGATAAAACGACAGCGTGCGCTCCATTCGATCAGTGGCCAGGGCCTTGTCCAGCAGCAGCTTGAGCTCCGGCAAGGCCACCGGTTTGGTGACGTAATGAAAAGCGCCCTCTTTCATCGCCACCACGGCATCTTCGACGTTGCCGTAGCCGGTCATCATGATCACTTTCAGATCCGGCGCGCTGATGCGCAGCTTCTGGATCAGGTCGTGACCGCTCATGCCCGGCAGCGAGTTGTCGGTCAACACCACATCAGGGGCGAACGTACCCAATTGCTCCAACGCCTGTTCAGCCGAGTGGCAGACCGTCACCTCGAAGTCTTTGCGCTCCAGGTAGGTCTGAATATTCTCGGCCAGCAGTTCATCATCCTCGACCAGCAGTATGCTGTGCTCCATATTCCCCTCCCGTTGCCACTTTGAAATTCAGACAGACGCGGGTTCCTTCCTGCTCCTGGCTGGTCAGTTCGACCGAGCCTTCGAAACGCTCCATTATTCGTTTGACGAGGGCCAGGCCAACGCCCAACCCGCCCTGTTTAGTGGTGAAAAAAGGCTTGAAGACCATCTGTTGCTGCTGCTTGGTCATGCCTTTGCCGGTATCACTCAAGGTCATCCGCACCTGACCCGACCGGGGCTGTTCGATATCGACGCTGAGCATGCCGCCCTTGGGCATGGCCTCCAGGGCGTTGGCAAACAGGCTATTAAGAATCTGGGTCAGCAGCACCTGTTGGCTGACGACCGTTGGGCAGGTCTGCGGCGTGAAGCGCACCTCCAAGTTCGAGCGTCGGATCAGCGCGTCGAAAGCGCTCAGGGTGTCGTCGATGGCCTGCACCAGGTCCACCGTTTCGGAGTCCTCGTTGATGGGCCGCAACGACACCAGCAACTCCCGGACCCAGCGCGACATGCGATCGACCTGGTTGATGATGTCGCCGATGTTTTTCTGCGCACTCTGGCTGGCGATTTCCTGGGCCAGTTCGGCGCTGGCGCGTATGTTCGCCAGTGGATTGCGCAAGCTGTGGGCGACTGCCGAGGACATTTCCCCCAGGGCGACAAAGGTCTCGTCAGTGATCAGTTGTTTCTGCTGGCTCTGCAGCAACATGGACGCGCGTTGCACGATCCAGAACAGCCCCAGGTAAATCACCGCGCCGCCGAGCAGGGTCGCCAGCCAGATCGCCTTGAAGCCACGCTGGATGCGCGCCACCAGATCCGTCGGCTCCTTGTAGATCTCGACCATGGCGATGACTTTGCTCTTGTCGGCATTGAACATCGGGATGTAGTTCTCGATGAACAGATACTCAGGCTCACGCAGCAGTTTCTGTTCAGGGCGCTCACCATCGATCTCGTGGTAACTGGTGGACACCGCTTCCTTCATTTCAAAGGATTCATCGAGCTCATCGTCGTCTTCGATACGCGCACCGATCAGTTGCGGGTTGGTCGACCAGACCACAGTGCGATCAAGGGCATACACGTTGGCCAGCAAAATATCCGGTAGATGTTCCACATGATCGAGAAACTCGATGCGCGAAGCGGCACGGGCCTGCGGGGTGACATCGGGATAGGCGTTGTCCTCGCGCGGGTCGAGCATTTCACCCATGGTTCTGTTCGGGCCGATGGAGGCATGGCGGATTTCCGCGTCGCCAATGGCCTGAATGAATTGCGCGGTCAGCATGGAGTCGCGTTCGATGCTTTCGGTGACCACGAAACGCGTGGAAATGTAGCCGAGCCCCGCCGCCACGGCAGCGATGATGAAAAAACTGCCCAAGGAAAACCAGCGCAGCAGATTGAACTGTCCCCGCCGGCACGGCGTCCCTGCTGCCGGCGTGTCCGGCGCAGGAATTTTTTGTTGTTCCAGCGTCTGCATGGGCGTGTCCTGGGTGCTTGCATCAAGCCTTTTCAGCCGTATCTGGGATCAGTGTAGGTGGCATTGATCGTGGTTGACGGCTTCACTGACAGTATTTCGCCGCTATTGCAATTGCGCCGTTTGCAGCGGTTGCTGGCGCTCGGTTTCTTCCTGCAAAAACCCCATGATTGACTGGGCAGCGTTCTCATCCAGGCGCCGGTTGGGTATCGGGATTCTGTCGAAACGTTCAAACGGCTCGGAGTCTTCGTTGGCCTCGGGCATGGTCAAGATGGCGTTCAACGCCGCCGCTTCGTCCGCCGGTTCATCGTAGTGTCGGGAAGGATCGGTCGGCTCAGGCTCTCGTTCGTCATCGATGGGGCTGGCACGCAGCGTCGCTGTGTCCAGTGTCGTTGTCAGAAGGACGCTTAGAGGCGTTATCAGGCCGAACCATTTGCAGGGGAACCGCGCTTTTCGGTCCATCACCAGCCGCCTCGAAGTCATGAAGGGGGTAGTGGTGGATTTGCAAGGACCTCGCCAGATTTGTAACGGCTTTATACAAAAGTATTAACACGCTACAAAACAATGGCTTATGAACATCAATGTGCCGCGACCGGTGAAACCGACTGGGTCCTTACACCCGCTAGCGGGGAAAGTTCACACCCAGTTTCAGGGAATCCGCTTGAACGACAGGCGGACACTCGTGCCCTCGCCTTCTCGACTGCCCAGGGTCACCGCGCCGCCGAAACGCTCCATGATCCGCTTCACCAGCACCAGCCCGACACCCAGACCGCCTTGCTTGGTGGTGAAGAAAGGCCGGAACGCCATGCTGCGCTGTTCTTCGTTCATGCCCTTGCCGGTGTCGCTCACAATGACGCAAATGCCCGGGGTGTCGGTCGACTCCAGGGTGATGCTCAGCGTGCCGCCCCTGTCCATCGCTTCCACGGCATTGGCCAGCAAACTGTTGAGGATCTGCGTGAGTTGCACCTGTTGGCTCAACACCATCGGCGTCTCCTGCGGCTCGAACACCACCTTCACCCCGGCCTTGGCAATCTGATGCTCGAAGGCCATGAGGCTGTCCTGCAACGCCGCCACCAGGTTCACCGGCTCGGCCTCATCGTTGAGCGGGCGTAACGACTGCAGCAATTCCCTGACCCACTTCGACATGCGATCCACCTGACCGATGATGTCGTTGATGTTCTTGTGGGCCGGGCCAGTGTCGAACTCCAGAGCCAGTTCAGCGCTGGAACGGATGGTCGCCAACGGGTTGCGCAGGCTATGGGCAACCGCCGAGGACATCTCGCCGAGCGCCACGAAGGTTTCGTTGGTGATCAGTTGTTTTTGTTGCGCCGCCAGCAAAATGGCTGCCCGCCGCACGATCCAGTACAACCCTAAATAAATCAGCCCACCGCCCAGGGCAGTGGCCAGCCAGATCAGCACCAGGCCACGCTCCATGCGGTCGATCAGGTCCTTGGGTTCCTTGTAGATTTCGACCATCGCCGTGACCGTGTCGCCATCAGCATCAAACAGCGGAATGTAGTTCTCAATGAAGATGTAGTCCGGTGGCGTGACGAACTTCTGCTCCATGCGGCTTTTGTCGACGTTGTGATAACTGGCCGACACCGGGGTCTTGGAGGAGAAGGCCTGGTCGAGATCTTCGTCGGCATGGATCGTGGTGCCCATCAGTGCCGGGTTGGTGGACCAGATCACCATGCGGTCAGGGGCATAAATGTTGGCCAGGATCACGTCCGGCAAGTGCTCGATATGGTCGAGGAATTCACCACGGGCACTGGCGCGGGCCATTGGGTCAACGTCGGGAAAGTCCCTGTCTTTACGCGGGTCCAGCAATTCGCCCATGGTCCGCACGTTGGGGATCGAGACATGGCGCACCTCGGCCGAGGCAATCGCCTGAACGAATTGGGACGTAAGCAACGCATCGCGCTGCACGCTTTCGGTAATCACGAAACGCGTGGACACCGCGCCCAGCGCCACGGCCACCGTGCCAATCACGGCCATGCTGATGAGCGAGAACCAGCGCAGCAGATTGAACGGCTGTTTGCGCGAGCTCAAGCGGATATCGCCCTCTTCCTTCTGGAGGGTTTTTGTCTGGACATTCATGGACGTTTTCCCCGGGGACTACCTATAGGGTTATAGCCCACTGCTCGATGTTTGCCCGATATCGGGTTCTGCCCCCCCCACCGATTCCCCACACGACCCACCGCCCCCATCTACCCCCAATGCTGGGGACAGTTGCCCGCTTGCGCCCTCGGTCCCGCGAAACCGTTTGCGCGATACACGCCTTCACTGCGGGCCTCTGCCGGCTGTTTTGAAAGATTGGTATGGAAGTTGCCGAAGCCCTCCCCACTGACCCATCCCTACGGGGCAGGTACTCTGATAGAGGGAATACTCATGCACCCTTTACTGTCCAAAACGGCGGCCGCCCTGGTCGTCAGCGCTCTCGCCCAAGGTGTTGCCCAGGCAGCGCTGTTTGCCGTCGACCCCGGCCCCTATGTGCCAGCCAACGGCTCGTTCGCCGCCTGGTATCAGGACACCCATGGTCGAACCCTCGATCTGTGCCTGTCCAAGGCGGTCAGTTCGCGAGTCCCCGGCGCTCCCGGTGCACAGTCGTACATGTGCAACTTGCTACCGGCTCCCGGGGTTTTTGATGATGCGCAACCCGTCGTCTTTCCGACCAACTTCCCCGACGAAGCGTTCTGGTTCACCGGCGACGGCGCAATCGTTGATGTCGCCAGGGGCATTGACTTGACCTACGTCAGTGTCATCGAAGCGGCCTTCAGCGGTGGCGACCCGCTCGAAGGTGACCAGATCAGCTTCGCCCGCATCCGCATTCGTGTGGACGTGCCCACTGCCGGCACCTATGTGATCACCCACCCCTACGGCGTCGATGTGTTCAACGTCGATACCCCCGGGCAGCGGGCGATCAACATGACCCGGGACATCGGTATCGGCGTGCCGAAAACCTATGACGGCGCCCTCAAGGGTGACATCGGGCCGTTCCTGCGCAGCGTCAATGGCCCTTACACCGAAACCAATCCGGTGACCGGTGCGGCGGAGCAATTCGTCGGCGACCCGAACCTTCCGGAAGCCTTCACCGGCAGCCCTTTCAACACCAATTTCATCCGCATCGAAGGGCCCAACGGACTGGACTTGCGCACAACGGTGATGGCCATCTCCGGCAAGTTATCGACGGTGGTCCGTCCGACTCCGATGATCACACAGCGCAGCACCTACTCGCGCAAGGCCGGTGAAAGCGCCCCGGTGGCCCAGCAAGATGTGTTCGTCATGGCCCCGCCGCCACCGGCCACCGTAACCCTGGACAGCAACAACCCGGCGCTGCACCTGACCGAGGCTGACACCACCGGCAACTGGTATGCGCAGTCCTCGAACAACCCGACGTTGCCGAGCACCCTGCAAGTGACGGCCGACAACCGCGTGGCTATCCCCAGCAGCACACCGACTTCTTTGTCCATGGTCCTGACCGACCTGGTGGTGATCCAGCGTGCCGAGTACAGCCTGAGCTCCGGGCAATTGACGCTCGTGGCCTCGACCAGCGATGAAACCTCGCCGCCAGTGCTTACCGCTACCTCCGCCAGCGGTGCCGCCATCGGCGCCCTCAGTGGCGACGGCGCAGTGAAATCCCTGGCCACCGGTATCTCGCCGATTCCACCCGCCAACGTTCGAGTGACGTCATCCAATGGCGGCACCGATACCGAAGAAGTGGTCATCCTGCCATGAACGCTCACATGCCCAGATCCTCATCAGGAGGCATCATGAACAATTGGCCACGCCTGGCGCTCAACGCCCTGGGACTGACTCTATCGCTGTCCGGAAGCGCATTCGCGCAACTCGCTGCTGTCGACCCCGGCCCTTATACCTTCGCCACCGGGAAGTTCCCGATGTGGTATCAGGACAACAATTTACTCTCGATGGAACTGTGCCAGTCCCGGGCAGTGAGCTCGCGGGTAGGGACCAGTGTGCCGCCGGCCTACATGTGCATCCTGCTGGCTGAACCGGGCATTTACGACGATGCCCAGCCCATGATCTTCCCCGACAACTGGCCGCCGGAAGCGTTCTGGTTCCTGGCTGAGACTGCGATCCCGCAAATCGGCAACAGCGGCTATGAACTGGATGCCTACGTGGCCGGGATCGAGGCTGCATTCGGTGGAGGTAATCCGCTCGATGGCGATCAAGTGGCCTTCGCGCGGATTCGCGTTCGGGTCTCGGTGCCAACTGCCGGGGTGTACACCATCACCCACCCTTACGGGGTCGAAACGGTCAACGTCACCACGCCTGGCCGCCGTGCCATCAACATCACCCGGGACATCGGCATCGGTGCGCCAGGGAATTTCAGCGGTACGCTGAATGGCAACATCGGGCCGTTCCTGCGCAGCGTCAACGGTCCTTATACCGAGGTGAACCCGGACACCGGCGCCATCGAAACCTACGTCGGCGACCCGAACCTCACCGAACAAGTCACCGGCAGTCCCAACGACACCAACTTCGTCCGCATCACAGGTCCGGCCGGGACCATTCAAACCAACTTGTTCAACCTGTCCGGTAAAGTCCTCGACAGCCGTGCACAAACTCCCGTGGAGGTTGATCGCGCTACATACCGGCGCACCACTTCGGGTACAGGCACCAGCACCCGGGTCGAAGTCTTTGCCAAATCAGACAGCAGTTCAGCCCTGTGCATGCGCGAAACCATCGCACTGGTCCCCGGACCACCGCCTACGCCGTGCCAGACCAGCATGCCGGGTGACAACAATGGCTTGTTCTTCGGCAATCACCTGATCACCGGCCCCGTACCTCCGGTCGTGGTGGTCACTGCCACCAACCCTACCGGCACCACCCGCCCTACGGCGGTGTCGAGCAAGCTCACTGACCTGGTGAAAATCCAGACTGCTCGCTACAACTGGAGCAATCACAGCCTGCTGATCGAGGCCACCTCCACGGATGAAGTGGCGGTGCCGGACATGGTCGCGCAGGGATACGGACGTCTGTCGAAATCCGGCACCCTGCAACGACTGACCATTGCAGACCTGACTCAGCCACCAGCTACCGTCACGGTCAAATCCGCCGCTGGCGGCAGTGATACCGAGCCCGTCGTGGTCGTCGGGACGGCACCGGACACCGGCGAAAACCAGGCGCCGCTCTCCGTCGCAGACGCCGGCAGCACCAGCTTCGGCGTACCGATCACCCTCAACCTGCTGGCCAACGACAGTGACCCCGACGGCAACACGCCGCTGAGCATCACCGCGCTGACCCAACCGGCTGCCGGGCAAGGCACCGTGGCATTGAGCGGCAGCACGGCGGTGGTCTACACCCCGCCCGCCGTGGTCAATGCACCGCTGACAACGACCTTCACCTACAAGGCTCAAGACGTCAAAGGCCTGGCCTCGACCGCTCCGGCGACCGTGACCATCACCGTGGCGCCTAACCAGTCTCCGGTGGCCGTCGCCGACAGCATCGCGACCCTGGGCGTGGCGATACCAATCAACGTGCTGGCCAACGACACCGACCCGGAGGGCAACGTGCCGCTCGCCGTCGCCAGCCTGACCCAACCGGCAGCGGGTCGCGGCACCGTCACTACCGACGGCACCGTCATCACCTACACCCCACCGGCTACGGTCACCACGGCCTTCACCACGACCTTCACCTACGTCGCCCGGGACAGCTTCGGCGCCCTGTCGCCTTCGGCCACGGTCACGGTGCAAGTCTCGCCACGGCCTGCGGCGGAAACCTTCACGGTGACCGCGGCCACGGTGACAGCCCGCTCCAATAACCGCTTCAACTGGGACTTTACAGGCACCTCATCGGTGATCACCGGCAACACCATCACCGTACAGGTCACCACCCCGACCGGGCTGGTAACTCTGGGCACCACCACGGTGCCGGTGACCGGACGCTGGAGGCTGACGGTGAGCAACAGCACCACGGTGATCCCGTCAGCTAATCCGACGGCGACCATCCGCTCGTCCCAAGGCACCGTGCGTACCGTGACGGTCATCTCCAACTGAGCCCTCGCCCCACCCGCCGATTCGGTGGGTGGGGCCGGCCTCTTCCCATAGGACAACGCCATGCAAACGCCGACCGCCGCCCTGCTCTGCCTGCTTCTGCTTTGCAGCAGTGCAGGCGTGCGCGCCGACGATTTGATGGAGAACGACGACCTGGCACCCGCCGCCGACCTCGGCGAGTTGCCTCCACCGGTCGGCCAGCACGCGCTGATCGATCAGAACGGCCAGGCCAACGTGGCGCTGGTGCAACAGAACGGCCAGTCGTTGCTCGGCACCATCGTCCAGTCGGGCAGTAACCAGGAAGCCTGGATCCTGCAACAAGGCAGCGACCTCATGGCAATGATCACCCAGCAAGGTTCCGGCAACGCCGCCTCAATCACACAGAACGGCAGCCACAACCGCGCGCAGATTTCCCAGAACGGTAATAACAACGACGCCAGCATCGACCAGGCCGGTACGGGGCTTTCAAGCGCCGTGACCCAGTCGGGCAACGGCATGAGCGTTTCGGTCAAACAGTATCGCTAAAGCACTGCACCCCTTGGAGGTTTCATCATGTTCAAACTGACGCCCCTCACCGCCGCCATACTGGTCATTGTCAGTGCCCAGGCGATGGCCGACGACAGCGTTTCCACCCAGGACCAGGTCGGCACCGCCAACATTGCCGAAGTGAAACAGACTGCGGCGCCGTTCAGTACCGCGACCCAACAGCAAATCGGCCTGGGTAACGATGCCATGGCGGTGCAAGACACCGCCACCGGCACCATCACCCAGGATCAGGTCGGCGACTACAACGCCGGTTACGGTGAGCAACTGTTCGAGAACGGCAGCACCATCGTCCAGCAACAGGTCGGCAGCCTCAACACCAGCCATGCCAGCCAGTCGATCGGCATGGGCGAAAACCAGGCACTGCAACAACAGGCGGGCAGCGGCAACTTCTCGTTCCTCTATCAGGACAGCCAGGAAGCCACCAAAGGCCAGACCTTCCAGTTCGGTGACGCCAACGAGGCCAATATCGAGCAGATTCAACTGGGCATCGCCAACAACGCGACGATCATCCAGTACGGCACCGCCAACTACGGCGCTGCCGAACAGATCGCGCACATGGGCGGCGAGATCGGCATCAACCAGGCCGGTGAAGGCAACTATGCCTATGGCGATCAACGCGACGGCAACGGCGGCGTCGTGACCATCAACCAGTTCGGCGACTTCAACGGCAGTGAAGTCTGGCAAGGCGCACAAACCGCCAGCGAAGCCACCGTCAACCAGTACGGGCAAACCAACGAAGCGGTGGTCGACCAGAGCTTCGGCCAAAACAACAACGCCCAGGTCCTGCAAGTCGGCGATGTCAACGCCATCTACGCCGACCAGTTCGACTCCGTCGGCTCGGTGCTCGCGCTGTACCAGCAAGGCACCGGCAACGTGCACTTCACCTATCAGAGCGGCGACAGTCATGTGCTGACCGCCACCTCCGTGGGTACCGAAAACAAGGTCTACGCCAGCAACTGGAAAGGCCCGCAACTGGGCGGCCAATTCGGCAGCAACCAGCGTGCGACCGTCACTCAGGCCGGCGACGGCAACATCGCCAGCTTCAAACAGGATGGCGTCGGCCACATCATGACCACCAACCAGACCGGCAGCGGCAACAAAACCACCGTCAGCCAGGCTGAAAACTACAACGAGCTGTACTTCGACCAGAACGGCAGCGACAACATCCTGATCGCCGACCAGCGTGGCACCACCAACCTGGCCCAGGGCACCACCAACGGCACGGGCAACACCACCGAGTTCGACCAGTCCGGCACCGGCAACCAGGCGTTCACCACGCAACTGTATGGCAGCGACAACATGATCACCGTCAAACAGGCTGACACCATGAACGTGGCGTATGTGACTCAAGGGGGTACCGGGAACACGGCCAGTATTGATCAGAGTGGCGTGACCCAAACGGCGACGGTTCAACAGATGGGTGCTGACAACCGGGCGACCGTGCTGCAGCAGTAATCGCAAGGCATAAAAAACCGCGGCCCTTGGGGGAGGGTCGCGGTTTTTTTTCGGTAAGTCTGTGGCGAATGATCGTTCCCACGCTCTGCGTGGGAATGCATCCCGTGACCCTCAGCGTCACATCCGAAACGGAACGCGGAGCGTCCCCGGCAGCATTCCCACGCAGAGTGGGAACGATCAGTGGTGTGGCTTACCCCTGGGGAACGACGTTATCCAGCGCCCGATTCACCGCCAGCTCAGCCAGCATGATGACCTGCTGAATACCCAGCATCGTGTTGCGTTGCGGACCTTCGAGAAACGCGGCGAAGTCGCTGGCCATGACACTGGCTGAAGCCAGGGATTCGCAGGCATTGACCAACAGAGTTTCGGTGTCGATATCCGGGGCGATGAGGTAAATGGTGCTGGGCTTGCGTGGTGGGATCGCGCCTTTCAGCGGATTGAGATAATGATCCAGCGCACGGTCGGAGGCTTCGTTGAGCTTTTTGGGATCGAGGGGATCGTAGGGGGAAACGTCGTCGGAATCTGGGGGATTGGGTGTGGCTTTGAACATGGTGAATCTCCTTTGGTAAATAGCGCCACCAAAACCCGTCGCTAAACAAGTAAGGGTGGCGACTGTATGCAGGTTAGCGAACCGGTCAAAGGCACCCGGTAGACCCGAAGGTCTCCCGCACACAGTCACCATGACAAAATTTCAGACGTCAAAAGTCTGCTGGAAAGTCTGGAGCACTGATGCACTTTGAATAGTCCGAGTCGCTAAACCCGACCGCTGATTGGCAGCGATACGGAAACGATAAAGACCAGGGCCAAAGCGCACAAGCCGGCGGATTCTGGCGCAGTCGTAGGCAACGGCGCAAGGATCTGTAGCTTTCAGGAAGTAATTCTAAACACTATTAAACATGACCTCGAATCAACACACATTCCTTGTGGGAGCGTGGCTTGCCCGCGATTGGCCCCTCAATCCAGCCCATCACCTGCTGACTAAACCCTCTCCCCCAAACGCCGCCAGGATTTCGGACTTGCCCTACACGTTTTACCGAATCCTCCGGCATTCACAATTGAGCCCCATCGCCAAAGTGCCCCGTTTCCAAGGACCGGGCATAACGCGTGACAAAACTCATCCCCCATCACCAACTCGCCGGAGAGCGCGGCCAGGTACTCGACAGCCATCAAGCTGCCGACGCGCTTCGCCAAGCCCTCAACTACCCGTACGACGTGCAAGGCTTCGACGACCTGCTGAATGCCGTGGGCGCGAATCACTCCAACTACATGCAAGCCGCCCACCAGCAGAAACTGATCAACGCCGTGATCAGCGGCGATTGGGCAGTAGTCACACCTCGCGTCAATCCGGATAACGGGGGCGGCTCATGGAATGGATTCAAGACCCAACCCGAACCACCCCCGGCGCAACATCTGGTCGAAGATCACGCCTTCACCCAGCCGAAACCAGCGGAGTCGGGGTTTCACATTGTGGAAAAGCCCATGAGTCTTGAATCCCTGGAGCGCTCGCTGTACGAGAACTCGCCCAGCGATGCGTTACGTCGCGAATTCCGTTCGCTCAATCGTCATCTGGGTGACCACGTGAAGCCGGGGCAAATGGTGATCTTCAGCGACTCACGGCATTACATGTGCCGGCGTGAAGAAGCGCAGATGATGATTGCTGCGCAGAAGGTTAACGAAGCGCTCAAGGAGCTGAGTGATGAAGAGGCTTCGTTCATGGTTGAGCACCATGAGGTGATTGAGCCGTTTTTGGAGGTGTCGGCGGGTTCATTGGGTGTGGCGTCGTTTATGATTGGGCAGCATTTGGAAAGCCTGAAAAATAATCTGAAAAATCTGGAAGAGCTGCATCAGCAGCATTACAGACAGTACGGTCACCTCAATTCCCCGGAATTTTTTGCCAAGCGAAAACGCATTATGGCGAATCTGGATGCCGGATTAGGACCACTTGTGCGCAAAGGCACCGGCATTGCGGACCACCCAAAACTCAAGCGAGCCTTGGGGTTATCAACTCGCAGAGTGATTCATCGTTGGGACAAGGCTGGGGCGCCGACACAGTTGCCTGGGTATGCAACGAACATTGAGGGTGTCTCACGAGCGGCAAAGTACATGAAAGCTGGTGGTTACGTCGGAATTGGCTTGGCGACAGCAGCAGCCAGTATGCGGATCAATGAAGTCTGTCGGGCAGGAGCTGATGAGCCCTGCCGGAAGGTGAAATATATCGAAGGAGCAAAACTGGCGGGCAACGTTGGAGGGGCTGCCATTGCAACTTCGTACACCGCACCTATAACAATGAAGTACTGCGCAGGTGTGGCACTGAAAACGCGTGGTATCGGTGGAGTGATTTGCGTCTTGGTCATAAGCGGTGCGGCAGCGTCGCTTGGAGGTAACGCAGGTTCGAAAGCCGTCGAGTCAACCGCTGAAGTTTTATACGAATCGAGTACCCATGACTGAAACAAGACTGCTCTACGCAGCCGTCGTGATCTCTTTGTTCACTGTGGCGACTATCAACTTGGCGATTATGGTTTATGTAGGACTTTTCAAGCTCAAAGAAATGGAATCACATCTTGAAAATTGTTATCTCATCCAGGCCAACCGTCGGGAAAATGGATACGGTTTCTTCAGCCGTAGATACAGGCTCAACTTAATTACGGCCATGCTAAGCAAACCACCTTCTTTACTCTTACTGGACGATCCTCGTGCACTTGAAGATATTCGCTGCTTTCCTCTGCATTTGCGACGTTGGATCGAGATCCCCTATCGCATTAATGCGTGTTCGTTCATAGGGATGTTCGTTGTATACGGTTGGGGCAAATACATCGGCCTGCTGGAGTGAGTTCTATCACCGGAACCAAGTCGGCTGTCAGGACGCCTTCGCGGGCAAGCCCGCTCCACAGTGGATCGGTGTATGACTTGAGGAAAATGGTCGGCTGTCAGGCCGCCATCGCAGGCAAGCCAGCTCCCACAGGGTTTGGTGTTCACCTGCAAGAAATTGGTCGCCTGTCAGGCCGTCTTCGCGGGCAAGCCTCGCTCCTACAAAAACGGATCGGCGTACACCGTTTGCTTCTCACCACTCAACAGGCCGAGCGTTAGCTCGCCTGCAGCTTTTGATCTTGATCCACCCGCCCCGTCGGGAGGCTGAGTGGAGGTGTTCATCCGGGGAGTGGCGCGTAGCGCCGTTCGACGCAGTCGAACACGCTGCATGGTCGTCGCGAAGCAGACCGGAGGGCAGTGTCCCCGGATGGATACCGGAGCGAAGGAACACCGAGCCTAAGCGAGGGGCCGGACGTTGGGGCGAAGCCTTTTGGTTCCTTTTTGGCGTTTGAAAAAGGGACTCGCTGTAAGAGCGAAACCATAAGCGGCCGTTACCGCAACAATGGATATGTACCCGACCAACAAGAACCAGGTCGGCCCGAAGGCCGCCTCGGCTCACTCTTCCTCACCCTCCGGCACAACCTTGGCCTGAGTCAGATAACGATCCAGCGTCGCATTGTTATCAGGCGAAGAATTATCCCCCGCCACCTGCCACAAATGCCGCTCGATCCCCTGGGCCAAAAGATGCCCGACAGCCGCCTCGATCGCCGACAACACGCACAACTGCGCCGGTTCGTTGGTGGTGTACCCGACCTCAGCCTCAAGCAACTTCTTGAACTCGATAAACTTGAACACCCCGGCACTGCGGCCCACGGAATAAATCGTCTTGCTGGTCATCACATTCGCCAACACCTGCCCACTGCGCACATCCACCGCCCGCAGGTTGACCGTGACCTGATCTATCCGATACTCCCGGGAAATATCGATCCCCAGGTAGCGCGCCCCTTCCCCGCCACTGCGCACATTGGTGTCGTAGGCAATGATCCCGCCTTCGAGCATCATGTTCGCCGCTTGCAGCGGTGGCAGCTCGCCCTGAATGTTCACCGGCGTATTCGGCTTCTTCTGCGAGGCGCGAATAATCTTGCGCTCGGTCAGCAGGTTCTGCAGCCCTTCACGCTCCAGCACCACAAACCAGCCACTGGCCTGCAACGCATCCATCAACATGCTCGCCGCGCCCTGAGTCACGCTGGTCGAAAACGAACTGGCCGGGGTCGGTTTGTACTGCCCGGTCTGGTCCCGGAAGCCGTACACCACCGCCATCAACCGGCCCTTGGGTCGTGGCATGTTGATCAAGTCGTAATAGGTCGATGCCCGAGGTGTCAGGGTCGGGGTTTCGGTGTCCTGCTCGGCACCCATCGGCTCACGTAAACTGCACCCTTGCAATGCCGCCAACATCAACCCCAGCGCTATTATTTTCTTCATGTCCGTCGCTCCCCATCAGCCCGAATCCCCATCAAGGGGCGAGGCCATTCACCTGGATTTCCGAAATTTCACCGGTCGCTCGGTCGGTCACTTCAATGGTCAGTGCACCGGAGTCGTCGACGACGTTGACGATAAAAGCGTCGGTGGACAGGCTCCCGGTGTTGCCCGTGGAGATGTTGTCCAACAACTGCCCCAGCAGCCGCGATTGCAACTGACTGGTGAAGCGTTCGAGGGCCGAAGTCCCGGCCACCGACGTGCGGTTTTTCAGGTCGGGATCGTCGTAGTCGTTTTGCGCCTGAGCGTTGTTCAGCAACCAGGTGCCGTTCAACGGGTTGCCGCCGAACGAGGGGTTGATGGGCGTGTAAACCAACTCCGTGGCCTGCACCAGGCTGCAACTTCCCAGCCCGATCAACCAGAGCCCGAGGTTCCGTGAGACAGTTTTCGTTTTCATAATTCGTCCCTCTCAAGGTCCGTAGTGTCCTGCAACAAGGCTTCCAGTTTGCGCTGGACAATCTGCCCGCGAACCCAGTCGGCGGCGTCATAGGCCTCGTCCTTGAGTTCCACGGTGTTCGGCGGCAGGAAGCGTCGATAAACCAGTCGCTGCTGATATTCCACGGTCACCAGGCTGCCCCAGCGTGCCGAAGGTCGTTCGCGTACCACCAGGTTGAAATCCATCGGGCTGGTGGCGCGCAGGCGTTCACTGAACGAGTAGTAAAAGTCGTGGCCGATGTGCGAGATCGTGTCATCGACGATAAAACCCTTCATTTCGTCCTCCTCGCTCGCGTTCGCGAACGTCGCCATACACGCGAGGATCAGGGCCGACAGCCATTGGCGGTTCATGGCGTCACCGCCTGAGGCGAAGGCGATCCGGCCTGGTTATTCACCGGGCCCGTGGCGCCATCGAGGAAGGCTTTCTCGGCCACGAACTGCCAGTCCTTGTAGCTCGCCATGCCGGTGAAGTCCGACCACTGGCTGGGAAAGTCCGACTGCTTCAGCGGCAGGTCCGTGGAAGGACTGTTGAGGCCGGTGATGCGCCCGTCGAAGCCACGCATCAAGGTCCATTCACCGCCGCCAATCGGGTCCGGGTAGAGCTGGCGAATATGATGTTTGGGCGTCGGAAAACGCTCGTCCTGCAACAGGTCTTCAAGCTCTTTGGGGTACTGCGCCAGCCCCGGCGAACTGCGGTAATAACTGCGCAATGCCTGGGCGTATTGAGTGCCGACCCACAGCAACTGGCGTTCGCGATCACGACGCGAGGCGGTGGACCACAACTCACCGGCACTGGCCAGGCCCATGCCCATCACCATGATCAGAAACAGCACGCCCAGGTAAGTGAACCCGGCCTCGTCGGCGGGCTTACCACTCGGAATAAAGGCTGCCATCCCGCGCCCTCCCTGTGGCACCGCTTTTGATATCGGCGACCCCGCCCGGTACGCCGTCCGGCGGCGCGACCAGTACCCAGAGGTCCTTGCGTTCGGAAATCGGGTCCATCGGCGGGTTGCGCAAGTAACGCTGCTCCACCAGTTGTTCCAGGGAATCGGGATAGCGTCCGGTGTCGCCGTAGTAGTGATCCAGTGCTTCGCGCATGGCCGACAGGCTCTGGCGCAGCGTGGTTTCTTTCGAGGCCTCGAGGCTGTTGAAATAGCGTGGCAAGGCGATGGTCATCAGCGTCGCGATGATTGCCATGACCACCATCAGTTCCAGCAGGGTAAAACCCTTTTCCCGACGCATGATTCACCACTCCTTGTACGCGATGCCGTTGAGACCCTTGCCGCGTGCATGGGAGTAAACGTCGAAAACGTCTTCACCCTCCCGCGGGTTTTGAGCCGTGCTGTCGTAGGAGCGCAAGCCCCAGCCACCGTCGTCGTCACGCTTGACCGGCGTCAGCGGGTCATGGGGCACCCGCCGTAAAAAGTAGAACTTGGCCCCCTTGGCGCTGCGCACATCACGCACGCCTTCCACCAGCACTTGCAGGTTCGGTGGATAGCCGCTGCTGTTCAGCGATTTCTCGATGTAACCGGCGTCGAAGGCGCGTTTGTAGGCGTCGATGGCGTCGCGGATCTGGTACAGCGCCGTGCGTAATTCCTGCTCTTTGCCCCGGCGCACCACGGTCTCGGTCAGCGGCGCGGCCATGCCGGCCAGCAGGCCGATCAGGGCCAGCGTCACCACGACTTCGATCAAGGTAAAACCACGTTGCGAGGCGTTCATGATCAAGGCTTCTCGACGACGACAGTGGTGGAATTGGACGCAACCGGCCGGTCGATGTGTTCGTTCTGAATCGGCGGTTGCAGCCGGCGGTCCGGTGCCTGGATGTGCATGCTGGTTTCGGTGCCGGTGGGGAATTCCATGTCCGAGGGGCTCTGGTACGGCAGGTTGCGCACGATCCGCGGCGTGATCGACAGCACCAGCTCCGACTTGCCGACGGTGTCCTTGTTGCTGCCGAACAACCGGCCAAGTCCTGGAATGTCGCCAAGGCCCGGAATCTTGTTGCCGGTGGCGCCATGGTCGTTACGCACCAGGCCAGCAAGGATCTGGGTTTCGCCGTCATGCAAACGCAGCGTGGTCTGGGCGTTGCGGGTGTCGACCTGAACCGGAATCGTGCCCTGGCGGGTCGGTTCCAGTGGTGTGGCGTTACTGACTTCGAGTGCGATCTTGATCGCCACTTCGTTGTTCAGATGGATGGTCGGCTGCACTTCGAGCTTCAGACCGACGTCCAGATAGGTGACGCTTTCGGTGATCACCGGACCTTGGGTCGACGGCACGGAGGTGGCGCTGATGATGGGCACACGCTGACCGATGTGGATGCGCGCCTGTTCACGGTTGCTGACGCGAATCACCGGGCTGGCCAGGGTGTTGATGTCATTGTCCTGAGCGTTGATCTTGGCCTGTGGCGACGGTGAGATGGTGATCCGGCTGGAGTTGATGCCTTTGAGTTGATCAAGCAGGGTCACCGCCGAGCCATCGCTGTTGACCACGCCGAAGGTGTTCGGCCATTGCAGGCCAAGGTCGAGAATGCGTTGGGTGGCGACTTCCATCACCTCCACTTCCAGCACCACTTCCGGGTTGGACTGGTCCTGCGACTGCAAGAGTTTTTCGGCCATGCGCACCGCGTCTTCGGTGTCGCGCATGGTCAGGGTGTTGAGGCGTTCATCGACGAATACGTCACGGGTCTTGAGCATGGTTTTGATCATGTTCAGCGCGGTGTTGGCATCGATGCTGGTCAGGTAGAACGTGCGCATCACCAGCTCCTGGTAATCCTTGAGCTTTTGCGGCGAGTCGGGGTAGATGAGCAAGGTGTTTTCGTTCACCACTTTCTGATGCAACTGGTTCTGTTGCAGCAGCAATTCCACGGCGTCTTCGATGCGCACGTCACGCACGAAGATGGTGGCTTTCATGTCGGGGCGCAGGTCTTTGTCGAAGATGAAGTTCAAACCGGCAACCTGGGACAACACTTCGAAGATGGTTTTCAGGTTGGCGTCGCGAAATTCCAGGGTCACCGGCCGGTCGAGACGGGTGCGCAATTGTGGGTAAGGAATGACGTTGCGGCTTTGCACCAGACGGATATTGCTTTGCAGCTCCAGGGCGCCTTCATTCTTGGGGTCCAGTTCGAGGATCTGTTTGACCTGGCGATCGGCACCGTAGATGTCGCCGCGACGCAGGTCGCCCCGGGCCAGTTCGAGTTTGTCATCGAGGCTGCGCATGTGTTCGAGTTGGCGCAGGGAATCCTGGGCACGGCGGTTGTTCGGTTCGAGGGTCAACACCCGGCTATACGCCATGCGTGCCGACGCGAAATCACGCTGGGCGCGATCCATGTCGCCCTGGGCCAACAACGCCGTCACCGCACGAGCGCGGCCGCTGGTCAGGGCGATGTGCAACTCAGTGTCGCGAGGGTTTTCCTTGAGCCCTTCCTCGATACGGGCCAGGCCGGCTTCGTACTGCCCCGACTCCATCAGGTCGGTCCCCTCCTCTTTGGCAACCTGCGCCGAGCTGCACGCGACCAGCCCAACGCAAACGCAAAGGCTCATCAGCGCTCCTATCGTATTACGGCATGATCTGATCATTGCGTGCTCCCCACAGACAAGGTCTGGGACAAATGCAGAGGCAGGTAGACAAAGCTGAGTTCCACATCGGAAATCCCCTCGATCCGCCAGGTGTCGTCGATCACATCCCCTTTGCGCACGACGTATATTTTTTCGCCGTTCTGCAAAAACACTTGCAGGTCGGAGCGGTCATGGAGCTTGCCGACGAACTGGAAAGGCATCGGCGGTGCGCTGGGGACTTGCACCACCGGGGTCAGGTTGACGGGTTGTTCTGTGACGCTGGCCAGTGTCGGTGCAGCCTTCCAGCTGCGGGCGGCGAACAGGTCGCCGGACGGGCTGAGGTCCTTGATCACCGCCGGTTTTCCGCTGGCTGAAGCAGCCGGCAGCGTGCCACGGGTTTTGCTTTTGGCGGGCGTGGCAACGCTCGCAACCGACGCATCGCCGTCCTCCGACGGCATGAAGTAATCAGGCCCCCAGGTCAGCGCCGCAGCCACCCCGATGAACGCCACCCAACCCACTACGCGTTTGGTATTCATCATGACCTCGACAGGTAAAGGGTCATGCGGATCCGCCCGGTCAGGTCGGTGTCGGCGATTTTTTTACGCTGGAACTCCACGTCCTCCACCACCACGGCCGGCAACTGGTTGAGCAACGCGTGCAGGAAGCGCCGCAGTTGCGGGTAGCTGCCACGCACCGGCAGCAGAATCTGATAGCGGGCCAGATGGGTCTTGGGGTCGATGCCCAGTGAATATTCACCGCGCGCCAGGGTGATGTGTTCCTGGGCCGCCAGCGCGTAGATCTTGTCGATGGCCACGGTGGCTTGTGGCTGCGACGGCAGCTTGCTGCGGAAGTCGTCGAGCTGACGTTGCGGCACCACCGGGGCGGCGACACTGCCGTCTTCAACCTTGGCCAGGTACTCGCCGGCTTCACGGGTCTGCTGGCTGAGGGTTTGCAACGAATTCCAGTCCGGCATCAAGCCACCCAGGGTCCAGGCCAGCGCCAGCAGCAACATCGCCAAGCCAGCCAGACCGGGCACGCCCAGGCCTTGCAGGTATTCGTGGACGATCAATCTAGGGATTTGCATCGCCGATCTCCCAGCTAGCCGACAGGTTGAATTGCACCGGTTGTTCCGGTGATTTCACGACGATTTCGTGGCTGAGCAGCGACACATCGGAGAGCTCGTCGCTGGCTTCGAGACGGCGGTGGAAATCGAGCATCGCTTCCAGGTCCCGTGCTTCGGCGCTGATGCGCACCTGGCCTTTGCGGGCATCCGGGGTCAGTGTCAGCAAAGCGATGTTGTCGCGCGGCATGGCTTCGAGCATGGCGAACAGGCGTTCCCAGGGCCGGCGCAGTTGCTGCGAGACCTTGCGCATTTCCGCCAGGTTCTGGGCCTGCTCGCGGGTTTCGGCCGGGCTCAGGGTGACTTTGCTGCCGGTGTCGCCGGTGAGTTCGCGCTGGGCGTGCTGCAAATGGCCTTGCTGTTGCGAGGCCTGTTCGGCGACGTGCTGCTGGGCGACAAAACAGGTCACCACCAGCACCACGCCGCCCGCCAACAGGCTCCAGCCCAATGGGCCCGAGCGGCGGCGTGGCTGGAAGTCGAGCGTCAGCGCGCGCATGTCAGGCCACCGCCCGGGACATCACGTACAAACAATCGTGTACGGCTGTCCGGTCTTCTTCGAGGGTGCGCAAGTGCACACCGGGTACGTCGGGCTGTACATCGATGCGGGCTGGCGCGTGCAGGTAAACGTTCAACGGCCGCTCGCTGGTGGAGGCCTGCAACTGGCGTTCCCGGCCGATCAGCGCGGTCAATGCGGCATCGCTGTCGCTGCTGCCCACCGAACGCACCGAGGTCCAGCGCCCTTCCCTGGCCAGCAGCAAGACACTGCGCACCGGCTCGGCGACCACGAACAGGAAGTCGCCGGCATCAAGACTTTTATCGAAGTGATTGAACGCCGCCATCAGGTACGGCTGCACCGAACGCAGACGCAGGCCACGACCGCTGACCAGGCTGCGCAGACGCGCCAGCAAGTCTTGCGGCAGCGCAGTGGCGATCCGGTCGTAACCTGCAGGTTCGGCCGACAGCACCATGTTCCAGGGTTGGGTCGGTACGCCGTAGAGGTCTTCGAAACACAGTTGGGCATACCCGAGCAATTCGTCAGGGCTGGTGATTTGTTCGCTCCAGGGCACCAGGCAGAAGCGGCTGAAGTGACCGGAAACCACCACGCTCAATTCCGCACCGGCGGGGGCGTGTTCGCCCAGCAAACGGTCGAGGGTTTCAAGGGCGACGGCCCAGGCGTGGAAGCCTTCGTCGATAAAGCCGACGCTGCCCAGCCACAGGGTGTCGCCACCCTTGCGCTGGCCCAGGCCGACACCACTGGCGCCGAGCACGGCGATATAACGATCACGAGACAAAAGTGACACGATTGATCTCCTCGAGCGTGGTCCGCCCCTCAGCAACCAGTTCCAGGGCTGACTCGCGCAACAAGCGCAAGCCACGTTTGCAAGCGTGTGCCTTGATCTTCGAAACCGGTTGGCGCTCGACGATCATTTGCCGCAGTTCGTCGTCCAGATGCAGCAGCTCGGCAATCGCAGTCCGCCCGCGATAACCGGTGCCGCGGCAATGGCCGCAGCCTTTGCCATGGACGAAGTGGTAGTGATCGACCTTTTGCGGATCGAGCCCGGAGAGGCGCAGTTCTTCATCGGTCGGGTTGCTCGGCGCGCTGCAACTGGCGCACACCAAACGGATCAGCCGCTGGGCGAGCACGGCGTTGAGGGCCGAGACGAGGCTGTAAGGGTCGATTTCCATCTGGGTGAAGCGGCCGATCACGTCGAACACGTTGTTGGCGTGAATGGTGGTGAACACCAGGTGCCCGGTGAGGGCCGATTGCACGGCGATCTGGGCGGTGTCGGGGTCGCGGATTTCACCGACCATGATTTTGTCCGGGTCATGGCGCAGGATCGAGCGCAGGCCACGGGCAAAGGTCAGGCCTTTCTTTTCATTGACCGGGATCTGCAGCACGCCCGGCAGTTGATATTCCACCGGGTCTTCAATGGTGATGATCTTGTCCACGCCGTGGTTGATCTCGGTGATCATCGCGTAGAGGGTGGTGGTCTTGCCGCTACCGGTCGGGCCGGTCACCAGCACCATGCCGTAAGGTTCGGCGGCCAGCCGGCGCAACTGGCGCAGGGTGTCTTCTTCAAAGCCCAGGGCCTGCAACTGCACGCCGCTGACCTTGTCCGCCAGGTCTTGTTTATCAAGCACCCGCAGCACCGCGTCTTCGCCAAAAATGCTCGGCATGATCGACACCCGGAAGTCGATCTGCCGGCCGCTGATGCCGATCTTGAAGCGACCGTCCTGGGGCACGCGTTTTTCGCCGATGTCCAGTTCGGCCATGACTTTGACCCGGGAGATCACCTGCTCGGCGAACTCGCTGCCCTGGATTTTGCTGATGTTGTTCAGCACGCCGTCGATCCGGTACTTGATCACCAGGCCGCTGCCGGTGGTGCCCAGGTGGATGTCACTGGCGTGCATTTTCAGCGCGTCGTAGAGGGTCGAGTTGACCAGTTTGACGACGACGCTGGCATCCTCGCTGATGCTGGTCAGGGACAGGCTTTGCAGGGTATCGATTTCGACATTGGCGTCGGCCTGGGCGTTGAGCGATTCCACCGCGTGGAAGCTCTCTTCATGACGCGCCAGATAGGCTTTGAGGTCGTCGGCGTGCACCAGGTACAGCGGCGCGCCGTGCAGGCAGTCGTCGATCCAGGCCAGACGAGCCGTGTCGAACGGGTCGGCAAACACGCCAATGACCGCCTCGTCGTGACGCAGCAGGATGAATTCGCGCTTGAGGCATTGGGCCAGGGTGACCCGGTCGAACACCGGGGTGGCTTGAAACAGGGTATCGGTTTCGAGCACCGGATAATGCAGGGTAGCGCCGAGGCACTGGATGAAGGGCATGGGAGCCAGTTCGGACAACACCCCGAGGGCTTCCAGAACCCGCTCGCCGGAACTGGTTGCCCGGGCCCGGGCCTGGGCCAGTTGTTCACTGGAAAAGCGAGACGGTACACATTCCAACAGCGCCGGTTCGACGGCAAGGGATAGACGGTCCATGGCATGCTCTCCAACGCCGGGGGCTTTGAGCCCTGTCGACGCGGCAGGCCATTGCGGCGTAGGCCGGAACGTCTTGTCGCGCCACTACTCCCCGGTGAGCAATTGCTGGTCGTCTGGTGCCTTGGAGGTCGATGGGCTTCGTCGACGATCTGCCAGCACCCAACTGCCGTCATACAACTGCAGTGGGAAGCTTTCGGTCCTGCTCTGGCGTCGTTCGACGAATCCTTCGGATGGGCTCGCGCCTGCCCGGTGTTCGCGCTCCATCCCCAGAAGGTCACAGACTGCACGGGCCAATTCCGCCAACGGAAACGGTTTGAACAGGATATGGCTGACTCCCAGTTGCCGGGCCCGCTCACAGACTTCAGCGGTTGGGTGCCCGGTAATCAGCACAAAATGGCACTTCCTGTTCTGGCGGACGGCATCGAGCACCTCAAAGCCTTCCATATCGGGCAAGCGGTAATCGAACACCATCACATCGGGTGCAAAACGTTCGACTTCGTCGATTGCCCTGGCACCGTCGTGAGCTATCCGGACTTCCAGTGCTTGCGCCTCGAGATATTTCTTGAGGTTATCCGCCAGCAGCTGTTCGTCTTCAACAACCAGTACTTTGTTTAACAAGGTGGACTCCTTGAAACCGCAGGTCCGATATTCGTGCCTGGGAGTACGCGCCTTAATTAGGCTAACGCACACTTCATGCCAGACTGAGCGCCGGTTTTCGACCGCTTCATCTCTATGATTTTCATGAAAAAATCTTTTCGTTCAGGAACCCCGTCCCCCAAAGGCGGGGAAGCGCTCGGAATTGCCCCTGAAGCTTTCCCCACATTTGGGGGGGACGCTTCAATCATCGTCAATCCGTTCGATACGATTGCTGGATCGCAACTGCGCCAGAACCTGTAGACGAGCCTGATCCTTTTGCTGTCGGGCAAGGTAAGCCCGAACCATTTCAAGCCCCTGAGATTCTGAGACATCGGCGGCCTCCTGGTGGTTCTGCAGGTAAATCAAATGCCATCCCAGCGGTGTACGCACCGGCGCACTGACGGCCCCCCGCGCCAGGGAAAACGCCACTGCTTCGAACTCCGGCATCATTCGCCCACGCGGAAAATAGCCCAAATCCCCGCCTTCGGTGGCGGAAGCATCTTCGGAACCGGCCCGGGCAACGCTGGCAAAGTCATCGCCCTGGCTGATTTTCACCCGCATCTCTTCTAAGCGTAGCCGGGCTGCTTCAACTGTAGCGGCATCGGCCTCCTGAGGCACTTTGACCAGGATGTGCCGCGCCTGGATTTGCTCCGGTGTGCTCATTTCGGCGCGATGTTCCTCGTAGAACGCGCGAACCTGTTTTTCGTCCGGCTCAGCCGCCTGGACCAGCTCGGCAAACACCTTTTGTGCCGCGAGCTCGCGGCGCGTGTACTCGATATAGGTGGCTTCGTCGAAACCGGCGTCTTCGAGCCGGCGGGCGAACACCTCTGCACCACCGATCGCTTGCCGCGTCTGCTCGACCTGGCTTTTCACCACTTCATCGCTGATCTCCACCCCGCGTTTGCGCGACTCCTGCCACAGCAACTCTTTGTCGATCAGGGCGTCCAGTGCTTTCTGGCGCAATTGTTTGTACGCCTTGGGGCTGCGAATGCTGCTGACCGCCCGGCCCTGGTCCTCCAGGTACTCGGTGAAATAACGCTCGAGACGGAACTCGGAAATGACCTCGCCGTTAACGCGCGCGGCGGCCTGGCCATTGCTGGCGAGCGCCATGGGGGCCCACAGCGTCAGTAGGATCAGCAGCGTCTTGAATTTCATCATGAGGCCTCCCGTCAGGGTGTCGCGGCAATGGGTTTGTACGGCGCGACCAGAAAGAAGCGCAGGTCGGGCAAATCTACGGTGACGATATGGGCACCGCTCAAGCCCAGTCGACGGCCCGGACCGAAACTGATTAGCGGGGTCAGCCCGGTGTCGAAATCGTGCAAGCCTTCCAGGGCGCTGATGAGCTTCTCGCGGCTGGCGTCGCGCCCGGCCTGCTTCATGCCTTCGCTGAGCAGCAGCATCGAACTGTAGGCGCCCACTTGAAGCACCGCGTGCTCACCGCCGAGCCCCTGGTGCTCGCGCAGTTGCGTCAAAGCCAGGCGCCCGGCCAGCGTCCAGTCACTGGGCACGAACGGATAGGCCAGAAACACCCGCCGGGAAAAACCGCTGGGCAATTGAACCAGGTCGCCTGCCACCTGATTCGACGCGGCGAACAGGTAAGGCACCTGCCCCGCCGTTTGCAGGCGCTCGGCGAGGCGACTGAAACCGACGCCGCTGCCCAGGTAAAACACCGATCGCGAGCCCAGCGGCAGTTCGTCCTGCGCCGAGTTGTAAGCCTGCAGCCGCACTTGCTGCCAGGCGTGATCTTGCAGGTACTGGCCGAGGTTTTGCGCCGCCAGTCGTTGGCTCGGCTCATCCGGATAGACAATCAGCGTCGGTCCCTGGAGCAAGCGCAACTGAGCGGCACCGTAGTCGGCCAAGGCGATCAGTTGCTCGCGCAGCCCTGACAGCGGTTCGAAAATCTGCCGACTGACCGGAGCCATGCCCTGCAGCGAGAGCGGCCCGATCAGCGGAATGCCGGCGCGTTCCAGCCGCGTGACCAGCTCCATGTCGAGCACAGGTGCCAGCGGTGCGATCAGGGCGAACACCTGTTCCTGATCAATCAAGCGGTCCAGCGCCTGTTCGGCACTGACGCGGTCCGGGCCCGGATCGAGGATGGTCAGGCGCAGTTGCCGGCCATGAATCCCGCCCGCCTGGTTGATCCGCGCCACGCTGCCCTTGAGTACCGCGGCCACCGTGGCACCCTCCGTGCTCAGCGGTCCCTGTCTCGGCAACAAAGTGCCCAAGTGCAGACTGTCGGCGGTCAACCCTGGATCGCGGTCATCGGCCACACGCTTGAGGTAGGCCGTGAGGTTGCGCTGATCATTCATCGACAGCACGAACCGGGGCATCGCCGGGTCGAGCCGATTGTTCGCCGAGTCGCGCCCCTCCTGGATCGCCCGGGCCAGTGTGCCCTCGGTGTAGGCCGGGTAATTGCGACCGTTGATCTGCTGTTGACCGTAATGGCTGGAGAGCCGCGACCAGCTGATGTCCGGCGGCCGTACCCCGCCTTCGGGTCGCCCTTGGGCATCGGCGCCATGGCAATTGGCGCAGGGCAGGCTGGTGGCGGGCAGCAGCATGTCCGCCGCGCCCACCCGAGCCATGATCGGCTCACCGCTTGCGGACACGCCCTCGCGATACAACCGTTTACCGGCGCTTTCGCTGGGGCTCAGCGGCAACGCATTGGCGGCGAGATTGATGCCGCCAAGCAGTAGCAGGCCGAGGACGAGGGCGGTCTTCATGGCGCGCGCTCAACGACCGGCCACGGGCATTGTCAGCAACTGCAAGCGCTGGGCAATGGCGGCGGCCGGTGCATCGGGACGGATCTTGCTCCAGCGCTTGTTGGCCACGTCACCGACAATCAGCTGCGTCGAGTGCTGCTCGGGGGTCGGCACAATCTGGCCGATGCGCCCCAGTACAAGGTCCATTTGCGCCTTGTCGCCGGTGAGAAAAAGCCAGTGGGGGCCATCGACGCCCTGCTTCAAGGTGTAAGCCTTGAGTACCGCCGGCGTATCGCGCAGCGGATCACTGGTAAGGGAGATAAAGGTGATGCCATCGGCTTTGTCGCCCAGCACCTCACGGACTTCCTTGAGTTTTTGGGTGATCAGCGGGCAAGCATCGTTGCAGCTGGTGAAAATCACGTTCAACACCACCACGCGGTTTTGCAGCGCATCACTGTAGAAGCGCAGCGTATTGCCGTTCTGGTCCTGCAACGGCGTGTCGGTAAACCAGGTTTTCGCATCCCGGGTGCCGCTGGCCGGTTGTGTGGCGGCGACTGCCGGCGAGGGCTCGTGATGCTCCTCGTGGGAAAACGCCATAAAACTGATCACGCAAAAACTCATCGTCAGGAAGATCAAAACGAGGGCTTTCATGGCTGGTGCTCCATGGCAATGGCCGTGTGTTTGGCGTGGGCGTTGCGCTGGCCGCTTAGTTTCTCGACTTCACGGGTCAGCACGGTCGGGTCGGTGAAGCCGTAGTAGCGCGTCCAGTGGCGGCTGTTGCCGTCCCCCACCAGAATCAGCGGCTGATGGCTTTTGAAGTCACCGCTAAAGGAGCCGAGGCCCTTGAGGGTTTCGTTGATCGACTGCGAGCTGCCGGTCAGCCAGCTCCAGCCCGGCCCCCTCTGGAAGCTGCGGGCGTAGTCATTGAGGCGCTTGGCGTCATCGCGCTGCGGGTCGATGCTGATGGATACAAGCTGCACCTCGTCGCCGACCCGGGCGCCAAGTTGCTTCTGCACCTTGCCCATGATCGAGGACACTACCGGGCACACCGTGGTGCAACTGGTGTAGATGAAACTCATGACCACGATCTTGTTGGTCACCAGATCCTTTTCCAGACGCACCGGTTTGCCGTTCTGGTCCACCAGCGCGACGTCGGCGAATTTGACCTGGGCGCTCTCCGAACGGGCGCTTTTGGGCGGCATATTGTGCCCCGCGTGCTCATCCGCCGAGTGGGCCAGGGCCTGGCCGATGCCGACGGCCAACAGGCAGAACGTCAGCAGTCCACAGTGTGCGAATCGGTTCATGTCTGTTTCCTCTTCAGTGGGCGTTGCCGGGTATCACCCGAACGCTGGCAAAGGTCTTGTCATCGAAACTCGCGCCAAGGGACGCCGCGCGTACATGCAGGTACCAGGCGCCGTTCTGGTCGAGGGTCACCGGGGCTTCGTAGATGCCGTTGCCCACTTCAAGGGCCGCGACCTGTTGAGCCCGGGAAGTCGGGGCACGGAAGTAGCGCACTTGAACGTCCTTGACCCCGCTGCGCTGTACCTTCTGCTGGCCCTGGACAATGCGAAACCGCACGGTGTAACGGCTGCCGAGGGCGGCGGTGGATGCGTCGAGCATGAACTCGACTTTTGGCACGCCGGGGAGCCTGGCGAGGTTTTGGTCCGGCTCAACCAATGCCGTGAAGCAATGGATGATGTTCGGTTGGTTGAGCAGGAACGCCACGTCAAAACGCCCGGCCACTGGCAGCTTGATCCGCGAACTGTAAAGTCCTGGCTCGACCTCGCGCAGGCTGCGGTCGATGACCATGGCCGCCCGCGCCACTTGCCCGCGATTGGGGTAGCCGGACATCGGCGCGTTCATGCCTTCGGCGTAGAAGTAAGTGGTGTTGTCCACCGGGTTGACCACGAACACCGCGTTGTCGTCCCGCGACACCGCCAGGCTCGAGGCCAGCGGCAAATCACCGGCCAGCCGTGGTGCCTGAGGCCCGGCTTCGAAGCCCTGGCTGATCGGCGTGCGACCAGTTCCAAGAGACGACAAGTTGATCATCGTGACCTTGGCCGAGGCCAGTCCGCGGATGTAGGCGTAGGCCTTGGTGAACACCACTTGGTAGGGTTCGGCGGACACGTCCAGCTCGTGGATCATCGAATCGGTGGCCGCGTCGATCACTGCCACCTGGTTTTCCAGGGTGTTGAGGACGATTCCGAAACGCCCGTCCGCGCTGAACCCCATCGGGCCCAGGCCCTGTTTCATCTTGATTACCCGCCGTACCGCAAGGCTGACGGTATCGACCACGGTCACGCTGCCGTCCTTGCCGTCGGCGACATACACCGCCTGGGACAGCGGCGAGTACGCCACCGACAACGGGTGCGAGCCGGTCTTGAGTTGCTTGCTTATCGTCAGGCTGGCGATGTCGATGATGCTCAGCGTGCCGTCATCGCGGTTGCTGACGAAGGCAAAACGGCTGTCTTTGCTGAAGGCGATTTCGTGGTGCCCGGCCCCGGTGGCCAGGTGTTTGAGGGGCTTGAGGCTGCGGGTGTCGATCACCGTGACCCCGGACTGCTCAGCTGTCTTGGCATTGTTGCCGACCCACAGCAGGCGCTCGTCCGGTTGCAAGGCCACGCGCACCGGGTTGCTGCCGGCGGCGACCGAGTCGACCAACTTGAACTGCTCGCTGTCGATCACCGCCACTTCATCGGCGGTCGGCATGGAGACGAACACCCGTTTGTTGTCCTTGGGCGTGGTCCAGTCCATCGGCGGTTTTTTGATGTCGATGCGCGCCATGGTGCTGGTGATGCCGCCCACCGACACCGACGGATCGACCACCGAGACGCTGGCGTCGCGGTTCATCACCAACAGGAAGTAGCTGTTCAGATCGAGCATCGGCCGTGCGCCGATGCTGGATTTCAGGAAGACTCCGACCCGGGATTTGCAACTTTGCTCGCGGCCCTGAGCCTTGTCGGCGGCGACGGTTTCCGGATCGAGCCAGGCACCGGGATTGATGCCCGACAGCGGCTGGCCCGAAGTGCTGTCGCTGACGCGGAACTGCACGTCGGCAAACTCGCCTTCACGCAACACGCCGTCCGCGGCCAGTGACTTGACCTCAAGCGCCACCGAAATCCCGTCACGGGAGAGGTTCTGACTGCTCCAGGTGTCCGGCAGCGCGACCTGGCTCAGCAGGTTGGGCGGCGCGGTGCGCCAGACGCCGAAGCTGATGAGTGCCACTGCGACGACCAGCGCACAACCGGCGATTTTTGTAGTCCTGCTCATAACCCTCTCCCCTTACAGATCTGTGCCTGCCTTGTCCCTTGTAGGCGCGAGCGGTGCGGCGATCCGACTTGCCCGCGAAGGCGTCATCTGTGACACCACCTACACCGAGGTGAACCCTTCGCGGGCAAGCCTCGCTCCTACAGGGATTGGGGGGTGTCAGCCACCCCCCAATCCCTGGCTTTACGGTGCCGGTGCCGGTTCTGGCTCGTTGGTCACCCGCAGCAATCCCCAAAGCCCGGCGGTGTTGCCGTAGGCGCCGTAGTCGCGGTACAGGTAGTCGCCCGGTATTGCATTGCTGCCCCCGGCGCTCGGGTGCATGAAGCTGAAGTGCGCCGCCGGCAGGATGCTTTCACGCGCGCCGATGTACATCGACATCGGGTTGTAGCCGAACCGCACCGACCCCACCCCAGGTGTCATCATCGGATAGCCACCGGAGTCGCTCTTCTCTGACTGGAACGGGTTGACCGACCAGACGTGACCATCCAGCTGGAAGGTCGTGCCGCGGCTGCCACCGCTCGGCATCATGATGTGGGTGCGGAACGGTTGACCCGGTTTCACATACAGCACCGGCGTCTGAGGATCGCCCCCGATCAGCGCATTGCTGTAGGCCATATGCGCGTTCGGCACGTCACCGTAACCGGCGCCATCGGCATGCCCGAACGGTGCATCCGGCGCCAACCCGAAGCGGAACCAGATCGGCTCGGCCTTGTAGTTGATGGCCATGCTCGAGTTGTCCTGTGGATCGGTCGGTACACCGAAGCCTTCGGCGGCAATGCCTTCCACCGGCCGACCATCGGCCCAGCGGATGTTCAACGCTTTCTGCCAGACCATCGCAAAGTCGCGGTAAGTGGTCTGCCCTGGCGCAGTGACCGTTGCGTTGGTTTTGCGCGCATCCTCCACCCAGGTCGCGCCGATCGGCAGGATGGTCATCGCCCCACCCAAGCCTTTCTGCGGTTGTTTGATGAGGTCCGCCGGCGTGATATTCAGTCCGCCAAACTCCACCGCCGTGGCGTAGATGTTGTCGACACTGCGGCCCAGTTGCGTGACCGGTTTGCCTTCGCGCTCCAGGTGCCCGGCGTAGTACTGATAAGTACGGGTCGGGTACGCGCCGCTGTTGCCGATGCGCGGTGGCACGGTCTGGATCGGGTTGGCGCCGACGTTGGTGCCATCGGATTTGGTGATGTCGTACGCCAGCAGTTGCGCGTGCAGACCCACGTGGCTCGACGGCCGCAGCAGGTTGTTGGTGAAGATGGTCGAGCCCTGGCCATTGTTACGATCTCGCTTGACCAGCCCTTGCATCACGGCAGTCTGGGTCAGGTCGGGCATGACCACAGGCAAGCGGTTTTCCAGCGTGACGTTGATGCAGTCACCCGCCGCCGCGCGCAATACCAGCGGTTCGACAGGCACGCCGGCTTTCAGCTTGCCGGTGGCCGGATCGAGGTCGGATTTGCGCACGTACAGGATCGCAGTCGGATCATGCAACGGGCCGCTTTGACCGCCTATGGTGATGGTTTCGCCATCTTCAGGATCGACCACGGTGACCTGAGGGATATTCACCGGTCGCGAGTTGAACACCAGGGTGCCACCCGCCGGATTCAACGGCCCGCCCACGTGTTGCCCGATACCGGCCGGATCGCCGATGGTCAGGTTCAACGGATTGCGCAGGATGTCGTTGGCCAGCGCTGCAACCACTTCATAGTTGCGTTGCACGGTCGGCCGGGTGCCGATGCCGTTCGGGTTGGCGCCGTACCGTGGGCAGATGCCATCGAACGCCACGGTGTTGCGCATGCCCGCCGGTTTTGGGTTGTTTGGCACGGCGAATAGATCGCTGCGCTGGGCCGTGTAGTTGCGCATCACGCCCCAGATGCCGTTCCAGTAACCTTCAATGGAAGCGTCCATCGAGTACAGGTAATCCCCCGTGGTCGCTGCCGAACTGGAAAGCATCGAGACCGGTGCGTTGAAGCCCATCTGTTCGGAGATACCGACCATCTGCGACGCGCGCCAGCCGGAGTTGGAGCTGTTGCCGAAGCCGGAACCGCTTTGCAGCCATTTCACGCCGTGCAGGGTCACGTTGTGCTCTTCTTCGTGACCGCCGGCATGCACCCGCAGCCGCACGTTGTCACCGGTGTAGGTGCGCAACATCGGGGTGAACGGGTCACCCGGCTCCGCGCCGCCACGGTTGACGTGCGGCGGGAACAGCGTGGTGCCGCCGGTTGGACCGGTGGCCGAGGTGACCAGGTTCGGTGCCAGGTTCATCGCCGGGATGGCACGGTCGGTGCGGCTTTGCATGGCGTACGCCAGGTCACCGCCGAGGCCGTCGGCCTGCATGCCGCGCTTGCCGTCCGGGCCCACCTTGTTCGGGTCGTACACCCGCAGGGCCAGCGGTTCGTTGCGGTAGTTGACCACGAACATGCCAGGGTCATCGACCGAGATCGCCTGTGGGCATGGCCGAGTCGGACAACCCGGCACCATGCCGCCCTGCACTTCGATGATGCCGTCGAGCAAGGTGCTGGCGTTGTTACGCACCGGCGGATTGATCGCGTAGCGGAAACTGTCCGCCGTAGCCGGGAAGGCTTGCGGATTAGGCACGCCGTTAGGACCGGCGCCTACATACACACCGGCTTCATAAGCGTGCTGGAAGTCGCTGTATTCGAGGAAGAACTCACGGAAGCTGTCGTTCTTGCCGTCGCCATCCAGGTCACCGGTAGAAATCACCGCTTGCCATGAAGTCGGCCCGCCGTCCTGACGTGCGCCGCTGTACAACGGCTCGCCGGTTTCTGCGTGGAACCAGGTGGAACCGGCCGGTTCAGCCAGCACGGTGGCGTACAGGCCAATCTGTTGGTGAGTCGATGGGCCCAGGTGGTCGTGGGTGAAAATGGTCCCCAGGCCACGGTCGACACCTTTGGCGTTCACCACCGGATCGACGAACCAGCGCTGCATCGCCGTGCGCGCTCCTACCCAATCCGCCCGGCCATACTGACCGAAGTACGGGTGATTCTTGGCTTTCGGACAGACCGGAGTGCCGTCACGTGGATCGGTGCCTTCGCACTGGTTGAACTCGCGAATGGCGCGGATGCGTTCTTGCACGGCCCCAGGGGAAAGCACGCCATCTTCGTAGTTCCAGCCGTTGGCCGAACCGTCGGCCGCCGTCAGGTCCCATTTGGGCAGGTGAATGTGCTGGCCGATCACGTCGGTCGGCGTGCGCACCTGATAGTCGTCCATCTCATAGGTGGCCGGCACCAGGTTGGTTTGCTGGTATTGCACGCAGTCGAAGGTGTTCATGCGCATTACCAGCGGCTCTGGCGGACGCTGCTTGGTGATGACCGGCCAGGCGTCTTCCCACAGCGCCAGAATGCGCGCTTGCGGGAAGTGGTAGCCGACCTTGTTGTACACCGCATCGAACTGGATGTTCGCCGCTTTATAGATGCGAGGGCGGTCGGCGGTGAAGGTCGAGGAACCGGTGAACGACATGCCGTCGACCCGTTCGCCGCTGGCAAACTCGCCGGTGCCGGCGCTGCTGGTCAGGCGTTTTTGCCGGTCATCCATGCACGGTTCGTAGTACGGCGCGCCGGCAATCGGCAAGGCACCGTTGGTGCGGAAGGCCTTCGCCACGATTTGATTACCGGGCAGCACGGCAAAGCTGGGGTGGTCCTTTTTGGCGTGGAAGGCCATGGCCGCCTGTTCGACTTCGGTGCCCTCTTCCGGCATGTAGATCGGTTTGGCGCGGGTCACTTCCTTGGAGAAATCCAGCGACGTGGTAATGGTGTTCGCTACGCCACCGGCGGAGAAACCGTCCAGGGCATGACGCCCCAGGCCGCCGTCCCAACCACCGGACGAAGTCGGGTCGAGGTTGGCCCACAAGGCGTTGCCGCTGGTTTTCAAGGACTGGGCCTTGGCCGCGTCGAGCATGTCCAGCGGTGGAGTTGGTGGACGTTGGCCGACCGAGGTTTCCATGCCGCCGATCCAGAACGGATAGCCAGGGTTTTTCAGGCTGCCGTCGGCATTGCGGTTGGCTTCGCTGCGATCCACCAAGGCCAGGGAACCGATGGCCTGAGCGCCGCCGCTGCCGCCGTGATGTTCCCCGTCGTAATCTTCCTCGTCATCGTCGTCATCGCTACCGGCGACCAGGGTTTCGCCGATTTTTGGCACCACCGCGACCTTGCCTGGCATCGGCGCCATGGCTTTGCCCGGCAGCGGCACGACCGCAGGAATCGGTGTACCGGCAATGATTTCGCCATCGGGCAAGGCCCGGGCGCCCGCCGCCGGTTTGCCGCTGCGCAACGCGTAGGGTTCGTTGTGGAAACCGTCGGTGCCTTGTTGGGAGACTTCGAGCTTCGTGCCTTCTTCAAACACGTCGTGGACCCGCCACATGCTCCACATGCCCTGGGCAAAGTGCGGGTAGAAGTGGCAGTGGTAGATCGCATCGCCGGCGACGCGGTTGCGGTTACCCGAACCCCCGTTGGCGATTTCATAGGTGTAGCCGGCGCCCGGGCCGATGCCCTGGGCGTCCACATAGTCGGAGTTGTCGTCGTTGGGGTTAAACAGCCACTGATGGCCGTGCAGGTGGAAGATGTGCTGCTCATGTCCGTTGTGGGTGTTGCGGAATTTGACGAAGTCGCCGATGTAGCTGTGGTTGACGTTGGACGGCTCGGACGGGTACAGCGCCATGGTCGCCTTGACACCGATCTGATCGGCGCGCGGTACCTGCCCCGGAAGAATGCCTTCCAGCCCGGCGTTGGCCGGTACGTCCACCAGCATCGCCACATCGCCGACGGTGTGCGAACTGAGGAAAAATTCTTCATAGGCGCAGGACAGGCAATCGTGCATCGGCCCGACGCCCAAACGGTTGGCCACCACTTCGGCGCCCATGCCGCCGGAGCCGTAATTGATCATGAACGAATCGCGGGTCGGCTCCAGCACATGCGCCATCACCGGGTCCGCCCAATAAGCGGGGAACGCCTGCGTCGCGGCGGTTTCATCCTGGAACTGCGAGGCGAAATCGCGGAACGGCTCCAGCCGGTTCGGAATTGCCGGGTTGCGTTTGCCGACGGCTTCCAGCGGATAGGTCGACGGCGGGAAGCTGCCGTCGGCGTTGCTGCCCATCACAATCGCGTCGCTTTCGCTGGAGATGATTTCATTGCCATCGACCATGTTGATGATCGGTGTGCCGGCCTTGCCTTCACGGATCCACGGTTCGCGTTGTGGGTAACGCGCCTGGTAATCGACGATCGGTTGACCGGCCGGGGTACGTCCGGCGCTGGCCAGGCGCATCTCTTCTTCCGTTACGGTGTTGCGATAGCTGCGGCCGCCCTTGGGCACCACCACGACCTGGCCGAACAGGCCGTTGGCAACGTTGCCCGCATCACCTTCACCACCGAAGGTCGCGCCACGGCTGCTGGCGGCGAACGCCCCTTCGCGCTCGGCGAATAAAGTGTAGGAACGGGTGGCGCCCGGGGCGACCAGCGAATTGCCGTTGCGCCCGGTGTACGAGGCGATGTCGTCGATGCTGTTGACCGCTTGCATGCCGTTGACCTGGAAGCCGACGTGGCGGTCAGCGACCTGCTCATCGACTTTGAACTGCTCGACATTACCGACTTCGACCTCACCCTCAACCCCTTCCTCGCCGTTTTCGTGGCTGCCGGGGTTGGCCTGGTAAGCCAGCAGGTTCTGCAGGTTGATCGTCAGGCAGTCACCGGCGGCAACCCGCAACACCAGGGGGCGCGGACGCTTGTCGGGCCGCAGCGAGACTTTGCCCGGCACTGCCGCGCCGCCCTGGGCCAGGGACACATTGTGGTCGTCGACCACATCGCGGCGCAGGGCGAACATCATGCCGTTGACGTTCTGCGCGCCGAGGCGGTTGAACATCAGCGGCTGATCCAGCGCCACGACGTTCGCCACCAGGTTGCGCTCGCAGCGCAAGGCCGCCTCGGCCATCTCAATGCCGAACATCGACACCACCAACAGCGCAAATTTAAACAAGGACGAAGCGTTGGTTATGCCGGTCATGATAACGGGCCTCGCTGTGGGTGCTCACAGGCAATAATTCTCGACAAATCCCCTAGAGCAATCCGCATGCCATAAATATTTCAGTTAGTTTTCAGCCACTTGAAGCAACGATCTAATAACTCGGGGGATAATCCCCACTTATCCCCCACTTTTCCGGGTGGATGACAACCTCCACCCAAAAACTCAAATCCCGTAGCAGCTGTCGAGCTTGCGAGGCTGCGTTCGGCGGCAAAGCCGTCGTAAAACCTGAGCGAGAGGTTTTCCTGAAACACCGCGTTGCCGGGTAATGCGATTGCTTCGCAGCCGAACGCAGCCTCGCAAGCTCGACAGCTGCTACAACGGGCTGGTGTGTTTGGACCAATGCGGGGGCAAGCACCCACGCCAAAACAAACCGGGTTGCCCCACATATGGGGGATCCCCCCCATCACAGCGGTGCATCCACGGCCATGCCCTGCAAGCGGCGGTATTGGCGCAAGACGCTGGGCACATAACGCTGGGTTTCAGCGAATGGCGGGATCACCCCGCCACGGCTCAGGACCGCTTGTGGCCCGGCGTTGTAGGCCGCCACGGCGAGGGTGATGTCGTTGTCGAACAGGGTCAGCAGGCGCTTGAGGTATTTGGCGCCGCCCTGGATGTTGGCTTTCGGGTCATAGACGTTTTTCACCCCCATCTCCCGCGCGGTATCGGGCATCAGTTGCATCAATCCACCGGCGCCTTTGGGGGACGTCGCATCCGAGTTGTAGCGCGACTCTTCGCGGATGACGGCGTGCAACAACGCCGCCGGCAATTCATTGGCCGTGGCGGCCGCCGACACCAGCTCTGCATAAGGTTGCCTGGCAATCATTTGGGGCTGCTGATCAAGACCGACCAGCGACGATTGGGGCTCGTGAATGACCCGTTCATAGGTGCGGCCGGGACGGTGAACATTGGACAGCACGTAGCTGCCCTTGGCGTCCACGGAAACGAACACATCGGCCTGTGCGACGCTCGTCAGCAGCAAACAGCCGAGCAGTCCTGTGGTGAGTGTTTTCATTATTTGCCTCCCCTGCCCGGCCCCGAAAAATGGGGGTAATGCCCCAATGGCCGGTAGTTAACAAGCCATACGCAAGCACTGTGCCGAAAGCGCAAAGGCCCGTAATACAGGGGTTTCACAAGGATGTTCGGGGGTGAGCATGGCAATTGCATACGCCTTCAGGGCGACCCTTCTGCCGACTGTGTGAGGTCATCATGAATCAGCGTTTGCGTTCCGCCCCGCGTCCTCAAAGCGGGTTCACCCTGCTCGAACTGTTGGTGGTGCTGGTGGTGCTGGGGCTGTTGGCCGGCATCGTCGCGCCGAAGTATTTCGCCCAACTGGGCCGCTCCGAAGTGAAGGTGGCCAAGGCACAAATCGAAGGCATGGGCAAAGCACTCGACCTTTACCGTCTGGAGGTCGGCCATTACCCGTCGACTGAACAGGGTTTGCAGGCGCTGGTCACTGCGCCGAGCGATGAAACCAAATGGACCGGTCCTTACTTGCAGAAAAAGCTGCCGCAGGATCCGTGGGGCCGTAATTACAACTACCGCTACCCGGGTGAAAACGGCGAATACGATTTGCTGTCCATGGGCAAGGACGGCCAACCCGGCGGCGAAGGCGAAAACGCCGAAGTCACCAGCTGGCAATGACGGGGAGTGACGACCATGCGCTTTCATCTCAAGGCCGTGGGCAAGGCCGGTGTGGTCTCGATGACCGTCGAGGCGCCCGGCCACAGCGAAGCCCGGCGCATCGTCGAAGACCAGGGCTTGCGGGTGGTCAGCCTGCACGTCGAGCGGCACTGGCGCGCGTTGCGCCTTCGACAACGCGAGACTTTCAACCTGGTGTTGTTCAGCCAGGAACTGACCACCTTGCTCAATGCCGGCCTGCCGTTGATCGATGCGCTGGAAAGCCTGGCGGAAAAAGAGAACGCGCCACAGGCCCGTAAAACCCTGAGCGAACTGGTGCGCCTGCTTTATGAAGGCAAATCGTTCTCCCAGGCGTTGGCCCAGCTGTCGGCGGTGTTCCCTCCGCTCTACGTGGCGCTGGTTCAGTCCAGCGAGAAGACCGGCGCCGTGGGCGATGCCCTGGGCCGCTACGTCAGCTATCGCCAGCGCATGGACGAGGTCCGGCAAAAAATCGTCAGTGCCTCGATATACCCCCTGCTGTTGCTGGTGGTGGGCAGTGGCGTGGTGTTGTTCTTGATGGGTTACGTGGTGCCGCGCTTCAGCCTGGTGTTCGAAGGGCTGGGGTCGAATCTGCCGTGGCTGTCGCAAGTGTTGATGAGCTGCGGGATGTTCCTGCACGCCCACCAGGGTGAATTCTTCGGCGCTTTGGCGGCGATCATCGTCGCCCTCGGCTTTCTTCAGCGACAACCGGCCTTTCGCCGGGGCGTCGATCGTGTGATCGAAAAACTCCCGGCGGTCCATCAACGCATTTTCATGTACGAACTGGCGCGCTTCTATCGCTCCCTGGGAATCCTGCTGCAGGGCGGCATCCCCCTCGTCACCGCCATGGGCATGGTTCGCGGCCTGCTCACCCCCGCCTCCCGCGTGCGCCTGGACCAGGCTTGTGAGCGGGTGCGCGAAGGGCAATCGCTGTCGGCCGCGCTCGAACTCAATCACCTGGTGACCCCGGTGTCCCTGCGCTTGCTTCGAGCGGGCGAACAATCCGGCAACCTCGGCCAGATGATGGAGCGCAGCGCCGACTTCTACGACGAAGAAATCAGCCGCTGGATCGAATGGTTCGTGCGCCTGTTCGAACCCTTGCTCATGACCTTCATCGGCCTGCTGATCGGGGTCATCGTGATCTTGATGTACATCCCGATTTTCGAGCTGGCCTCGAGTATTCACTGACCTTCTGGAACAGGGTTGAGTTGTACCGTTCATCGTTCATCCACGTTGCAACTGAATTAATCAGCGCGCTGCGGTGTTCACCCATTGAATCGAGCAGCAAGTTGCATTGTTCATCAACGTTCCAACCCGATAAGAAGACGGAGAACGATATGCACATCAACAAGCTTTTACTTGCAGTAGCTATTGGCGCAGTTCTGTCGGCGTCGACCGTATTGATTCCGGATAGTTTGTCCGGGGTGTCGAGTGCCCAGGCCAAGGATGGTGGTAGTGGCGGCGGCGGTGGATCCGGCGGCGGTGGGGGCGGGTCTGGCGGAGGCGGCAATGGTGGTGGGGGCGGTGGTTCCGGCGGTGGCGGCTCTGGCGGCGGAAGCGGTGGCGGCGGCAATGGCGGTGGTCACGGCGGCAGCGGCAGCGGCGGCAATGGCGGTGGTCACGGTGGAAGCGGCAGCGGCGGCAATGGCGGTGGTCATGGCGGAAGTGGCGGCGGCGGGAATAGTGGTAGCGGCGGCAATAGCGGCAGTGGTCACAGTGGTCACAGTGGCAGCGACCATGGTTCGGGACACTCCGGCAACACAGCCTCCTCCGGACGCAGTGGCACTCACGCCGAACCCGGTGATGATCACGGCGTGCATCGTTCCGGCGAAGTCGGTGATGACCACGGCGTGCATCGCTCTGGCGAAATCGGCGACGACCACGGCGTGCATCGTTCCGGCGAAGCCGGTGATGACCACGGCGTGCATGTCGGTGGCGAGCCAGGCGATGACAAAAGGTCCTGACAAACACTAACCTCAAAAACGCCACAAATCCCTTGTAGGAGCGAGGCTTGCCCGCGAAAGCGTCGTATCAGTCCACGCTTGTTTTGAATGTCACGACGCCTTCGCGGGCAAGCCTCGCTCCTACAAGGGATGGTGGGAGCCGGTGTGCTACAAACCACACTCAACCCGATCCAGCCGCTCGCGCAAAAACTCGATCAACGCCTGCACCGGCCGCGAACTCTGGCGATGCTGCGGATACACCGCCGACAACGTCAGCGGTTGCGGACGAAACTCATCCAGCACCGGCACCAGCCGCCCCTCCTTCAGCGCCGAGCCGACGATGAACGTCGGCAAGTACGTAATCCCCATCCCGGCCACCGCCGCATCCTTGAGCAACTCACCGTTGTTGACCCGCATCCTGCCCGTCACGTTGACGGTCAACGGCTTGCCCTGCCCTTCGAAACGCCATTGCACCTGACGCCCGTGGCCGTAAGGCAAGCAGTCATGATTGTGCAAATCTTCGGGTTTGAGCGGCGTGCCGCGTTCAGCCAGGTAAGCCGGGCTGGCGCAGTACACGCGCTGGATGGAGGCGATGCGGCGGGCGATCAGGGTCGAGTCCTCAAGGATGCCGATGCGCAACGCCAGGTCGTACCCCTCACCGAGCAAGTCCACCGGCCGATCGCTCAAGTCCACTTCCACCGTGACATCGCGGTAACGCTGTAAAAACAGCGGCAGCAGACACCCCAGGTGCGCCAGCGCAAACGACAACGGCGCGCTCACGCGAATGGTGCCGCGCGGCTCGGTGGTCTGGCCGGCGATGCCCTGCTCCACCTGCTCGACTTCACCGAGCAAGCGTAACGCCGACTCGTAATAACTCTGACCCAGCGGCGTGACGTCCAGTCGGCGGGTGGAACGGTTGAGCAAACGCACGCCCAGACGCTCTTCGAGCTGCATCAGGCGACGGCTGACGAACTGCTTGGACAGGCCCAATTGATCAGCTGCCGAGGTGAAGCTGCCGGAGTCCATGACCTGGCAAAAAATACGCATATCTTCGAACGGATTCATTGTCACGTCTCGGTTGACAGTCAAACACTTTATAGCCGCTTTTTCCCTTTTGGGCGACCTATTAATCTGTGTTCCAACCCAACACCTGTAGGAGCTGTCGAGTGAAACGAGGCTGCGATCTTTTGACTTTGATTTTTTAAAAACAAGATCAAAAGATCGCAGCCTCGTTTCACTCGACAGCTCCTACAGGGACCGACAGACAATTAAAAAGGATTTGCCCCATGAACATCGTCAACAAAACCCTGACCGCGTCCCTTCTCGCCCTTTCCATCGGCAACGCATTCGCCGCCGGCAGCCCGGGTGTCGAACACACCACCCAGGCCTTCCTCGAAGTCCTCGCCGCCGGGGGTGGCAAGCCGCTTGAGCAGTTGAGCCCGAAGGATGCCCGTGCGGTGCTGGCCGGTGCGCAAAATTCGGTGAAGGTTGATCTGTCGGGTGTAGACGTCAGCGACCGAGCGATCAAAGTTGACGGGCAAACCATCAACCTGAAAATCGTGCGGCCGACCAAGGTCAAAGGTGAATTGCCGGTGTTCATGTTCTTCCACGGTGGCGGTTGGGTGCTGGGCGATTACCCGACTCACCAGCGTCTGATCCATGACCTGGTGGTGGGCTCCGGTGCTGTCGCGGTGTATGTCGATTACACGCCGTCACCGGAAGCGCATTACCCGACCGCGATCAACCAGGCCTACGCCGCGACCCGCTGGGTGGCCGAGCATGGCAAGGACATCGGCGTCGATGGCAAACGCCTGGCGGTGGCCGGCAACAGCGTCGGCGGCAACATGGCGGCGGTCGTGGCGTTGATGGCCAAGGAACAGAAAACCCCGGCACTGCGCTTCCAGCTGTTGATGTGGCCGGTGACCAACGCGCAGTTCGACAGCGGCTCGTACCAGCAATTTGCCGAAGGCCACTTCCTGACCAAGGACATGATGAACTGGTTCTGGGACAGCTACATCACGGACAAATCCGAGCGCGCACAGATCCATGCCTCACCGCTGCAAGCCAGTGCCGAACAGCTCAAAGGCCTGCCCGCCGCCCTGGTGCAAACCGCCGAGTTCGACGTGTTGCGTGACGAAGGCGAAGCCTATGCCCGCCACCTCGACGCAGCCGGTGTGCCGGTCACGGCAGTACGTTACAACGGCATGATTCACGACTTCGGCCTGCTCAACCCGCTGAGCCAGATTCCGGAGGTAAAAGCGGCGGTTCGCCAGGTGGCATTGGAGCTCAAGACGTATCTGAACTGAGTCCCTCCCCTTCGCCACACAGAAATGCGTGGCGAAGCTGCTTTTTTGTAGGAGCCAGGCTTGCCGGCGACGGCGTACTTGAGGACGCCTTCGCCGGCAAGCCTGGCTCCTACAAAAAAGCAAAGCGATTCCCCGCCAACAAGCACCCATCCTTCGGAGTTTCCCCATGTCCTTTGTCCTCGCCCATCTGCTGTCCTGGAGTGCCCTGTTGCTGGTGATTGACGCCGTGCTCTGGCATCTCGCGCCGTTCAAGCATCGCGTCACGCGGGTTGGTGTGCGGCTGGCGTTGTTTGTGCTGTTCAGCGCGCTGGTGATCAATGCCGGTGTGAGCCCGTTGCAGGCGCCGCAGTTGGCTGAGGATCGCGTCGCGCAGCTGGGCGCCACGGCGCTGGGGATTCTCTGGTGGCTGTACGCCGCGCGGGTACTCACCGAAGTCATCGGCCTGGTGCTGATGCGCCGCATCGGTCACAGCGGTCGCTTGTTGCAGGACGTCATCGGCGCGCTGGTGTTTCTGATCGCCATCGTCGCGGCGGCCGGTTACGTGCTGGAGCTGCCGGTGAAAGGTTTGCTGGCGACATCCGGCGTCGTGGCAATCGTCGTCGGTCTGGCGTTGCAAAGCACTTTGAGCGACGTGTTTTCGGGGATCGTGCTGAACACCACCAAGCCGTATCAGGTGGATGACTGGATCATGATCGATGGCGTCGAGGGCAAAGTGCTCGACATCGACTGGCGCGCCACGCACCTGTTGACCAGCGCCGGCAGCACCGCCGTGGTGCCGAACTCGGTGGCGGCCAAGGCGAAGATCGTCAACCTCAGCCGGCCGAACAACATGCACGGCGTGTCGATCAGCATTCAGGTACCCAACCACATTCGCCCGCGTCGGGTGCTGGATGCACTGGAGCGCACGCTTCAAGGCAGCAGCAGTTTGTTGCTTAACCCGGCACCGAAAGCGGTGCTCAAAGAGGCTGGCGAAACCCTGTCCGAATACGTGGCCAGCGGCTTTATCGCCGAGCTCGGCAAGAAGAGCGACGTGCGCAATCAGCTGTTTGACCTGGCGCATCGGCACCTCGAAGCGGCGGGCATTTCCCGGCAGATCGATGGCGTGATTGAACCGACAACCCGCGCTCGGGCATTGCTCGATGAAGTGAAGGTCTTCCGTTCCTTGAGCGAGGACGAGCGCGATCAAATGGCTCAGTCCATGGTCCCGCAACAATACGCGGCCGGTCAGGTGGTGCTGGAATTGGGCGAAGTGCCGGACAGCCTGATGGTGATTGCCACGGGCGTGGTCAGCGCCACCGTGCCCGATGGCACCAGTCAGACCGAAGCGGGTCGCATGGGGCCAAGTGAGGTGATGGGTGAGCAAAGTATTCTCACCGATACGCCGTCCCAGGCCACCTTCACCACCTTGACCTCGTGCATCATTTACCGGATCGACAAATCCCTGACCCGTAGCTGCATGGAACAACGGGTTGAAGTGGGTCGGGCGTTGAACAAGCTGCAGGCGGTGCGGCAGCAGAACAGCCGGTTGGCGTTGATGGCCAAACCGGTGCAAATCAAGAAAAGCGGCTTCCTCAGCTGGCTGCAAAAACGCCAACAGACGTGACCTGTAGGAGCGAGGCTTGCCCGCGAAGAACGATCACGCGGTCCGACAGAAACACCTGGGCGCCTGGTTCGCGGGCAAGCCTCGCTCCTACAGAAAGCTTGTTCGCCAGACAAAAAAATGCCCGCACGGTCGCGGGCATTTTTGTGGATCGCCGGGCTTACTTCGAACTCAGCACCGCATAGCTGTTCATCAAATTGCGATAGTTCGGAATGCGCGGCGACAGCAGGTTCGCCAGGCCTTCCATGTCGTTGCGCCAGTCGCCCTGCAGCTCGCACGCCACCGAGAACCAGTTCACCAGTTGCGCACCGGCCGCCGACATACGCGCCCATGCCGCTTGCTGTACGGAGACGTTGAAGGTGCCCGAGGCGTCGGTCACCACAAACACTTCAAAGCCTTCCGCCAGTGCCGACAACGTCGGGAAGGTCACGCAAACGTCGGTTACCACACCCGCGATGATCAGCTGCTTGCGGCCAGTGGCTTTAACGGCTTTGACGAAATCTTCGTTGTCCCAGGCGTTGATCTGGCCTGGACGCGGGATGTACGGCGCGTCCGGGAACAGTTCCTTGAGCTCAGGCACCATCGGGCCGTTCGGGCCGTTTTCGAAACTGGTGGTGAGGATGGTCGGCAGCTTGAAGAACTTGGCCAGGTCCGCGAGGGCCAGCACGTTGTTCTTGAATTCGTTCGGCGAGAAATCCTGGACCAGTGAGATCAGGCCGGTCTGGTGGTCGACCAACAGCACTACCGCATCGTCTTTGTTCAGGCGTTTGTACGGAACGTTGCTCATGTGAAAATCCTCGATGGATGGGTATTACGCAAGGCGCCGACGAGTGCATCGGCGCGTTTTGTGATCTTCAGAACGCGAAACACGAACAGCCGAACGCGCCCCAGAAACCGGCGAAATCGCTGACCGGCGCGTTCGACAAACGGGCCTTTTCATGGCTGTGGGCATGCACGCCGCACGGCCCGCTGCAATGGTGAACCTGCGCATGCGTCGGCGACGTCGGACGCCAATGACCCGGCACCTTGACCACCGGCGACCAGTCCGGCAGCACCGGCACGCTGGCAGGTCCCAGTTTTTCGAAATCACCGGCGGCGTACACCACCTTGCCGCCGACCACGGTCAACACTGACTCGATCCACTTGATCGCTTCTTCATCGACGCTGAAAAAGTCCGCGCTGAGCGCTGCGACATCCGCCAGTTGGCCGACCTTGATCATGCCTTTCTTGCCCTGCTCGGAAGAGAACCAGGCGCTGCCGTGGGTGAACAACTCCAGCGCTGTCTGCCGCGACAGGCCCTCGGCGTGCAGTTCCAGGCCACCGACGGTGCGACCGCTGACCATCCAGTACAACGAGGTCCATGGATTGTAGCTGGACACCCGCGTGGCATCGGTGCCGGCGCCGACCGGTACCCCTTCGGCCAGCATGCGCTTGATCGGCGGCGTGGCCTCGGCGGCTTTGGCGCCGTAACGCTCGACAAAATATTCGCCCTGAAACGCCATGCGATCCTGAATCGCAATCCCGCCACCCAACGCCCTCACCCGCTCAATGTTCTGCGGTGTGATGGTTTCAGCATGGTCGAAGAACCACGGCAAACCGTTGAACGGAATGTCGCGGTTGACCTTCTCGAACACGTCGAGCATGCGGCTGATGGATTCGTTGTACGTCGCGTGCAATCGGAACGGCCAGCGCTGCTCGACGAGGTGGCGGACCACCGGTTCCAGCTCATCTTCCATGGTCTGCGGCAGATCCGGACGCGGTTCGAGGAAGTCCTCGAAGTCTGCCGCCGAAAACACCAGCATTTCCCCGGCGCCGTTGTGCCGCAGGTAATCGTCGCCCTGATGCAGGGTCACGCTGGACGTCCAGTTTTTGAAGTCGGTCAGCTCTTCTTTCGGTTTCTGCGTGAACAGGTTGTAGGCGATACGAATGGTCAGCTGCTGGTCCTTGGCCAACTGTTCGATCACCTGGTAATCGTCGGGATAATTCTGGAAACCACCGCCGGCATCGATGGCGCTGGTCAGACCCAGGCGATTGAGTTCGCGCATGAACTGGCGGGTCGAGTTGACCTGATACTCCAGCGGCAACTTCGGCCCCTTGGCCAGCGTCGAGTACAAAATCATCGCGTTGGGGCGCGCCACCAACATGCCGGTCGGCTCGCCATTGGCGTCGCGTACAATCTCGCCACCCGGCGGATTCGGCGTGTTGCGGGTATAACCGGCCACGCGCAATGCGGCGCGGTTGAGCAAGGCGCGGTCGTACAAATGCAGGACAAACACCGGGGTGTCTGGCGCGGCCTGATTGAGTTCTTCGAGGGTCGGCATGCGTTTTTCGGCGAACTGGAATTCGTTCCAGCCACCGACCACCCGCACCCATTGCGGCGTGGGCGTGCGATCGGCCTGGTCCTTGAGCATGCGCAAGGCATCGACCACCGACGGCACGCCTTCCCAACGCAGTTCGAGGTTGTAATTCAGACCGCCGCGAATCAGGTGCAAGTGCGAGTCGTTGAGGCCGGGAATGACGCAACGGCCCTTGAGGTCGATGACCTGCGTGCCCGACCCGCGCAGGGCCATGGCTTCGGCGTCGGTGCCGACCGCAACGAAGCGACCCTCGCTGATCGCCACCGCACTGGCGCGCGGGTTTTCACGGTCAACGGTATGAAATTGGCCATTGAATAAAATCAGATCGGCGTTCATCGCGTTTCCTTGGACGGAGTGGAAGGAGAAAGCCAGGGCGCGAACAGGCGCGTCGCCATCGGCATGAACAGGTACACCACCGAGACAACGATGGTCAGCGTGATCAGGAACGTCGCGACCACGTAATTGGACAGGATGGCGTTGAGTTGCAGCAGCGGGCCCCAGAGCAGCGGCACCAGCAAGGTGTGCGGCAGAATCACCAGCAACGTCACCACGGCCTGCTTCCAGCGCGGCGGCGGTGGCGAAGCGTCGTCGGCCTGCGGCGCGAACCAGAATTCGTTGACCGGGTTGACCTCGGTCTGGTCGCCGTCGGCGAGCATCGGCGTGGCTTCGTTGACCAGCGACAGGCGCTGCGGCGAATCGAGCCAGCGCTGCATCGCGTCGGTCGAGCAAAAGCGCAGCACACAGGTGTACATGTCCAGGCCGGCGTTTTTACCGCGCATGACGTCCACGCCCAAGTGCCCTTCCTGCTGCCCGGCGATGCTGACTATGTTGCGCAACCAGGTTTCATAGGGCGCTTCAAAACCGGCCTTGACCCGGTGCTTGATGACCAGGGTCACGACTTCCTCGAAACGATTGGATTCAGGCATAACGCAAAGCTCCGGCAAATCGGACATTGAGCGCCAGCCGTCCCGGCCCGGCGATAAAAAGGCTGGTGAACAAAATCAACAGCAGCCAACCGAACTGCCCTTCCTCGAGGCTCCATTGCGCGTGCACCACCAGCAGCGCGATCAGCAGCACCGCCAAAATCGGCAGGCACGCCAGACGCACCAACACCCCGGCGATAATCAGCAACGGGCACAGCACCTCGGCAAAAATCGCCAGCATCAGCGTGACGTTCGTGCCCAGGTGAAACGGGTCTTCGATGACTTGCAGTTGAGCGCTGTAGTTAAGCAGCTTCGGCAAACCGTGCACCCACAGCAGAAACACACCGCCACTGACCCGCAAAAACAGCAGTCCGAGATCCTGCGCCCGCTCATCCCATCGCGACGTATTCATGGGCTACCCGCACTAATAAAAAACCACCGGCGTTCATGCGCCGGGACCTGGTTTGATAGTGCCGGGACGGGGGCGGGGGAAATTGGATGTACGTGCTGTTTTTGCCAATGAGCCGGATCTTCATCGTTCGGCAGATTTATGCCGGGCACAAAAAACGGCCTCTACCGAGGCCGTTTTTTTTCAACGCATCGAAACCGCAGGCATGACGCTGGCCCTGCTTAAGGAGTGGCCCGAACGGTATATTCACGGACATCAAAGACCACCGCCGTCGCGGGATCCGGGACCTGATCCAGATTGACCCTGAAGCGAATGGACAATGTGCTGCCGACAGCCAATAGTTGCAAATAGCTGTACGCAATCGTAATGCTGTGGCTATTGGTCGTAACCCAACTTCGATGAACCGAATTGCGCACCCCCGTCCACACGGTGCGATTGTGACTTTCACCGGTGGCGTTCTCGCCTTCCAGATCCAGCCAGATCCGCTGCCCAGTGGCGGTATGCGGCCAGCCACCAAACCTGAGAGCTGCCCCGGCCATGACGTCTTTCAGATCGAGTTCGTCTGTACCGTTCGCCTGGGTAATCACCGGAGCAATGAGCGCAGTTGACGGGATCGCCAGCACGTTAAGGGGAAACGGTTGTGAGGTCACCGGAGGTGATGCTCCGCGTGTGTAGGTGAAGGTAACCTCCGCCTTTTTCCCCACACTAAACGCCACCAAGGAAACGGGCAGCGCTATTTCTCTTGGGCGAGCGGTGCCAGCCAAAACGGGGGTTGTCGTGTGCGAACCCGCTGCCGGCGTGCCTGGCGCGGCTGTCCATTGCACAGTAAGGCTGTCGTTGGGCTCCATCTCGTAATTCAGGACGGCTGTCAGACTTTGCGTAGCCGCGAGGGGATCAAGATTGACGTTATCGAGTGCTTCTTTGATCGACAACTGCCGATCTTTCAGCATCACGTTGATCGTCCACACATTGGATACCGCTTCATCGCCATACAACGCTTTGACCTGCAACTCGTGCATTCCGTCAGTCAGTCCGGTGAGCACATACGTCCACCTACCGGAATCGGCCGCGACCGTGGCCGTGCCTTTGGAAATGTCCCCGTCAAAGATTTCCACTTCCCCACCCGCCATTGCGGTACCTTCAACCGTCACGATGCCGTGCTCGGTCTCCCCCCCATCGACAATGTCCCGACCGAGTGGATCTTTCACCGACAAGATCACCGGGGGTCTCGATGCGTTCGTGCTGACGATGTAGTTTCGCGGCGCGAACTTCAGAGCCTTGGCCTCATCCTGGCTCCCATCCAGAGTCGCCATCATCTCCACTATCAGTGTGCTGCCATTCCTGAGCCCATTGAGCGGGGCGGCGTCATGGTTTTGCGCGTGAAAGCCCCTAAGGATAAAGGGTTGATCGACAACGGTGCTCGGCCAGTACACAACGTCGAAAGGGCTGCCGTTGGCGTTGGTCCCTCTGAGCCGAAGCCAGAAGTTTTGATCGTAAGCAATCAGAGGCCATCCGTTTATTCGCAGGGTGAATTCAGTCAGAGCCTTCACATCCAGCGTCAAACCTTCGCCACCGTTGTCGGCCTGCGGAATAAACGGTCTGGGCAAATCGCCCTGTGCCAGTGGCAACACATACAAAATCAAGGGCTGTGAGGTGTTGGGCTCCGAGTCGCCGCTGATGACGGTGTAAGTCAGCGTAATCGTTTGGCCCAGATTGTATGTCACCAGCGAATTGGGAATGCGAAGCTCCACGGGACGTGTGTTTCCGACCTGGACGAAGTCCGAAGTGTATGACCCCTCCGCCGGCGTCCCCGGTGCCCCCTGCCACCTCACGCTAAACCGGTCCGTGGGTTGCATTTCATAGTTCACAACCACAGTAAGGGTATGCCTGACCGATACTGGATTCAGGAGAGTGAAGGCCGGGTTTTCCTTGACATACGGGGGCGGCAGGTCGTTGGTGACTAAGGTAGACAGACTGTTCATCGTTCGCTCTCTGTGCGGGATTGACCTGGCCCCCCGCTTTTTGGGGTGCGAGCCTATCTCACATCGAATAGAGAGCAACGGCTACTGTCAGAACTTACAGGTCGACAGCTTTTACAGACGAACGGCATGTGTGCCAGACATAAAAAACGACCTCTGCCGAGACCGTTTTAAATCGACGAAGCTACCGCGGACCAACACCATCCAGCGTCCGACTCACCGCCAGCTCAGCCAGCATGATGACCTGCTGAATGCCCAGCATCGCATACCGCTGCGGCCCTTCCAGATGCCCGGCAAAATCACTGGCCAGCACACTCGCCGAAGCCAGGGACTCACAAGCGTGGGCCATCAGGCTTTCGTTATCGATATCGGGGGCGACGATGAACATTGCGCAGGCCTTGCGGGTGACGGGGGCGTTGAGGGCAGACGGATTGAGGTAGTGATCCAGCGCGGTCGGCGGCTTCGTGGAGCTTTTTCGGATCGAGGGGATCGTAGGGGGAAACGTCGTCGGCTTCCGGGGGATTGGGTGTGGCTTTGAACAGGGTGAATCTCCTTTGGAAAATAGCGCCACCAGAACCCGTCGCGAAACAAGTAAGGAGGCGACTGCATACGGGTTAGCGAACCGGTCAAAGGCACCCGGCAGATCCGAAGGTCTCCCGCACACAGCCACCATAACGTAATTGCAGACGTCAAAAGCCTGCAAGAAAGTCTGGAGCAATGATGCACTTTGAATAGTCCGGGTCGCTAAACCCGATCGCTGATTGGCAGCGATGGGGAAACGATAAAGACCGGGGTCAAAGCGCACAAGCCGGCGGATCCTGGCGCAGTCGTAGGCAACGGCGCAAGGATCTGTAGCTTTCAGGAAGTAACGCTAAACACCATTAAACACAACCCTCACATCAACACACGTTCCCCTTGTGGGAGTGGGCTTGCTCGCGAAGGCGGTGTGCCATTCAGCATTGATGTTGACTGGCACTCCGCCTTCGCGAGCAAGCCCGCTCCCACAGTGGAATGATGTGTACCAGCAAGAGACTGGTCGGCTGTCAGGCCGCCTTCGCGGGCAAGCCTCGCTCCTACAAGGGGTTCGGTGTACACGCTTCGCTTCTCACCACTCATCAGGTCGAGCGTTAGCTCGCCTGCAGCTCTTGATCTTGATCCACCCGCCCCGTCGGGAGGCTGAGTGGAGGTGTTCATCCGGGGAGTGGCGCGCAGCGCCGTTCGACGCAGTCGAACACGCTGCATGTAGGTCGTCGCGAAGCAGACCGGAGGGCAGTGTCCCCGGATGGATACCGGAGCGAAGGAACGCCGAGCCTTAGCGAGGGGCCGGACGCTTGGGGCGAGCGTTTTTTTGCTTACTTTTTTTAGGCGTTTGTAAAAAAAGTGAGTCGCCGTAAGGGCGAAACCGCCAGCCGCCGTTACCGCAGAAATGGATATGTACACAACCACCAAGAACCTGGTCGGCCCGAAGGCCGCCACGTTCAAGCCGAAACCGGCAAAGGCCTCGACATGAACTCACTGATCCGCGACCGCAACCACCGCTCCGCCGGATCATTGTCATGCACCCCGCTCCACGCCATCGAAAGTTGCGCCGCATCAATGGGAAACGGCGGATCCTCCGCCCGCAACGCACACCCTTCAACCAACGCACACGCCGCATAATCCGGCACCGTGGCAATCATCTCAGTGCCGGCCAGCAACGCCCGCAACCCACTGAACTGCGGCACGCCCAACACCACCCGGCGGCTGCGGCCGACCTTGGCCAGATCCAGATCGATGTTGCCGCTCAGATCGCCAGAGAACGACACCATGGCATGCGGACGTTCGCAATATTCGTCGAGCGTCAGCGTCCCCGGTCGTTTGTCCCCGCGCAGCACTTTGCAAGGGATGTCCCGCAACTTCTTGCACTTGGCATTCGCCGGCAAATCCGTGGTGTAGCTCACCCCCACGGAAATTTCTCCCGAGGCCAGCAATGCCGGCATCAGCAGATAATTGGCGCGACGCACCACCACCACGATCCCCGGCGCCTCTTCCTGCAATTGCCGCAACAATGGCGGAAACAAACCGAACTCGGCATCGTCCGACAGCCCGATGCGAAACACGTCGCAGCTGGTCGTAGGATCAAATTCCTTAGCCCGGCTGACCGCCCCGGAAATCACATCCATCGCCGGTTGCAGCTCCTTGAGAATCGCCAGCGCCCGCGCCGTCGGCTCCATGCCGCGGCCATTGCGCAGCAACAACGGATCATCGAACAGATCCCGCAACCGCCCCAGCGCCGCACTCACCGCCGGTTGCCCCATGAACAGTTTTTCGGCCACACGGGTCAGGTTCTTTTCGAACATCAACGCTTCGAAAATCACCAGCAGGTTCATGTCGACGCGGCGCAGATCGTTACGGTTCATAGGCACGGTTTCCTTGTGTGTTCAGTCGAGGACTTTACTCGATCAACGGCACTTTCGCCGCACGTTTATAAGGCCCGTATTCGACCGGCACCCACTGGAAGTGCTTGCCCTCTGAGACGATGTGACCGATGCCGGGAAACGGCAAGTGCGCCGCCGTCACCCAGGTCTTGCTCGCCGCCGCATCACTGAACACTTTGGCGCGGCTCTTGATCGCCTGCTGACTGTTGACGTCAAAACCGATCGACACTTCCGGGTGTTCGAACTGCACCGCGAGGTTATGCACCAGATCGCCCATGAACAGAATGCTCTGCCCCTGCGAGGTAAATCGGTACGTGGTACTGCCCGGCGTATGCCCGGCTTCCAACTCGGCATCGACCACCCCCGGCACCGGTGACTGACCGGCGGCGAAGGTCTTGAAACGCCCTTGCGCCACATACGGTGCGGTCGAGTCCTGGGCGATTTTGAAATACGGCTTGGCGCCCTCGGGTGCCTTGGCCAGGGCTTGCGGATCAAGCCAGTAGTCGGCCTCGGCCTTCGCAGCAAAGACCGTGGCGTTGGCGAAAACCGGTTTCTGCTGGCCGTCGACCAGCCCGCAGACGTGGTCCAGGTGCAGGTGAGTCAACAGGATCGTGTCGACTTGCGCAGGCTCGTAACCGGCCGCTTTTATATTGTCCGATAGCATGCCGGCCGTTTCGCCGATGCACTGGCCGGCACCGGTGTCCACCAGGATCAGTTGCTTGCCGGTGTTGATCAGAAAGGCGTTGAACGCGGTCTGCACCCCCGGTGTTTCAATCGAGCGACGGGCCAGCAGCGCGCGGATCTGACCCTGGGTCAGGCCCTTGAGCAGTTTCGGCGACAGGTCGTTGTAGCCATCGAACAACGCCGTTACCTCAAAGTCGCCGACCGCCAGACGGAAGTAGCCCGGCACTTGTGTGCCGACCTGAGCCGGTGCCTGAGCCGAGGCAATACCGGACGCCAGCGCGACCGCGAGCCCCAGCGCGCAAACCAGAGAATGTTTCATGCCTTCACCCTTGATCGAGTCATAAAAGCGGCGATGTGAACGACGCCGGATGAGGGCGATTTTGCACGGATCGTGCCCCTGGAAATTGCAGCAATGTGCTGAGTTAGCGCCGTTGCCACCCCTGTGCACCGATGGAATTAACAACGTTTAACTCGCCTGCCAGCGCCCTGCGACCAAGAATGAAGCTCACCGACACGGACATCTGTCATGGCCCATTCTCAGCAAAACGCCGCCCGCGCAACTGTCACTGAAGCGCGAAAGAAAACCACCGGCGGCCTGACCCCGTGGCGCGAAAGCCTGGTCAAGCAGCTGATCCTCGAACGCCTTGGTGAAACCGTTGAAGTGACCGAACTGGCCCGCGCCTGCGCCCTGTCGCGCAGTCATTTCTCCCGCGCGTTCAAGTGCAGCACCGGGCTCTCGCCGCAAGACTGGATTCGCCACCAACGCATCGCCCGGGCCAAGCAGTTGATCCAGAGCACCGACCTGACACTGACGCAAATCAGCCTCGAATGCGGCTTCTGCGATCAGGCGCATTTCTGCCACATCTTCACCCGCAGCGAAGGCATCAATCCGTTTGCGTGGCGTTGCCGTGTTGTGCGCGCCCTCTCTCGCGGGCCGTTGTAGCAGCGAGCGGTGGGGCGATCCGACTTACCCGCGAAGGCGCCCGTAAAATCGTCTTCGCCGGCAAGCCTGGCTCCTACAAGTCTCATGTGAATCCACACCTCGCCCCCCCCAAAAACCTGTAGGAGCGAGGCTTGCCCGCGAAGGCGTCCGTAAAATCGCCTTCGCCGGCAAGCCTGGCTCCTACGGATCGCAGGGATTTCAGCCCAACGGGGTCAGGCGCTCCAACGCCTCGGCCACGCCAAACCCATACGCCGGATCAGCCTTGGTGCAGTTGTCGATATGGCGCTGACGAATCGCCTGCGGCACGCCGTTCATGGCCCGCGCGGTGTTGTCGAACAGCAGCTGTTTGCGCACCGGGTCGAGCAAGCGGAACAGGTTCCCCGGCTGCTCGTAATGGTCCTCTTCCAGCCGATGATCATAGTGTTGCGCGAAGCCTTCCAGCGGCAGCGGTGGCTCGGCCAGTTCCGGTGAATCCTGCCACTCGCCCACGCTGTTCGGGAAGTAACTGGCGGTGCCGCCGAGGTTGCCGTCGGTGCGCATGGCGCCGTCGCGGTGGTAGCTGTGGGCCGGGCAGCGCGGTGCGTTGACCGGGATGTGATTGAAGTTCACCCCCAGGCGATAGCGCTGGGCATCGCCATAGGAAAACAGCCGCGCCTGAAGCATGCGGTCCGGCGAGAAGCTCACCCCCGGCACCACGTTGGCCGGCGAGAACGCCGCTTGCTCGATCTCAGCGAAATGGTTCTCGGCGTTGCGATTGAGCTCCATGATGCCCACTTCGATCAGCGGAAACTCGCCGTGCGGCCAGACTTTGGTCAGGTCGAACGGGTTATGCCGGTAGTTGAGCGCCTGCGCTTCTTCCATCACCTGGATGCACAGCTTCCAGCGCGGGAAGTTGCCCTGCTCGATGACTTCGTAGAGGTCGCGCAGGTTGCTTTCGCGGTCCTTGCCAACCACCGCGGCCGCCTCGGCGTCGGAGAGGTTTTCGATGCCTTGCTGGCAGACAAAGTGAAACTTCACCCACACCCGCTGGTTGTCACTGTTGATCAGGCTGAAGGTGTGGCTGCCGAAGCCGTGCATGTGGCGGAAACTGGTGGGAATCCCGCGATCGCTCATGACGATGGTCACCTGGTGCAGCGCCTCGGGCAGCAGGGTCCAGAAGTCCCAGTTGCTGGTGGCGTTGCGCAGGCCGGTGCGCGGGTCGCGTTTGACCACGTGGTTGAGGTCGGAGAAACGCAGCGGGTCGCGGAAGAAAAACACCGGCGTGTTGTTGCCGACAATGTCCCAGTTACCTTCATCGGTGTAGAACTTCACCGCGAAGCCACGGATGTCGCGCTCGGCATCCGCCGCGCCGCGTTCGCCGGCCACCGAGGAAAAGCGCACGAACAACGGCGTTTCCTTGCCCACTGAGCTGAAGATATTGGCTTTGGTGTAACGCGTGATGTCATGGGTGACGGTGAACGTGCCGTAGGCGCCCGCGCCCTTGGCGTGCATACGCCGCTCGGGGATCAGTTCGCGGTCGAAGTGGGCGAGTTTTTCCAGCAGCCAGATGTCTTGCAAGAGCGCCGGCCCACGGGGGCCGGCGGTCTGGATATTGAGGTTATCGACCACCGGGGCGCCGGTGGCATTTGTGAGCTTTTTCATGAACGTGATCTCGATGGTTGTCTGCTCTCATCAGGAGCGAAAACCGGCGCGGATCTACGCCCGCGCCGGGGTACATCAACCCTTGAGAAACGCCAGCAGATCATCGTTGAGCTGATCCTTGTGGGTATCAGTCAAGCCGTGAGGGGCGCCCGGGTAGATCTTCAACGTAGATCCTTTCACCAGTTTTGCAGACGCAATGCCCGCCGCTTCGAACGGCACCACCTGGTCCGCGTCGCCATGCACCACCAACGTCGGGATGTCGAACTTCTTCAGGTCTTCGGTGAAGTCGGTTTCCGAGAACGCCTTGATGCAGTCATAGGCGTTCTTGTGGCCGGCCAGCATGCCTTGCATCCAGAACCAGTCGATCATGCCCTGGGACGGCTTGGCGTCCGGTTTGTTGAAGCCGAAGAACGGTCCGCTGGCGAGGTCGATGTACAGTTGCGAACGGTCGACCAGGGACGCCTGACGAATGCCATCAAACACTTCGATCGGCAGTCCGCCAGGGTTGGCTTCGGTCTTGAGCATCAGCGGCGGCACCGCGGAAATCAGCCCGGCCTTGGCCACGCGACCGGTGCCGTGGCGACCGATGTAGCGCGCCACTTCGCCGCCGCCGGTGGAGAAGCCGAACAGCACGGCGTCTTTGAGGTCCAGCAACTCGATCAACTGCGCCAGGTCATCGGCGTAGGTATCCATGTCGTTGCCGCTCCACGGCTGGCTGGAGCGGCCATGACCACGACGGTCGTGGGCGATCACCCGGTAGCCTTTGGAGGCCAGGAAGATCATCTGCGATTCCCAGCTGTCGGCGTTCAGTGGCCAGCCGTGGCTGAAGACGATGGGTTGGCCGGTGCCCCAGTCCTTGTAGTAAATCTCGGTGCCGTCTCGGGTCGTGAACGTACTCATGCGATGTCTCCTTTGCGAGTGTTGGGGGTGTATCAAAGCGGTGACGGGTTCATTCGTTCAGCCAGCCGCGCCACCCGCTCGCCGAGGTGCGCGGCGGTGCAACGGTCTTCGGCAGGTGGGGCGAGGTCCGGGGTCTGTTCGACATTCGACTGAGCCATGGCGCCGAGCGAACTGCCCAGGCGATTCATTTGCCCGTCGAAGGCGCCGGTGCTGGAGCGCGCCGGCAGCAGGTCGAGGCCGACCCAGATCATCGAATGCTGCGCGGCGAACACCGCCATCTGCAGCAGGGTGTTGAGTTTGTCGCCGCACAGGCAGCCGGAATTGGTGAAGCCGGCGGCCAGTTTGTCGCGCCACGGCTGGGCGAGGTAGAACGCCGCCGTGGACTCCATGAAGCCTTTGAACGGTGCCGACGCGCTGCCCATGTAGGTCGGGGCGCCGAAGATGATGGCGTCGGCGCTGTGCAACCGGTCCCAGTGCTGCTCCACTTCGTCGACCGGAATCAGCAGGCAGGTGCTGCCCACGTGGCGTTCCACCCCCTGGGCCACGGCTTCGGCCATGACCCGGGTATGCCCGTAGCCACTGTGATAGACCACCACCACGTTGCTCATCCCGGTGTCCTCATGACAAGTTGATCCTTTTGCTACACCACCGCCCCTCTGAGGGAGTGAACTGTGGCGAGGGGATTTAGCGAAACGTCGCACCGCCCCGTTCGGCTGCGAAGCAGTCGTAAAACCATCGAGTGCGGTGTATCTGACATACCGCAGATTTCGATTTCGGGGCCGCTTCGCGACCCAACGGGGATAAATCCCCTCGCCACACAGGCTCGCTCCTACAAGACCAGCGGGTGTTGAAGCAGCAGAGTTTTGGGCGTAGACCAGACGCAGGACGAGTTAAACGTTGTTAATTTTCATTGGCGCGCCAAAAGCCTCAACACCTGCTTTGCTGCGGTTGCCCCCAATAAACACGGCGTCTGCCAGTGGCGCGGGGGCCGGGCGAGCGCCGCGAACACCCGACAGTTACTCGAGCCCTCGTTGCGTTGCCGGAAAAACCTGACGAATATGCTCGAAAACCGCGCACCAGACGGCTGCAAGCAGGAGCGACACGTTGACCCTTTCCCCCGAGCAGGCCATCCATTTCGGCCCCTACCGGATCTATCCCGGACAACGCCTGGTGCTGGAGGCCGACCAGCCCGTGCGTCTGGGCCGGCGAGCCATGGACATTCTGCTGATCCTGCTGGAGCACGCCCCAAACGTGGTCAGCAAACAGCAACTGATCGCCGGGGTCTGGCCCAAAAGCGTAGTCGAAGAAATCAACCTGCGCGTGCACATGGCGGCGCTGCGCAAGGCCCTCGGCGACGGCCAGGCCGGCCAGCGCTATATCGTCACCGTCGCCCAGCGCGGCTACAGTTTTGTCGCGCCATTCTCGCTGGAACCGATCGAGCAGCACCCCGCGAGCGAAAGCACCGAGCCGAGCGCCCATAACCTGCCCATCCGCCAGACGCGCATGATCGGCCGCCAATTGCTGGTCGACAGCCTGGTCACGCAACTGTCACGCCAGCGCTTCATCACCCTCGTCGGCCCCGGTGGCATCGGCAAGACCACCGTGGCGTTGCGCGTCGCCGAACTGTTGATCGGCCGCTATCGGGACGGCATTCGCCTGCTGGACCTGGCGCCGATCAACGACCCGTCGCTGATCACCGCCCATCTGGCGACGCTGCTGGATTTGTCCCTGCACGACGCCGAACCGATGAGCAGCCTTGCCGCGTTCCTGCGCGAGCGGCGGATGCTGCTGGTGATCGACAACTGCGAGCACCTGATCGACGCCGTCGCGCTGCTTTGCGAAAGCATCCTGCGCGCCGCGCCACACGTGCACATCCTGGCCACCAGCCGCGAAAGCCTGCGGGCCGAAGGTGAGTTCGTCCAGCGTCTCGAATCGCTCGATTGCCCACCGCCCATCGCTGTGCTGGACCGCGCCCAGGCGCTGACCTTTTCCGCGCTGCAACTGTTCGTCGAGCGGGCCATGGCCAGCCATGACAGCTTCGAGCTGAGCGATCACGAGCTGCCGCTATTGATTGAAATCTGCCACCGTCTGGACGGTATTCCGCTGGCCATTGAACTGGCTGCAGCGCAAGTCGGCCACTTTGGTCTGAGCGGGTTGCTGATGCAGCTGCAAGGCAGTTTTCGCCTGCTCACCCAGGGCTGTCCTTCGACGCTGGGCCGACACCAGACCCTGCGCGCCACGCTCGACTGGAGTTTCGAACTGCTGAACGCCTGCGAGCAAACCTGCCTGCGCCGGTTGGGCGTGTTCAGGGGTGGCTTCACGCTGGAGTCGGCCGCGGCGGTGATTGTCGGCGAACACATCGAGCCCGGCGAGGTGTTCGGCTCGATCACGCAACTGGTGGCCAAGTCGCTGCTGAACGTGGAAGTGGGCGACGAAGAAGTGTTCTACCGCTTGCTCGACACCACCCGCAGCTACGCCCTGGAAAAACTCGACCAGACCGTGGATCTGCCAGACACCCGAAAACGCCACGCTGAACGTTGCCTGGCCTTGATGCATCAGGCTCAGACTGACTGGGAGCTGATTTCCCCGGGCCTGTGGATCGAGCGTTACGCCCGCAGTCTGGATGACATTCGTTCGGCCCTCGACTGGGGCTTGAACGCTCAAGGCCCGCAGGCGCTGGCGATCCGGTTGACCGCGACCTCGACGCCACTCTGGCAGGAGTTGTCGCTGCTCAAGGAACATGGCGTTTACGTGCGCAAAGCGCTGGCCTTGCTTGAGGCGGCCCCCGCGCCCTGCCCTCTCTTGCAGATGTCCCTCAAGCTCGCCCTCGGCAGTTCCTGCTACCACACCCAGGGCGGCACGGACGAAACCATCGCCGCGTTCGTCAGCGCCAGAACCCTGGCCAGGCACAACAACGACGTGGCCGGTCAACTGCGGGCGGTGTCGGGGCACATGGCGGTCAACCTCAGTTGCGGCCATTACCAAATGGCGCTGGAGCAGAGTCAGCTGTTCGACCGTCTCGGTGCGCAGGGCGATCCTGTGCTGTCGCTGAGCACGCACCGCTTGCGCGTCCTGGCCCTGCACTTTGCCGGCAATCAGCAACTGGCCCGGGTGAATGCCGAACAGGTCATCCAGCGCATGGCCCACAGCGGACACCTCAACCGCTTCACCCACGGTTTCGGCGTGCAATACGATCAGAGCGTGGCCGCCCTGACGATTCTGGCGCGTATCCTCTGGCTGCAAGGTCAACCGGAACAGGCGTGGCGCACCGCCCGCCAGGCACTGGACATCGCGCTCCAGATCAACCACGGCACCTCCATTTGCTACACCCTGGCGTTGGCCGGCTGCCTGATCGCCCACTACAACGGCGACAACAAAACCGCCCGCAAGCTTTTACGGCTGCTGCTGGAGCAGGCGCAGAAACATTCGGTGCTGCTGTTTTATACGTGGGCGCAACACTATGCGCAGGTGATTGACCAGGCTGAAGCACCGTCAGCTCCACCACCGGGCGCCGGGCTGATCAAGGAAATCATGGTCACGCTGGACACCGCGTTCGTCGATGAAGCCTTGTTGCAACGGGCCGATACGGGAGCGGCGGGATGGAGCACGGCGGAGATATTACGGGCCAGGGCTGATGCGATGCTGGCGGAGGAAAGCCCGCCAGAGGTGGAGTGTTTGAGCGGACGCAATCGCGAGCAGGCTCACTCCCACACAAGCGCGGTGGCGGAGGAGGTATTGGTTCGGGCGTTGAATGTGGCCAGGCATCAGGGCGCTCTGGCCTGGGAACTGCGCAGCGCCACCTCGCTGGCGCAACTGTGGCAGCGCCAGGGTTTGTACCGGCAAGCCCATGAACTGCTGACGCCGATCTACAACCGCTTCACCGAAGGTTTTGCCACGCCGGACTTGAGCAAAGTCCGGCGGTTACTCGACGATCTCCATGGCCAACTGCACGCCTGAGACCCAGCGTGCACGGCTGATGTAATGCGAGTAACGCCGCTCGAACGTGCGCAGGTGGCCGCTGTGCTCGAGTTTCTCCAGCGCATAGGTGCGCGTGGTGTTGAGCAAGCGATAACGCGTCGTCCCGTTGACCTGATCCATCGAGAGCAACGACTTGGCGACCAGCCGCTGTACCAGCGTCGCCAGTTGATTGGGCTTGAGCACCTCGCAACTGCTCACGCCAATCGCGGCCTCCAGGGTGAAGGACATCTTGAACACCGAGAGGCGCTGCAACACGGTTTGCTCCAACTGGTCCAGTCGTTCATAGCTCCAGTCCAGCGCGGCCTTGAGGGTCTGATGCCGGGGCACGGCTGTGCGCCGGCCCAGGGTCAGCAGTTGAAAGCAGTTATCCAGTTGAGCCTGCAAACCGACCAGCGCCAGCGCGTCGATGTGCGCCGCTGCCAGTTCAATGGCCAGTGGCAAGCCGTCGAGCCGACGGCAGATTTCACGCACTGCCTTGAGGTCCTGTTCGCGCAAGGCAAACCCTTGTTGAAGGGCTCGGGCGCGACTGACGAACAACTGCACCGACGAGTAACCCATGGCCTCGGCCACGCTGTGCAACGCCGACGCGGGCGGCACTGCCAGAGACGGCAAGCGCTGCACCGTTTCCCCCGTCGCCATGAGCGGTTCACGACTGGTGACGAGGATCGACAGCCGAGGCGCCGACGCCAGCAAATCGTCAACCAATGTCCGGCAGCGTTCCAACAGGTGTTCGCAGTTGTCGAGCACCAGCAAGGTGTGCCGATGCGCCAACACATCCAGGGTCGTGCCGACTTCCAGCTCAAGGGTTTGAGTCAGATGATCGACCACTTGCGCGGGGTCATCGAGCGCGGCGAAATCAACTAGCCACACGCCATCCTCATAGTGCTGCAACAGCAGTTCAGCCACTCGCAGCGCCACGGTGGTCTTGCCGATGCCGCCGGGACCGACCAGGGTCATGAGACGCCTAACCGGCAACTGCCGGACCAGACTGCCGACCATCGAATCCCGACCGGTGACAGGCGTGAGCCGCGCCGGCAGGTTGTGTTGATGTTTTTGTGCGGTCTCAAGCGAGACCAAAGTACCCGCAGGCACCCGCTCCACCGGGGCGACAAAACTGTAGCCGCGCTGGGGAATGTTGACGATGTAGCGCTCACCGTTCTGCCCGTCGCCGAGGGCCCGACGCAACGCTGCAATGTGCACGCGCAGATTGATCTCTTCGACCACTGATGTCGGCCAGACGTGGGCAATCAACTCGTCCTTGCTGACCACATGGCCGGCGCGCTCGACCAGCACCTGGAGGATATCCAGGGCCCGACCGCCCATGCGCAGCGGCCGGTCACCCTCCAGGATCAGCCGTTGCCGCTGGTGGAATGCGTAGGGGCCGAACCGCAGCACCGTGTCGCTGTTTAAATCTCTGAGGCTGTTCATGCACGTTTGCGTGCTGAAAACCTGGCCCGGTTTACAGTGCAGAAATACCCATCGCACCCACCTTCCAGGCTCCCGCACCTCCATTGCAAAGAGTTCACGGGTATCTTGGCAGGCCTCCGTGACGGTACAACTGCCACGGTGGGAGCGTCACGGCCATTGCGGTGCGCACAACGGCCAAGAACGCTCTAGCTGAACTGTTCGCGGTATTGCGTCGGGGTCAGACCGAGTTTTTCGGCGAACAGAAAGCGCATGTGCCGCACGCTGCCAAAGCCACTTTTAAAGGCTACGGTCTTGAGTGGCAAGTCGCTGGTTTCCAGCAGGTTTCTCGCACAATCGATGCGCGCACTTTGCAGAAACTCCATGGGCGTCATGTTCACGTCCCGGGCAAACATCCGGGCGAAGTGCCGCGTGCTCATGTTGGCCAGGCTGGCCATGCGTTCGATGCTGAAGGCTTCGTCGAGGTGTTCGAGCACATGGTTCTGCACGCGGGTGATCGGCGTTTCCTGCGGAGCGACGGCGGCCATCAACGGGCTGAACTGCGCCTGCCCGCCCTGGCGTTTCATCACTACCAGCAACACCTTGGCCACGTCCTGTGCGACTTTTTTGCCGTGGTCTTCGGCGACCACCGACAGGGCCAGGTCGATGCCGGCGGTGACGCCACCGGAGGTGATGAGGTTGCGGTCCTGCACGAAAATCTGATCGGTCTCCACCGTTGCCTTGGGGAAGCCTTTGATCAGCCGCTCGGTGTAATGCCAGTGAGTGGTGACGCGATAACCGTCCAGCAGACCGGCATGCCCCAGCACAAACGCGCCGGTGCAGATCGAGCCGTAGCGCCCGGCGCGATTGACAGCGGCTTTGAGCCAACACAACAACGGCGGATGTTTTTCGTTGTAGGCACCCGGGCCGCCCGGCACCAGCAGCAGGTCATAGCCGTGATCGGCCTGATCGATGTGCAGATCGGTCTGCACTCTGACGCCGTTGGAGGCCCGCAGTGCGCCATGCTCGGTGCCGATGGTCGACAGCTCATAACGGTCATCCGCTGCCAGGTATCGATTGGCGATGGAAAACACTTCCATAGGCCCGGCCATGTCGAGCAGCAGAAAGTCCGGAAACAACACCATAGCCACGGTTTTCATGGGTTCACAATCACTGAAGTCAAAAGAAGATCCATCTGCCAAACACCTGACCCCGTAGGAGCGAGGCTTGCCCGCGAAAGCGCCGTGTCAGTCAGCATAAATGTTGCATGTAATGACGCCTTCGCGGGCAAGCCTCGCTCCTACAGGGTTCGTGCAGGCATCGCTGTGCATTATGGCCAATGTACGGCGCCAGCGTCGGAGGAAAATACCTGAATACCCGTTTATTACTGTCAATCTGAACAGGACAGTATTTCAATTTCCATCTACTTATTGCATCAGCCAGTAACCATTAACCTTCTCCTCACTCGGACGAATCAACGTCCCCACAGGAGATTTCATCATGCTGACCCTTCGCAAAGCCTCGGATCGCGGCGCCGCCAATCACGGTTGGTTGAAGTCGTTCCATACCTTTTCCTTCGCCAATTACCGCAACCCGAAAGAGCAGGGTTTTTCCGACCTGCTGGTGATCAACGATGACCGCGTGGCGGCCGGTAAAGGTTTTGGCCAGCACCCGCACCGGGACATGGAGATTTTCTCCTACGTGCTTGAAGGTGCGCTGGAACACAAGGACACCCTGGGCACCGGTTCGGTGATCCGCCCCGGTGACGTGCAATTGATGAGCGCCGGCAGCGGCGTGGCCCACAGCGAGTACAACCATTCGGCTACGCGGCCGGTGCACTTTCTGCAAATCTGGATCGTGCCGCAAGTCAGCGGCGCCAAACCGCGTTATCAGCAAGAGCACTTCAGCACCCAGAAAAAACGCGGGCGTCTGCAACTGATCATCTCCCCCGACGGGGCCAAGGGTTCGCTGAAGGTGCGTCAGGATGCACGGGTGTATGCCGCGCTGATCGACGGCAAGGAAAGCGCCGCCCTGGAACTGGCCGCCAACCGCTACGCCTATGTGCACGTGGCCCGTGGCAGCGTCGAACTCAATGGCGTGCAACTGCAGGAAGGCGATGGCGTGCGGGTTCGTGATGAGCAGGTGCTCGCGTTGAGCAACGGCGTGGATGCCGAGGTGCTGGTGTTTGATTTGCGGCCGCAAGAGCTGCCGGAAATGCCTTGACCGTGACTGACCTGGGGGCCTGCGCCCCCCCGGTTTTTTTCCTGTCGAGTACCTTTGTGGCGAGGGGGCTTGTCGGAACGCCGCATCGGCCCGTTCGGCTGCGAAGCAGTCGCAAAACCATTCACCTCGGTGTATCTGATAAACCGCGCTGATTGGTTTTGGGGCGGCTGCGCCACCCAACGGGGGCAAGCCCCCTCGCCACAGGGTGTGTTCGCCGCGACAATTGTGACTGGGATCTTACTCACCGGTACCGGAAAACACCGCAACAACTTCATCAATCACCGCCCGAACCCTGGCGGTATGCCGCAAGTCCGCGTGGGTCACCAGCCAGACGTCATACGGCACCGCTCGCGTGCGCTCCGGCCACAGCCTGACCAACCCGTCCCGCTCCCCCATATACACCGGAATTTCCCCCAGACCGAGCCCCGCCGCGATGGATCGGCGCACCAGCAGACTGGAACTCAGACTCGCCACAATCCGCCCCCGCCCCAGCGGTTCCGAGACCAGCGACATGTCTTTGTTGCCTTGCAGATACGGCTGATACACCACCAGATCATGCCCTTCGAACGCCGAGCCCGGCGCTGGCACGCCATGGGCATCCACGTAATCCTGAGAAGCAAACAGGCCCACCGGCCAGCGCGCGATGCGACGGGCGAGCAGGTCCGGGTTGTCCGGCCGGGTGTTGCGCACGGCGATGTCGGCTTCGCGTTTGGCCAGGCTGAGAATTTGCGTGGAAGCGTCCAGTTGCACACGCACGTCGGGGTGTTGTTCATGCAAGTGGGCGATGGCCGGGATCAAAAAGTCGATGGCCAGGGAATCGGTGGTGCTAACCCGTACCAGCCCGGTCAGGCGATCGTCGAGCCCTTGAATCCGACGCTCCAGTTCCAGCGCCGAATGCTCCATTTTTTCCACGGCCGTCAGAGCCGCCTCCCCCACCGCTGTCAGCGCATAGCCCTCGGAAGTGCGTAGAAACAGCGTCGCACTCAACGACTTTTCCAGCGCCGTGAGCCGTCGGCCGACCGTGGCCTGATCGACCCCCAGCACCCGCGCCGCGCCCCGGAGCGTCGACTCTCGGCACACCGCCAGAAACACCCGTGCGTCATCCCAATTCATACGGCTCCCCCACTGATGCATAGTTGCATCACCATAGCGCAAACTCGCTGCGTTATTACATCAACTGATCGGGATAGGCTGGAGGCCATGCGTAAAACCTCACAGGACCTTTCCCATGCACAGCACATCGACCACCCCGCGCAGCGCGATCTGGCTGCCGATCTTCGCCGGCCTCAGCGCCAGCCTGGTCAGCATCGGCCTGGCGCGGTTTGCCTATACGCCGCTGATTCCATCTCTGATCCAGGCGCACTGGTTCTCCGCCAGCGACGTGGTGTACCTCGGCGCCGCCAACCTCGTCGGTTACCTGATCGGTGCGCTGATCGGCCGGCCAGTGGCCAACCGCACGTCGAACAAAACCGCGTTGCGCCTGATGATGTTGGTTGTGACCTTGTCGTTTTTCGCCTGTGGTTTTCCATTGTCGGTGAGCTGGTTCTTCGGCTGGCGATTGCTGTCCGGTGTTGCCGGCGGCGCGATCATGGTGCTGGTGGCCGCGACGGTATTGCCCCATGTGCCGGCGTCGCGCAGAGGTCTGGCCAGCGGTGCGATTTTCCTGGGCATCGGCCTGGGCATCGCCGGCTCGGGAACGATTGTCCCGCCGCTGCTAAGCCTTGGCTTGCAGCAAACCTGGTTTGGCCTGGGTCTTCTGTCACTGCTTCTGACGGCCACGAGTTGGTTCGGCTGGCCAAAAGAGGCGCACCATCAAGCCGTTGAGGTGTCGACCGAGAAAACCACCACGCCAACCGATCCAGGGGTTTACCTGTTGTTCGCCCAATACGCCTTCATGGCCGCCGGGCTGGTGCCGGCCATGGTGTTCCTGGTGGATTACGTGGCCCGCGGTCTCGGCGCCGGGCCGCATGTCGGCGCGCTGATATGGGTGATGTATGGACTTGGCGCGATCATCGGGCCGGTGAGTTATGGTTTTCTGGCCGATCAACTGGGCGCAAAGCTGAGCATCCGGTTGGTGCTGATGGTGCAGGCGATTGCCGTTGGCCTGCTGTCGATTTCCAGCTCGTTCACGGCGCTGGCCGTGCTGGCCTTGATCCTCGGTTCGTTCCCGCCGGGCATCGTTCCACTGGCGCTGGCGCGGGTGCATGAACTGCTGCCGAACCATCACCAGCAGCAGATTGCCTGGAGCCGCGCGACGGTTTCATTCGCCACGTTCCAGGCGATTGCAGGGTTTGCGTATTCGGCGCTGTTCAATGCCAGCGGCGGTCAGCATGGGTTGTTGTTTGTCATTGCGGCGGGCGCCATTGTGTCTGCACTGTTGCTGGAACAGGTTATGCGTTTGCTGAACAGATCAAACACTGTGCGAGCCTGCTCGCGATGAGGCCCGAAGCATCACCGCCCAAACCAGGCTTTCATACGACTGTCGAATTTATCCCCACCTCCCGCCACGCTTCTGTTAAAACCCGAACTTTACTTTTCACCCTCAGGCCCCCTGCATGTTTTCAAACCTGATGAGCCGCATAAGCCGACGCTGGCTGCCATGGCTGTGCATGGCCGCGCTGGTCGTCGGCTTGCCCGTGGGTTGCGGCGTACTCAAATACAAAGAGCGCGAACTGTTGTTCCGCATCGAGCCGGGCACCGCGGGCTGGTATCGCGGTTTGCCGAAGGACGTTCAGGAATTCGATATCAAGCCTGCCAGCTTCAAGGCCGGGCAAAACCTGCATGCCTGGTGGTGGCCGGCCGCGCGGCGCGATGCGCCGTCGATCCTGTATTTGCACGGTGTGCGCTGGAATCTGACCGGTCAGGCGTTCCGCATCGAGCAATTGCGGGCGATGGGCTATTCGGTGCTGGCCATCGACTATCGTGGCTTCGGCCAGAGCAAAGGTGATCTGCCGTCGGAAGCCAGTGTTTACGAGGACGCCCGCGCTGCCTGGGAGCGCTTCAAGGCGATGCAACCGGACGCCAACAAGCGCCTGATCTACGGCCATTCCCTGGGCGGCGCGGTGGCCATCGACCTCGCGGCAGACCTGGCGGCGCAGGCGAAAAAGGACCACAGCGCGATACCGGTGCGCGGTCTGGTGATCGAGTCCACTTTCACGTCACTGGGCGATGCCGTGGCGCAAGTGGCCGACAGCAACCTGCCGGTGAAATGGTTGCCGGTGCGCTGGCTGCTGTCGCAGAAATTCGATTCCATCGACAAGATCGTCGACATCGACATGCCGCTCCTGGTGGTGCATGGCCTGGCCGATCCGCTCATGCCCTCGCGGTTCAGCCAGCAGCTGTTCAATGCCGCCAGCGAACCCAAGCGTCTGCTGTTGATACCCGGCGGTACGCACAACAACAGCATGAGCCGGGGTGGTAGCCAATACCGCCAGGCACTCGAAGGCCTGATGAAGGCAAAACCTCCGCAAATGGCCGGACCTAGCGGTAACCCCGGGCTTGCAGGTTGAACAACTGCGCATAACGTCCGCCCGCTGCCACCAGACTGTCGTGATCGCCGCGCTCAAGGATCGATCCCTGATCCAGCACAATGATGTGATCGGCATTGCGCACGCTGGAAAACCGGTGGGAAATCAGCAACGTCATGCGGCCTTCGGTGTGCTCGCTGAAATGCTCGAACACCGCTGCTTCCGCGGCCGGGTCGAGTGCCGAGGTCGGCTCGTCCAGAATCAGGATATCGGCGTTACGACGCATGTAAGCACGGGACAAGGCGATCTTCTGCCACTGCCCGCCGGACAGCTCCTGGCCACCGGCAAACCAGCGGCCCAATTGCGTGGCGTAACCTCGATCCAGCCCCTCGATGAACGGCGCGGCCATGCCTTCGGTGGCCGCGGCTTTCCAGCGTTGTTCATCGTTGAACGCCAGCGTATCGCCGACGCCGATGTTCTCGCCGACGGAGAACTGGTAGCGGATGTAATCCTGAAAAATCACGCCGATGCGCCGGCGCAATGCATCTTCTTCCCACGTCTGCAAATCGCTGCCGTCGAGCAGGATGCGCCCGTGATCGGGGCGATACAGACGGGTCAGCAGCTTGATCAGCGTGGTCTTGCCCGAACCGTTTTCCCCGACCAGCGCCAGGCTGCGCCCCGGCACGAGGTGCAAGTCGATGCCTTCAAGAGCGGCACGACTCGCCCCCGGATAACGGAAACCAACGTTCTCGAATCGCAAACCATCGCCGGGCACCGCGCCCACCGTGAGATGCCCCGCATCGGCCACCACCGGTTCGGCGAGGTATTCGTAGAGGCTCGTCAGGTACAACCCATCTTCGTAAAGGCCGCTGATGGCGCTCAAACTGCTGCTCACCGCCGTCTGCCCCTGCTTGAACAGCACCAGGTACATGGTCATCTGCCCGAGGCTGATCTGGCCGTGGACGGTATCGACCACCACCCACGCATAGGCCAGGTAAAACGCGGCAGTACCGAGCAACCCAAGGACAAACCCCCAGCCATCGCGGCGCAAGGTCAGCCGCCGATCCTCGGCATACAGGCGAGCAAACGTCTCGCGATAGCGCTTCAACAGCAGCGGCGCGAAGCCGAACAGCTTGACCTCTTTGATGTAGCCCTCATGGGAGAGCAGCGTCTCGATGTAATTCTGCTGCCGACTCTCCGGCGCCCGGCGCGTGAACAGCCTGAACGCATCCCCGGAAAAATGCGCTTCAGCGAAAAACACCGGCAACGCGCCCACCACCAGCAACACCAGCGCCCACGGCGAAAAATGCACCAGCAACACGCCGAAGCTGATCAACACGATCAGGTTCTGGATAAGCCCCAACGACTTCATCACCAGCGCCAAGGGCCGGGTCGACGCTTCACGCCGCACCCGCACCAACTTGTCGTAGAACTCGGAATTCTCGAACTGCACCAGCGACAACGTCTGGGCCTTCTCCAGAATCATCGTGTTGACCTTCTGCCCCAACTGCACCCGCAACAACGACTGCTGAACCGACAACGCCCGCTGCGTCCCGGACAGCAACGCCAACACACCCGCTTCAAACAACACATAACGCACCACCGGCCACAACGGCGCACTGCCCTGCTGTGCGTGCAATTGCATGGCGAAAACCACGGCGTCGACGATGCGCTGGCCGAGCCAGGCGGCCAGGGCCGGGAGGACACCGGCGATCAGGGTGGCGAGGACCAGGCCGAGGAACAGACCCCGAGAAGTGCCCCAGACCAGGAGCAAGGCGCGTCGGGCCTGGTCGAGTAGTGAGGTGAAACGGGAAAGTGCCGCAGGCATGGATTGATGAACTCGGCAGATGAGGGTCGCTAATCACGACAACGTCGTCATGGTACTTCAGCTGGACAATTGGGCAGGTAAGAAACCCTGTGGCGAGGGGGCTTGCCCCCGTTGGGCTGCGCAGCAGCCCCAAAAAAAGTCATCGCTGCACAGCTCAACGAGTTACCGACTACCTGGGCAAATCAATCTTATCCAACACCCGGTTCGCCGTGATCTCCGCCATCATGATGCTATTGGAAATACCCAGCAGCGCATATCGAGACTCCCCCTCCAGATGATCCACCAACTGATGCACCATCACATCGACCGAGGCCAGCGTCTCAACCAGATACACCGCCAGGGTTTCCGCCGTGGCCTCGGGGTCCACAGAAAACAGGGTGCTGCGTGTTCGCGGGGTGGCTTTGATGTCGGCATTCGACGGGAAGTGAAAGTCGAGGGCGCGCTCGGCGGCCTCGTTGAGTTTCTTTGAATCGGGCTCGTACGGGGAGACTGGATCGGTGTCCGGTGGATTGGGTGTGACTTTGAACATGGCAAAACTCCTAGAGAAATGGAGCTGCCACCATTCGCTGCGAAACGACAAAGAGGTGGCAACTGTACGCGGGTTCGCAGACCAGGACTCTAGGAACCCGGCAGACCCGAAGGTCTCCCACGCACAGCCGCCATGACATGAATGACAGACTATGAATCGTCTGTTCACGAGCGGTAGACGTTGTGCGTCTAGAGTTTACCCGGGCTGCGAAACCCGATCACTGAAGGGCAGTGACGGGAATCAAGTTACCGAGCGACCCCAAGGCGCACAAGCCGGCGGATTCTGGCGCAGCCGTAGGCAACGGCGCAAGGTCTTGTAGCTTTCAGGACGTAACCTCGAGGGCGCTTAAACAAGCTTTAAACAGTCGAGCAGGGCTTCCCACAAAGTGCCCGCTCAAAACCCTCACTGAGAATCCTGAAACCGCGCCCGATACCGCCCCGGACTCTCCCCCGTCCACTTCTTGAACGCCCGATGAAACGCACTCGGTTCCTGAAACCCCAGCTGCTCGGCAATATCACTGATACTCGCCCGACTCTCACGCAACTGCTCAAACGCCACCCCACGCCGCACTTCATCCTTGATCTCCTGATACGAACACCCTTCCCGCTCCAACTTGCGGCGGAAGGTGCTGGGGCTCAGGTGTTGTTCCAGGGCGAACGCTTGCAAGGTCGGCCATTGGCTGTAATGGCTGTTGCGCAGGCGCTGATGGACTTGCGACGCGAGGCCATGCTGGTTGCGGAAGCGGATCACCAGCCATTGCGGCGCGGTGCGCAGGAACACTTTTAGTGAAGCCAGGTCCTGGACCACCGGCAGGCGCAGGTAGTGGCTGGCGAATTCGATTTCGGTGCGCTCGGCGCCGAAGGTCAGGTTGGGGCCCCAGAGCAGTCGGTCGTCGCTGAGGGACACACGCTCGTGGCGAAAGTCCGCGCGGTCGATGGGGATGCGCCGCCCGCCCAGCCAGCACAGCAGACTGATCATCAACACCAGAAACGTCTCTTCACCGAAACGGCTGGCGTCTTCGTTTTGCGCGTGGGTGTCCAGGCTGATGATCGCGCGTTTGCCGCGCACGGTCAGCGTACCGCGAAAGTCGCGCAGGAACAGCGCGAAGTTCGCCAGGCACTGGCGCATGGCTTTGTGCAGGTCGGGTTCCTGGATCAGGCCGCGGCAGATCAGCGCGAAGCTGCCGGGCGGCATGCCGTGGGAGTCGAGGCGGAAGAACTCATCGTTCATTTCGCGGATCTGAATCAGCCACAACGCGGCAAACGCGCTCGCCGGCACTCGTGCAGTCGGCTGCTCGATCAACGCAGGGTCGATGCCCGCCTCTTCCAGCGCAGCGCGCGAGCGCTGTGGATTGTGCCCTTGCCCATGGATCATCGCCTGCACGAAGTAGGCCGCCACCGAGTCCTTTTCCCGCATTTGAACGCTTCTCTCCCCATCGCCCGAATGGCAAAAAACACCAGCACCGTTGAACAGTTGCGGCATAGGACAACCGCCCGGCCGGTTCTAGACTCGCGGCCAATAGTACGCCTTCGGCCGCTCAGACGGCCAAGGTATCGCAGGGTTTGATCGGAAGGACGGAACATGAATCTGCAAAACATCGGTGTGATCGGCGCGGGCACCATGGGCAACGGCATTGCGCAAGTCTGCGCCCTGGCCGGTTTCAACGTGACCTTGATCGACATCTCCGAGAGCGCCTTGCAAAAGGCGCTGGCCACCGTTGGCAAAAACCTCGATCGACAGATTGCCAAGGAAACCCTGACCGAAGCGCAAAAGCTCGACGCCCTTGCCAGGATCCGCACCAGCACCGATTACAGCAGCCTGCACAACGTGCAACTGGTGATCGAAGCCGCCACCGAAAACCTCGACCTCAAATTGCGGGTGCTGCAGCAGATCGCCGCGCAGGTCAGCGCCGAGTGTGTGATTGCCTCTAATACCTCGTCGTTGTCGATTACTCAACTGGCCGCCAGCGTCAGCCAGCCTGAGCGTTTCATCGGCCTGCACTTCTTCAACCCGGTGCCGGTGATGGGCCTGATCGAAGTGATCCGCGGCCTGCAAACCAGCGACGCGACCCACGCCCTGGCGCTGGACATGGCCACCACCCTCGGCAAAACCGCGATCACCGCCGGCAACCGCCCGGGCTTCGTGGTCAACCGGATTCTGGTGCCGATGATCAACGAAGCGATCCTGGTGTTCCAGGAAGGCCTGGCCAGCGCCGACGACATCGACGCCGGCATGCGCCTGGGCTGCAACCAGCCGATCGGCCCGCTGGCATTGGCCGACCTGATCGGTCTGGACACCGTGCTGGCGATCCTCGAAGCCTTCTACGACGGTTTCAACGACAGCAAATATCGCCCCGCTCCGCTGCTCAAGGAAATGGTCGCCGCCGGCTACCTGGGACGCAAGACAGGACGTGGCTTCCATGCCTATGCCTGAGCGTTGCTCGCGCTTCGCCGAGTACCGGGACATCGTGCTGGAGTTGTTCGCCAGCAAGGGGTTCGGGCAGGTCGGCATGCGTGAACTGGCAACGTGCCTGGGGCTGTCCCCGGGCTCGTTGTATCACCATTACCCGAGCAAGCAGCACTTGCTGCTCGACCTGATCGAGGAGTTCTACGAAGAACTGCTGTCGACCCTGGGGCGCATCGATCAAAAGGCCTCGCCGAAACGCGACAAACTGCCCAACCTGATCCGCGCGCATTTGAATCTGCATCGAGAAATGCCCTGGCATTTTCGCTTGGCGGAGCGCGACAGCGGCTGCCTGAACGCCGAGCAGCAAGCGCGGGTTCGACAGTTGCGCGAGCAATACGAACGCAAGTTGCTGAAGATGCTCGGCGCCCCGTCCCGTCTCGGCGAACAGGGCTTGATCGCCGCCGGACACGCCATCGCCAACTTGCTCAACAGCGCACCCGGCTGGCTCGGGCAACATCCGTTGGATGAAGCGCAGCGTGATGAGCTGCTGGAAAACCTGGTGATCGGTGCCGTCGAACGCTTGTTGCGCCCATCACCCGCCACGCGTGCGGCGGCCTGACTTTTCAGGCAATAAGCCTCGCCTCTTCCATAGAAAAAACGTCTAAACAAACCCGGCACAACCCCGCATCTAACGCTTTGCTACTTGGAGTCAATTCAAAGGCCAATGTGGGTCTCCAGTCCCACGGTTACCGGGAGCAAAACATGAAAATCAATCCCTACCTCATCTTCAACGGCGACTGCAAAGCCGCCTTCACCTTCTATGAGCAAGCCCTGCAAGGCCAGATCGAAATGATGATGACCTTCGGCGAAAGCCCGGCGCGCGAGCACTTCCCCGCAGACTTGCACAACCTGATCATCCATACCCGACTGGCCGTGGGCGACCAGGCGATCATGGGTTCGGACACTACCCCGGACCGCCCCACGGATGACATGAGCGGTTGTTCGGTGTCGCTGAACGTCGACAGCATTGCCGAAGCCGAGCGCGTCTTCGGCGCGTTATCAGAAGACGGCAACGTGCAAATGCCACTGGAAAAGACTTTCTGGGCGGCACGCTTCGGGATGGTGGTGGACCGGTTTGGTGTGTCGTGGATGGTGAATTGCGAAAAGGATCAGTGACGATTTCAAGTCATGAAACAGCCCAATCTGAACAGGTTGGGCTGACGCAGTAGTGCCTAACCTTTCACGCACACCACCTGACGCAAAGTGTGGAGCACTTCCACCAACTCGCGCTGGGCGTGCATGACGTGGTCGATGTCTTTGTAGGCCATCGGGATTTCATCGATCACCGATGCATCCTTGCGGCACTCGACGTGAGCGGTGGCGCGGATCTGGTCTTCGACGGTGTACAGGCTTTTCGCTTTGGTACGACTCATGACGCGACCGGCGCCGTGGCTGCAGGAGCAGAACGATTGCTCGTTGCCGAGACCGCGGACGATGAAACTTTTCGCGCCCATCGATCCCGGAATGATCCCCAACTCGCCCTTCTGTGCCGACACCGCGCCCTTGCGGGTGACCAGAATATCCTGGCCGAAGTGCCGCTCTTTCTGCACGTAGTTGTGGTGGCAGTTCACCGCTTCCAGGGCGACTTCGAACGGCTTGCTGATCACTTTGCGTGCCGCCTGAATCACCGCGTGCATCATCAATGCCCGGTTCTGTTTGGCGAAGTCCTGGGCCCAGTTCACAGCTTCGACGTAATCATCAAAATGCCGGCTGCCTTCCTTGAAGTAGGCCAGGTCACGGTCCGGCAGATCAGCAATGTGCTGGCGCATGTCGGCTTGGGCCAGTTGAATGAACAGGTTGCCAATGGCGTTGCCGACCCCGCGTGAACCGCTGTGCAGCATGAACCAGACCCGGTTGGTTTCATCCAGGCACACCTCGATGAAGTGGTTACCGCTGCCCAGCGTGCCCAAGTGCCCGCGGTTGTTGGTGTTGGCGAGTTTCGGGTACTTGTCGGTGATCGCCTTGAACCGTGGGTTCAGCGCAGCCCAGGCCTGGTCGGCCTGCTTGGGGACGCTGTCCCAGGCACCTTTGTCTCGCATGCCACGACCAACGGTGCGGCCATGGGGCACCGCTTTTTCGATTGCGCAGCGCAATCCATGCAGATTGTCCGGCAAATCCGCGGCGGTCAGCGACGTGCGCGCGGCGATCATGCCGCAGCCAATGTCCACGCCGACGGCGGCCGGAATGATCGCGCCCACGGTCGGAATCACACTGCCGATGGTCGAGCCCTTGCCCAGGTGCACGTCGGGCATCACCGCCAGGTGTTTGAAGATGAACGGCATCTTCGCGGTGTTGATCAATTGCTGCCTGGCTTCGCTTTCTACCGGGACGCCTTCGGTCCAGAGCTTGATCGGTTTGCCGTTGGCGACTTCCAGCAGTTGGTAGGTCGGGGCTTGCATGATTCGGTACTTTCTATGGGCCGGCGGGGCCTGAGCGGCCCCTTTAAGTCCTCATAGTATCGCAGCGAACCCGCGCTGCAGATCCTCTATCAGCGCCTCGACATCCTCAAGGCCGATATGCACGCGCAGCACCGGGTTCAATGAGCGCTCGGTCGCACTGTTGCGGTCCTTGATATCGGCGACAGTGATCAGGCTTTCGTAACCGCCCCAGGACGCACCCAACCCGAACACCTGCAACGCATCGATGAAGCGCTCGACAGGGGTGACGTCCGCGTCAATCAGTTCGAACGACAGCAAGCCATTGCTGCCCTTGAAGTCCCGCTGCCACAGCGCGTGCCCCGGATGATCGGGCAAGGCCGGATGGAATACCCGTTTCACCTGCGGTTGCGCTTGCAGCCAATGAGCGATTTCCAGAGCCTGGCGCTCGTGCACATCGAGGCGTGGCGCCAGTGTCCGTGCACCGCGCAGCACCAAGTAGGCATCGTCGGGGCTGACGGTAATGCCAAAGGTGTCGCTCATGGCCGCCAATGGCTGCCAGGCATCTTCGCGGGTGCAGACGCTGCCCATGACCACATCGCTATGGCCGCACAGGTACTTGGTCAACGCCATGATCGAGATGTCCGCGCCGAGGGTCAGCGGTCGGTAGAGGTAACCCGAGCCCCAGGTGTTGTCGACGGCCAGGAGGATGCCGCGTGGCTTGCACAGGGCGGCGATGGCCGGCAAGTCGCAGAGCTCGTACAGCAAGGACCCCGGGACTTCGGTGTAGACCATTTTGGTGTTGGCCTGCAGTTGCGCTTTCAGGTTGCTGCCATCAGGGGAGAAGTAGCTGATCTGAATGCCGAACGGCTGCAGAAACTCCCGGGCCAGACGCCGAACCGGGGCGTACACCGCATCGGTGATCAGCACATGGTCGCCGGGGCGCAGGTAAGCCAGAAAGGTCTGGGCGACCGCCGCGAGTCCGGTACCGAACAAGCGCGTGCGATAACCGCCCTCCAGTTCGGTGACCAGGTCTTCTAGGGCGAACGCCGTCGGGTTGCCCCGGGCGCCGTAGCTCAGCACGCGCTCGCTGTCACGGCGCGCACGGGCGTCGCGCATTTGCGCCAGGTTGTCGAACAGCACCGTACTTAAACGGGTGACCGGCACGTTGACCGACCGACCGCCGTTACCCGGTTCGGTGCGTGCCGAATGGATCAGGCGCGTGCGTATCCGTGCGTCTTTAGATGTTGGGGCTGGCAGCGGTTTGAGAGTGGCAATTTCGTCCTTGCTCATCTGCGCCAGCAAACCGATTTCCCAAGCCAGATACTGGCGCGCCGCGTCCTTGTTACCGGCGTGTCGATCATGGGTAAAGAACAGGAAATCGATGCACTGTTCATCGGAAGGTGTGGCGGGATTTTCCTGCACGGCGAAACCTGCGGCACGCCATGCATCGAGTCCGCCATCCAGCAGTCGGACTTGCTGATTTTCCGGCAGATCACGTGCCGCGAAAACAGCCAACAACGGATCATCTGCCAGCAACACCAGCGGTCGCTGCTCACCGGCCACTTCCGTCGCCAGCAACGAGCGAATCGACCAGCGCGACCCGGCGATATGGCCCTTGCGGTAGGTCATGCTCGGGCGCAAATCGATCAGCGCAACGGCTTCATCCTTCAGTGCATCGGCCAACGCCAGCGCCGTGATCGAGGGTAACGCCTGCGCTACGTCAACCTCGACAGCGGGCAACGCCAGACCACTGTTCACGCCATCCTTCAGCTCATACGCCTCATGCCCCAACTGCCGTAGCCAACTGGCGACAATCGGCGCGCGCACGCCATCGCTGTCGATCAGCACCAACCGCGCCCGGCGCACGCCGACATACAGGTCGGTGGACTGGATCAACTGCCCACCCGGCGTGTGTTGCGCCCCGGGCAGACTCCCCGCAGCAAACTCCTCGGCGGTGCGCACATCGCACAAAAACAGGCTGCGATCACGCTCACTCACCCATTGCTCGACCTGCGCCGCCTCGACGGTCTTCACACCGGCCCGTTGCGCCAGTTGCGCAGCCGCCAGGCGCTGCCCCGGCAACGTGCCAGTCGACACCTCATCGGCATAACGTCGGGTGCTGCCGTGTTCCAGCTGAAAATCTTCCAGATACCAGCCTTGGGTGCCGTTCTCCAGCGCATAGACCGGGTTTTTCAACCCCAGATTGATCAGCGTCTGGGCGCCGATGATGCTGCGGGTGCGGCCGGCGCAATTGACCACAATCGGCGTGGTGTCGTCCGGCACCAGATCGTGGATGCGATACCCCAGCTCGCCGTTCGGGCAGCAGACCGAACCGGGAATGGTCATCTTGCGGTATTCATCGAACGGCCGACCGTCGAGCACCACCAATGGCTCTCCACGGGTTTGCCATTCAGCCAACTGCTGCGCGGTGACATGCGGCGTATGGCTGGCTTCCTCCACCAATTCGCCAAAGGCTTTTGACGGGACATGCACGCCGGCAAACAGCTGAAAACCGGCGGCCTGCCAGCCATCGGCGCCGCCCTGAAGCACATGCACGCGGCCATAGCCCAAGGCGTGTAGATGCTGCGCAGATCGGGCGGCGACGTCCCCGCCATTCTGGTCATAGATCACCAGCCGCACCTGGGGATTGGGCGCCAGACGCCGGACCTCCAGCTCCAGTCGGCTGTAGGGCAGGTTCACCCCGAAAAACAGATGGGCTTCGCCGTACTGGCCGTGCTCTCGCACGTCAAACAGGGCAATTTCCTGCCCGTCGAACAGCCATTGCTGCAGTTGCCCTGGGGTTACGGTCTGGCTCATGGAAGTCCCGCTTTGAAAGATAAAAAAAACGAATGATTGGGTGAACCAGCAACTCATGTCGCGGCGAACTCAGCCCTGTGGTGAGGGGGTTTACCCCCGTTGGGTCGCGAAGCGGCCCCCAGCGTTTATCCAAACAAATCGAGTCGTCCGGTTTTACGACTGCTGCGCAGCCGAAGGGGGGCAAGCCCCCTCGCCACAGGTTTGTGTTCACCGCAGGATGTTCACCAGGCTAAAGATTTACGTTAAAGCAGTCAGCGAGCGCTCGTTGGCCGCGACTTCCCGACCTTTCGCATACGCACGCTGAATCGCCGGTCGTGCCTTGAGGCGTTCACGCCAGGCATGGATCTGCGGGTAGTCCGCCAGGTTTTGCCCCTGACGCAGCGGCTGGATCCACGGGAAGATCGCCATGTCGGCGATGGAATATTCGCCCGCCACATACGGCACTTCAGACAAGCGCGTTTCCAACACTCGATACAGGCGTGTCGCCTCGGCATTGAGCAAGTCCAGGGCGAACGGAATCGGTTCCGGCGCCTTCTCCTTGAACAGCTGCAACTGGCTCGGTACGGGGTGATATGCCCCACTTGCCAGAACAGCCACTCCTGGACTTTTTGTCGTTCGACACTTCCGGCCGGTGGCAGAAAACGCCCTGCCTTGTCGGCCAGGTAATTGAGAATGGCGCCGGATTCGAACAGGCTCAGCGGCTCGTTCAAGCCCTCGGGTGCATGGTCGACAATCGCCGGAATCCGTCCATTGGCGCTGATGCGCTGGAACGCCGCCTGCTTCTGCTCGCCCTCACGAATGTTGACCGGCAGCACGCGGTATTCCTGCCCAAGCTCTTCAAGCAGGATGCCGATTTTCAGTCCGTTGCCGGTGGGCCAGTAATACAGGTCGATCATGCGTAGGCCTTGATCGACGGCGCCATTTGCGAGGTGTTGTAATTGAGAATGCGCCCGTCGGCTTCCACGCCGTAACGGCCGTTGAGTGACTCCAGCGGCAGACCATAGAGGTGGAAATGCAGGGTCGCTTGCTCGCCTTCGACACGGATGCCGTGCAGGTCTTCACCGAGAAACGAGATCGACGTGCCGGGTTGCACGATCACTTCCTTTTCCAGGTTCAAGGTGGTGAAACCAGGCTCGCGGCCTTCGTCGTCACGCGCGTAGACGTAGTTGATTTCCTGGCCTTCGACCGCGCTGATGATTGCCCAGGTTTCGTGGTTATGGGGGATGGTGCTTTTGCCCGGCAACAACGAGTTCAGGTACAGCGTCGGCGTGTCGCCGTCATCATTCAGACGGTAGCGAAACGCCGTGCTGCCCTGCCCCGACACCGGTGCGGGAAACTCGTCGAAATTGAACAGATCACGGCGCTCGGCCAAGGCTTCGAGCAGGGCAACGATGTCTTCCAGCGCGGCGCGGTCGACGCCCCGTTGATTGATGACACGGATTTTCTTCAGGAAATCCTCGATGACGGCGGCACGGTTATCGGTACTCATGGACAGGCTCCTCGGTATTAGACGGACAGGCTGTAGCGTCCCAGGTTGGTCAACAGCCAGGGATCGTTGGCAATCGCAGGACGACGGCCCGGATCACCCAATGCGTGGCGCAGGAATTCCTGGGTGCGCTCACTGTTCGGGTGCTGGAAAATCTGTGCGGCGCTGCCGTGCTCGACGATCACGCCGTTTTCGGTGAAGTAGACGATGTCGCTGATTTCCTCGGCGAACCGCATCTCGTGGGTCACCAGCACGCAGGTCATGCCCTCTTCGGTCAACTCGCGAATCACCGTCAGCACTTCGCCAACGGTTTCCGGGTCGAGGGCCGAGGTCACCTCATCGAACAGGATCAGCTCCGGGCGCATCGCCAACGCCCGGGCAATCGCCACGCGCTGCTGCTGGCCGCCGGACAGTTGTCCCGGATAGGCGTCGGCCTTGTGCTCCATGCGCACTTTGGCCAACAAGGCACGCGCGTCTTTTTCGGCGTCGATGCGGCTGCGCCCCAAGACCTTGCGCGGCGCAATCACCAGGTTCTCCAATACCGACAGATGCGGGAACAGGTTGTACTGCTGGAACACAAACCCCACGCGCTTGCGCAACTCGATGCGCTGGGCTTCCTGGGCCAGGGTGTGAACCTCGGTAGTGCCGACGCGAATGGTGCCGCGCTGAGGCTGCAACAGGCCGGTGATGCAGCGCAGAATGGTCGATTTGCCGGAGCCGGACGGACCGATGATCGAGACGGCCTGGCCGCGATGCACGTCGAGGTCGATGCCCTTCAGCACCGGGTTGCTGCCGAACGAGAGGTGCAGATCGCGCAGGCTGACCAAGGGCTCGGCGACGGTTTCAGTAGAAGGCATAACGTCGCTCCAGGCGTTGGGTGAGTCGGGAAATCGGGTAGCAATAAGCGAAGAACAGCACCAGCAGGCTCAGGTAAATCACCACGGTGAAACCGGTCATGTTCACCGTGTTGCTGGCGATTTGTGCGGTGTCGATCACGTCATGCACGCCCACCAAAGAAGCCAGCGCCGTGCCCATGGTGATCACCGCGTAGAGGTTCATCCACGGCGGCAACATGCGCTTGAAACACTGCGGCAGGATGATCGAGCGGAAAATCTGCCCACGGGTGAACGCCAGCGAACGGGCAGCTTCCCACTGGGTACTGGGGATCGAGCCGATGGCACCACGGAAGATTTCCGCGACGTTGGCGCTCGCCGGCAAGGCCAGGCCGATCGTCACCTTGACCCAGTCCGGGAACGAGACGTAGGCACTGCCGATGTGGATCTCGAACGGGAACACGTAGGTGGTGAAATAGATCAGCACCAGCCACGGCGCATTGCGGAACATCTGCACCCAGATCCGCGCCGGCAAACGCAGCAGCCGCAGTGGCGACAATGCCAGTGCGCCCACTAACAATCCCAATACCGAGCCCAGGCCGATGGCCACAAGACTGATCAGGATGTTCTGGCCAAAACCAACAGCCAGGGCCGGCGACCACTGCCACAGCGCTTTCAACACCGGGCTTTGCGGGGCGAAATACGCCAGCCACAGCATGACGCCAATTAACAGCAACAGCTTGCCGACATGCCGCCGAGGCCAGGCCAGCGGTGCACTGACGGACGATTCAATGGCCATAACCGGGCATCCTCAGGCGCGCTTCAAGGTAGCGCCCCACGCAATTGACGATAAAACTCAGGAGGCCGAAAAAGCTCAGGATCAGGATCATCAGCTCCAGCACGTTATCGCTCTGGGTCCAGATCATGATCGCCGCGTAGGTGATGTCGCCGACGGCAATGGCCGAGGCCACGGCGGTCATCTTCACCAGATCGATGAGGTTGTTGATCAACGACGGCAAGGCGAAACGAAAGGCCAACGGCAGTTGCACACTCCACAACAACTGACGGTTGCTGAACGCCAGCGAACTGGCCGCCTCCAGCGTCACCGTCGGCACGGCTTCGATGCCGGCGCGCAAGGCCTCGGCATGGAATGCGCCCTTGTGCAACGAGATCACAATCACCACCCAGGCAAAAGGTGTCAGCGGGTTGGCCGCGCCAACGGCTTGGGTCAACAGCATGTTCAATACGAGGAACGCGCAATACAGCTGCACCAGCGTCGGTGTGTTGCGGGTGACCTCGACAAACACTCGTGCCGGTTTCGCCAGCCACGGTTTGCCCGACGTGAGCATCGCCGCCAGTCCGACCCCGGCCAGCAGGCTGCCGACGATGGTAAACAGGCACAACAACACCGTGGTCAGCGCGCCCTGCTCCAGGGTTGCGCGCTGATAGGCGTCCAGCAGAAAGCCGTAGTTCAGGCCGAAACCGGCGGCCCAGTGGACGAACACCTCCAGCCAGTGACTCATGCTTCGCCTCGCAACTGCGTGCAGGCCCGGGTGATGCGTCGTCCGGCTTCGACCACGCTGTCGGTTGCGGTGGCGATGGACAGGCGAAACCACGGCGACAAACCATAAGCACTGCCCGCCACGCCGGCCACGCCCTCCTCCAGCAAATACGCCACGACATCGGCGTCGCTGTTCAGGCATGAACCGTCCGGACGATAACGCCCCAGCAAACCGGCGCAGCGGACAAACACGAAGAAGCCGCCCTGGGGCTCAAGCACTTCAAGACCGTCGACATCATGTAAGGCGCTGACCAATAGATCCCGACGCAGCTGATAAGCCGCCACCTGCTCCGGCAAGAAATCCAGTCCGCCTTCGAACGCGGCCAACGCAGCGGCTTGTCCCACCGAGGACGCCCCCGAAGTGGCTTGCGACTGCACAACCGCCATGGCGATGGTCAGCACCTGCGGCCCGGCGCCGAAACCGATGCGCCAGCCAGTCATGGCGTAGGTCTTCGATACGCCGCCCACCAGCAGGCAACGCGGTTGCAGGTCCGGCGCAACATTGAGCAGGCTCTGCGCCGGCTGACCGTCAAAGCGGATATGTTCATAGAGCTCATCCAGCAGGATCAGCACCTGTGGATGCCGGCGCAGGACCTCGGCGATCGCTTGCAACTCGGCCGCGCTGTACACCGCGCCGCTGGGGTTGCCGGGGCCGTTGAGAATCAGCCAGCGCGTGCGTTCGCCAATGTGATGCTCCAGTTGTTCTGCCGTGAGCTTGCAGCCCTGCGCCAGCCCGCATTCGATGAACACCGGTTCGCCGCCGTTGAACCGCACACTGTCCGGGAATGACGGCCAGTAAGGGGTCGGCACCAGCACTTCATCGCCGTCGTCGAGGGTGGCGGCGAAGGCATTGAAGATGATCTGTTTGGCACCGTTGGCAATCACGATGGAGGCCAGCGGGTAGTCCAGTCGGTTCTCCTGCTGGAGCTTGCGTTGCACCGCAAGCCGCAAGGCTTTCACGCCGGGCGTCGGGGTGTACTTGGTCGCACCCGCAGCGATGGCGGCATAGGCGGCTTGCTTGATGTGTTCGGGGGTGTCGAAATCCGGCTCGCCGGTGGTCAGGTCGAGAATGTCGTGACCGGCCTCACGCAACTCGGTGGCCCGGGATTTGGCGGCGGCATTGGCCGACAGCGAGACGCGTTGCACGCGTTTTGAAAGGCTGACCGTCATGACGAAATCACCTCCACGACCTTGCCCGGATTGAGCAGGTTTTTCGGGTCCAGCGCCTGCTTGATCCGGCGCATCAGGTCGAGTTCCACCGGACTTTTATAGCGTTCCAACATGCCCAGTTTGCGCTGGCCAATGCCATGTTCGGCGCTGATGGAACCGCCGTGGGCGTGGGCGCTGTCGTGCACCAGCAGGCTGAGCGCGGCGTAGTTGGCCATGTGCGCATCGACCGTCGAATCCAGCGGATGAGCGACGTTGTAGTGCAGGTTGCCGTCGCCCAAATGGCCGAAGGTGAAATGGCGCACGCCGGGGAAATGTGTCTGCAACAGCGCATCGGTGTGGGCGACAAATGCCACGACCTGGGAAATCGGCACCGAGATGTCGTGCTTCATGTTGCGTCCGGCGCGCTTCTGCGCCTCGCTCATGTTTTCGCGCAACAACCACAAAGCTTCGCTCTGCGCGAGGCTTTCGGCGATCAGCGCATTGGCCAGCAAGCTGTGTTCAAACGCCGTGCCCAGCACTTCTTCAAAAGCTTCGCGAGCATGGCGTTCGCTGTGATTGTCCGAGAGTTCCAGCAGCGCAAACCAGGGTTGGCTGCCCCCGAGAAACGGTTGCGGCCCCTCGGGAAATTGCTCACGCAACAGCGCCAGGCAATCGGCACTGAGCAGTTCGAACGCGGTGAGGCTGGCACCGAAACCGGCGCGGGCATGGGAGAGAAATTCCACCGCCTGGGCCAGCGAGTCGAACGCCAGCAGCGCCGTGGCCTGCGCCTTGGGCAGCGGGAACAGTTTCAGGGTTGCGGCGGTGATAATCCCGAGGGTGCCTTCGCTGCCGATAAAAAGATCGCGCAGATCGTAACCGGTGTTGTCCTTGCGCAAACCGCGCAGCCCGTTCCAGATTTCGCCCTCGGCGGTCACCACTTCCAGCCCCAGCGTCAGCTCGCGGGTATTGCCATAACGCAACACGGCGGTGCCACCGGCATTGGTGCCGAGATTGCCACCGATGGTGCAACTACCTTCGGCGCCAAGGCTCAAGGGAAACAGACGACCGGCTTCACGGGCGACGTTCTGCACGGTTTGCAGAATGCAGCCGGCCTCAACGGTCAGGGTGTCGTTGTCGGTGTCCACCGCACGCACCCGATTCAGGCGATCAAGCAACAGCAAGACGGCTCGACCGCTGCCGTCCGGCGTGGCGCCGCCCATCAAACCGGTGTTGCCACCCTGCACCACCACGGGCGTATCACCGGCCACGCAGGCACGGACCACCGCCGCGACTTCCCCGGTGTTCGCCGGGTGCACGGCAGCAAGGACTTGCCCGACGTAGCGACCTTGTTTGTCGGTCAGGTACGGCGCGGCTTCCTCGCTGCTCTGCACATGGCTGGCGCCGAGCAGTTGCTGCAACTCCTCGAACAACGGTCGACTCATGGTTGTGATGCCAGCGGTGCGGCATTGCGGTACTGCTCGTGCAGGTCACGCAAGGCCTGGGACGGTGCCATGCCGGTGCGCTCGCCGAGGTCGATCAGCCAGCCACTGCGGTGCCAGTCGCGCACGATGGCATCCAGTTTCGCCTGGGTATCGTGCTCGCCTTTGCGCAGCCAGATCACCGAGTTGGACGGGATCAGATCCCCCGGCAACGGAATGTCATACCCGGCCCACTCGGCATCGCTCAACAACGCATGCATGGTCGGGCTGACATGCACCGCCGCCACACACCCATTGCCGCGCAGCGACAACAGCGATTCGGACTGGCTGCGGAACGCCTTGATCTGGGCGCCGTAGGTTTCCTGCAACGGCTTGATGAAGTTGCTGCCCTGGGACACGCACACCGGTTTGCCCTTGAGGTCGGCCCATTGCGTGATGCCCGCGCCTTTGCGAATCAACGCGGCACCGCCCACTTCCTCATAAGGCGTGGGCACGTGATCGAGAATTTCGGCGCGTTCTTCGGTGAACTGCATGTTGGCGATCAGGATGTCGACCTTGCCCTGCTGCAGAAACTGCACACGGTTGGGTGCCAGTACCGAAACGGTCTTGGCCTCGACGCCCAACGCCTTGGCCACGCCCTTGGCCAGTTCGACGTTGTAGCCCAGGTGCTCGCCGGTCTTCGGGTCGATAGTGCCGAACGGCGGACCGCTGAGAATCACCCCGATGCTGATGGCATGGCGTTGCTCGATCTTGTCCAGCGTGGCATCGGCCTGGGCGAGACTGGCGCCTAATGCGACAGCGCCTGCAAGGCACAGCGTGGTCATGGCTTTGAAGTGACGGTTCATGCACGGTTACCTTGCACGACCGTCGCGCAAGACGACGGCCTGTTGAAAAGGAAAAGAGGGAGAAACGGAATCAGGCGCCGCTGGCCTGAAACTGCTTTTGCAGCTCGACCAGAGCGGGCGACGCGGGGGTGATGCGGTTGCGGGTCTGGGCTTCGATCAGCCAGCCGCTGCGGTGCAGTTCCATGACGATGGGATCGAGCTTCGCCTGGGTATCGCTTTCGCCGCGACGGGTCCAGATCACCGACGGTGCGGGATTGAGTTCCGGGGTGAGCGCACGATAGCCCTGCCATTCGGCGGTGTCGGCGAGCAACGGATTGATCAGTGTGGCGTCATGCACCGCCGCGACGCAGTTGTTGCCGCGCAGGGCCAACAGGGATTCCGAAGAGCTCTTGAAAGCCTTGATCTCTACACCCAATTCGGTGAGCGGCTTGGCGTAACTGCTGCCCTGGGAGGTGCAGACCGGTTGGTTTTTCAGGTCTTCCCATCGGGTGATCTTGCTGTCCTTGAGCACCGCTGCGGTGCCGCCGACGCGATAGAACGGCGTGGGTACAAAACCGAGAATCTCGCCGCGTTCAGCGGTCCATTCCATGTTGGCAATCAGCAAATCGACTTTGCCCTGTTGCAGAAACTGCACGCGATTGGCGGGCAGTACCGGCACCAGCTGCACCTCGGCGCCCAGTTGCCGTCCCAGCTCCTGAGCGAGGTCAACGTTCAAGCCGCGCGGCTTTTGGGTGGCAGGATCAATTCCACCAAAGGGGCCGCCAGACAACAGCACGCCGACCACTAACACATGACGCTGCTCGATCTTGTCCAGCGTCGCATCGGCATGGGCGCCGGCACTGGCCGCCAACGAGATCAGGGCGCCCAGCATCACGGGCAATAGTTGTTTAACTGGCGTGTGCTTGAGCAACATGGACTTCCCCTAATGGTTGATCGGAGTACCCCGACCGGGTGTGAGGGCATCCTAGGTACAGCGTGGGCGTAACGAAAATACAAATATCTAATATCGTTATAACTAGCAACGTAACCCAAAATACAAAGACAGCTTATATTCCAGTGTTTATTGAGGATAAATCGTTTACTACTGAAACAATCATCAAATATACATAACGATTTCTAATATTTATGTTTACACTCTTGATATAAAAACCGCCCTGGTAATAGCCATGCCGACCCTGCCAACCCTCGATCTCGAATTGCTGCGCACCTTCGTCGCCGTAGTGGATCACCACAGTTTTGCCGAAGCCGGCGCGCAACTGGCCCGCACGCAATCGTCGGTCACCCAACACATGCAACGCCTGGAACAGCTCGTCGGTGTGAGCCTGTTCGAGAAGCGCGGGCGGCAAAAACAACTCACCGAAGCCGGTTTGCAGTTGCTGCGACATGCACGGCAAATGCTCTCGCTCAACGATGAGGCCCTGAACTCTCTGCGCGAAAGCAGCTTGAGCGGCGTGTTGCGCATCGGCTCACCCCATGACATCGCCGACACCATCCTGCCGCCGATCCTCAGCCACATCGCCCGCTCGGCACCCCGCTTGCGCCTGGAGATCGATGTCGGGCGCAGTCCGTTTTTGATGGAAGACTTGCACCGGGGCAAGATCGACATGGTGATCTCCACCCGTGAAGACCCCAGCCTCGAAGGCTTTGCCTTGCGCACCTCACCGGTGTGGTGGATCTGCGCGGCGCAGTACATTCATAACCCCGGCGAACCCTTGCCGCTGATTCTGGTGGAGGAGCCGAGCATCTATCGGCGCTACGCGCTGGAAGCCCTGGAGCGCGCGAACATTCCCTGGCGACAGGCTTACCTGGCCTCGAACCTGATCGGGATCAAGGCCGCGACGCGTGCGGGGCTCGGCGTCACGCCCCGCAGCATGGAAATGCTCGGGCCGGACATGCGCGTGCTGGGTGAAACGGAGGGATTGCCACGGTTGCCGGACGTGACCTATCACTTGTGGATTCGCCCCAACACCGTGAACCCGCTGGTGCGTCGGGCCTATGAGCTGATCAGAAGCAGCCGCGGGCTCTGACCCACTCAGCTGCCCGCACTGCCATGGGCTTCCTCAAAGAAGTAATCCTTCCAGCTGGCGGCCTTGTTTTTCAGCACGCCCAGCTCCTGGAGTTTCTCGGCGTAGATAAAGGTGCGTTGTGGTACGACTGTGAAATCGATTTCGGGGTCGGCGACGATTTTCTCAACCAGTGGCAAGGCCAGTTTCGATTGCTCCACGCGGATATAGGTCTGGGCGGCGGCCGGCTTGTCGGCCTTGATGATTTGCTCGGCCTCGGCCAGCGCCGCGTAGAACGCCTTGTAGGTTTTCGGGTTTTCGTCGTGGAATTTTTCGGTGGTGTACAGCACGTTGAACGTGGCCTGGCCACCCAGTACGTCGTAGGAACTCAACACTTTGTGAACGTTGGGGCTTTGCAGTTCCTGGTACTGGAACGGCGGGCTGGAAAAATGTGAATTGATTTCTGAGCCGCCGGCAATCAGCGCCGACGTCGCATCCGGGTGAGCGAGGCTGATCGAGATGTCGTCAAACTTTTTGTAGTGTTCAGCGCCGAACTGCTTGGCCGTCTCGATCTGCAACGTGCGCGACTGGAAACCTACCCCCGCCGCTGGCACCGCGATGCGATCCTTTTCAGTGAAGTCCTTGAGGCTCTTCACGTTCGGATTATTGGTCAGCAGGTAATTGGGCATCGACCCGAGCGATGCGATGGCCTTGACGTTTTGCCGGCCCTTGGTCCGGTCCCAGATTGTCAGCATCGGCGGCACGCCGGCCGACACCACATCCAGCGCACCGGCCAGCAGCGCCTCGTTCATCGCCGTGGCACCGGAGATGCTGTTCCAGTCGACCTTGATGTCGAGCCCCTGCTCCTTGCCATGTTTCTCGATGAGTTGCTGATCGCGCACCACATCAAGGATCAGGTAACCGATGCCAAATTGCTGGGCAATGCTGATTTTGCCCTCGGCCTGAACGCCGGGACTGAGTAATGCACTCAACGCCGCCACAGAGGCAGCCAACAGGGTCAATGCGGAGCGCTTGAAGGGAGCTGCCATGAAAACCTCAACGTGATGGGTACACAGAACCTGTGGGAGCGTGGCTTGCCCGCGAAGAACGATGACGCGTAATACCTGAAAAACCGCGGTGCATTCTTCGCGGGCAAGCCACGCTCCCACAGGATTTCCGTCGCTCGTGACTTACCGGCATTAGCCGAAGCCGCAGATCTTGAATTTCAAACCCGCTGTTTCAGAGCTTGGCGATCGACACCTCGGTGGATTTGACGAAGGCAATCACCTCGCTGCCCACTTTCAATTCAAGGTCGCGCACTGACCGGGTCGTGATCACCGAGGTGACAATGCCGGACGCGGTTTGCACGTCGATTTCGGAAACCACTTCGCCCTCCACGATTTCCTTGATGACGCCTTTGAACTGGTTGCGGACGTTGATCGCTTTGATGGTCATGTTGAGGCTTCCTGTCTGATGTCGGACACATCCGCATGGATGCGCAGGCCTTCAAGGTGCACCAGCCAAACCAACAACAAAAGGAATATATAATTATCTATTTATATCAATATGGAATATATAAATCCGCATGCAGATGTCCACAGGCTTGGGTCAACTCTCCACCTCGATAAGAACTAAAAAGAATTAACCAATACAAAATCAGTATTTATAGCTATATGAATATCCGCGTACTCTCAGGTCATCCCGTCATTCATCACCACAGTGAAGTGCCCCATGAATCCGACTGACAACCTCATCGACTTCGCCAGCTACCGTAAACGCAAACAGGCTCAGCAACGGGCACGGGCCATGTGGGAAATGTACGCACGCAATGCCGGTTTGCAGGCCTTTCAATGGGTTCAGGCATGCCAATCGACCGAGACACGTCAGGCGTGAACGCGAGCGAACCCTCGCGCTTTCTGGCAAGCGCGGACGAACCTGCGCTGGATCTGAATAACCTTGAGCAAATGGAGGAAGATCCGATCTGCGAGCGGGTCGCGCAGAACCTGCAACGTCTGCGGAGCAAGCGTCATCTGTCCCTCGACGCGCTGGCCCGACAATGCGGTGTGAGCCGGGCCATGCTTGCTCAGATCGAATCAGGACGCAGCGTGCCCTCGATCAAGGTGTTGTGCAAAATCGCCAAGGGTCTGAAGGTTTCGGTGGCCGCGTTTCTTGAGCATCGGGCCTTCGAAGGGGTGGCGGTGCTGTCGGCCAGCCAGAGCAAACGCCTGGTCAGTGCCAGCGGCGCGTTTGTCAGCCGCGCGCTGTTCCCGTTCGACGTAGCGCGCCAGTCGGAGTTTTACGAACTGCGCCTGAGCCCTTTGGGTGAGGACGTCTGCGAGGGTCATGGACCCGGCGTTCAGGAGAACCTGGTGGTGTCGCAAGGCGTGCTGGAAATCAGCGTCAACGACGAGCGCTACCTGCTCTCCACCGGCGATTCGATTCTGTTTTATGCCGACCAGCCCCACCGCTACCGCAACCCCGCCGACAGCGAAGCGGTGGCGTACCTGGTGGTGACTTACCCGGAACGCCTGGATTGAACCAGCTCCCCCTGTAGGAGTGAGCCTGCTCGCGATAGCGGTGAGTCAGGTAACAACGATGTCGACTGAGACACCGCTATCGCGAGCAGGCTCACTCCTACAGGGGTCTTCGGTGTCTGCCGGAATGAAAAAGCCCCCGGGCCCATAGGGCCTCGAGGGCTTTTTTGGTGCTGCCCGGGATCAGCAGGTGCAGCACATCAGCGGCATACCATTGCAGCTCATCATCATCGGCATGCTGCAGTCGTTCATCATCTTCATCATCCGCGCACAGCAGTTTTTCATCATGTCCATGTTCATGCCCGCCATCGGCATGATTTTGCACATCATGCAGTCGGCCATCAGGGTGCATTCCATCACGCACTTCATCGATGGCATCGGCATGCCCATCATCGGCATTGGCATCATCATGTTCATCATTGGCATGGCGATGGCCGACTGAGACATGCACATCATGCTCATGTTGCCGCAATGCATCATCATCGGCATGCCGCAGTTCATCATCATCTGCATCATTTCAGCGCTGTTCTTGAACATCGCCATGTCCATGCCAGCGGCCGGCATCATCTTGCACATCATGCCGTCGTCCATCATTTCGCAACTCATGGTCGCCATCATCATCGGCATGCCCATCATCGGCATCGTCGGCATGTTGGCGTTCATCGGCATTTGCATCTGCATGGCATTCATCATGGTGTGGCTCCCTGAAGGATTGATAGGTGGACAAAGCTGATGGAGCGGATTCTAAGCAATGGCCCACGCACAACAAGATGACGATCAAACAGCTGGAATGAATGCCGAAACAACGTTAACGGGATCAGTTGCACACTCATGTCTGTCACAACGAACGGGCGACTTTGATGACAGATGCCATCCTCGCCGCAGCGTATTTTTCAAGGTTATGGATATGCGAGCGAAGCCTATATAAATAACCGAAGGAAATAATCGTTCTAACAAGCGTCGTGTATTTTGCGCTTTCACGCGGAAACAGAAGCCCAGAAACGTCTCAACCGGATGGAGCTTTTGTCCGCGACAACCATTCGTCGCATATCAAAACCCAGCGCGCAATTGACGACCCTCTCTGGCTTAACGATTGCACAAGCCGGTCTTGGCAGCCCCAGAACGACGTAATTCTGACGCGGCGGCACTCTAATCAACGCTTGGTCAGTCCCCGGAGATGTAACGTGTCAACTCTCAATGAAATCGCAGCGAACCACGCGAGAATGGCTATGGCAAAGGCAGAAGAGTCGACCGGGTTGAGTGAGCGACACCTTCAAATCGTCGGTAGCGTTGAAATCCGCACCAGTGATGAACAGCCGAACGTTCCACTGCACTTCATCGCCGTGGCGCAGGACAACCACCTCGCCCAGGCGGCGGGCTACTAACGCTGACCCTGACGAAACAACCCGGCACAATGGCCGGGTTTTTCTTTTGCGATCACCCGAAGCCCTTGCCTACGATTTTCTCCGACGCCGCCTAAACTCAATTGACCACGAGCTCGCCGGCGATTGGCGGATGAGGCACAGTCATGTTCGAAATCTCAGAGGTGACGCGGGTGAAGCGCTTCACCACAAACACGGTTGGCCGAGATTTCGCTGTCGGCGACATACACGGCCACTTCACGCGGCTGCAGGCTGCTCTGGATGCCGCCAGGTTTAATCCTACGGTCGATCGCCTATTCAGTGTTGGCGATCTGATTGACCGCGGGCCGGAATGCCGTGACGCTCTCGATTGGCTGGACAAGCCATGGTTTCACCCAGTGTGCGGCAACCATGATGACTACGTGGTTCACTTCGATACCTGCGACGTCGATAGCTGGATCTACAACGGCGGCTTATGGTTCACGCGCCTCTCGCTGTCCGAGCAGAAAGAGTTCGCAGCGAAGTTCGCCGAGTTGCCTATCGCAATTGAAGTCGAAACAGCACAAGGCTTGATTGGGATTGTGCATGCCGATTGTCCGTTTCCATCATGGGGGCAGTTGGTCGGTGAACTGGAATCGCCGGAGAGCAGCCCGCGCCTGACGCAGGTGCGGAACCGTTGCATGTGGTCACGAAGCCGGCTCGAGCAGAGGGAGATGCAGGGCGTTGAAGGATTGCGTGCGCTGATTGTCGGGCATACGCCAATACGTAAGCCCGTCAGGCTTGGCAATGTGATTCATATTGACACTGCTGGCTGGAAGCCGGATGCGGGCCATTTCACCCTTTTGGATCTCGATACGCTCGAAGCTGCGGCTTGACGTTTTTTGTCAATTCAGGTGCCTCTCCCTTGTACCGCTCGTCTTGGCACCAGCACGTTCATCCTCCACGCTCTTCAAATGCATACATCCACTCGCACGGTAGGCGCAAACCATGAACAGCAAAATTGCCGCTCTTATGCTCACGGGATTTGTGTCGATCTGCTCGACCTACGCGCTCGCGGCCGAGAAGGTCACGGAGGACGCTACTATCCCACCGAGTGCTCTTCCGGGGCTTAACCAGGGGGGTGAGTCCAACAAGGAAAAGGCTGACAAAAAGGGTGAGGAAGCTGCGGGGTCTAATTCTGGTGCGGAGTCGGAGGAGATGGAAAAAGATGCTGCCAGCTCGAGTGGCTCGGGCAATGAAGAAACAAAACCGAAGCAGTAAGCGGTGAGCCCTTACCCGGGTGTTGCACAAGTCTGAAACAAGGAAGGCAGACAGTATTCACCCGCGTTCGCCCGCATAAAGTTGGTTCAAAGCTATTAGCTCAAACACAGCGACCATCACACAGAATGCGACAAATCCTCGCGTGAAAACCCTGCGAGGTTTTTCGTAAGGCTGAATATTACCGAGGCCGTCGAGGAGGCCGGACAAAAGTTCAAGTAGCCACATCAGATATCTGCCTTCGATGCCTGTTCGTCCAGGCTTGGACTTGGTAGCCAGTTGATTCATCCGTATTAATGGAGAGTCCCAACCCTGCGGCTCTCCCCAATCCTGATCCGGTCCAGCGCTCGGTTTAGAGCATCCAAGGCATCAAGGAGCGCTTTCGCTTCTGCTTCCCGGCCGTCACCCCAAAGGCGTTCTGCCAGTTTGTTCAAGGCCTGGATGGAGCGCTCGATTTCAGCTGCGGTCGCTGCTTTGCTTTCCGGCTGTTTCTTCAGCATTGAGTAACCCTTTTGTAGGGCGGTATTTGCCGTCAGTTGTCAGTTCAAGAGTATTCGGCACTAAAACACATTGATCTGATCCGTTGAGCTTACAACGCCAGCCACGGTTGTCTTTCCGCTCTGGTGCAGCTTATCGCGATCATACGCTGGTAGATTGCTATGGCCCTTGAAGGCTCTCGAGACTGGAAACAACCGGGTAGTTTTGCGCAGACACAAAAAAGCCGATCCATCTGATCGGCTCAAGTGTCTGATTTTACTCAGGAATAATGGTCGGGACGGAGTGATTCGAACACTCGACCCCTAGCACCCCATGCTAGTGCGCTACCGGACTGCGCTACGCCCCGACTAGGCGTGAAACTCGTTCCTCATCTCGAAGAACGCTCAAGAATATATCGCAAGCTTTTGAAAACTGGAAGTATTCAAATGCAGGAAATTATTTCTTGAGAACAACCAACACATCTTCCAACTCAGCAATCATCTGCCGAATCATCTGTTTGTATTGGGTGGTGTCGTCTTTGGCTTCATCACCGGACAAACGCAGGCGCGCGCCGCCGATGGTGAACCCTTGATCGTAAAGAAGCGCGCGGATCTGCCGGATCATCAGCACGTCTTGGCGCTGATAATACCGGCGGTTTCCGCGGCGTTTGACGGGGTTGAGTTGAGGAAACTCCTGCTCCCAATAGCGCAGCACGTGCGGTTTTACCGCACACAGCTCGCTGACTTCACCAATGGTGAAGTAGCGTTTGCCTGGGCTGACGGGGAGCTCGTCGTTATGACTTGGTTCCAGCATAAGCCTCAACTCGGGCCTTCAACTTCTGCCCTGGACGAAAGGTGACCACACGGCGAGCCGTGATCGGGATTTCTTCACCCGTTTTCGGATTGCGGCCAGGCCGCTGGCGTTTGTCCCGAAGGTCGAAATTGCCGAAACCGGACAATTTGACTTGTTCGTTGTCTTCAAGAGCGTGCCTGATTTCTTCAAAAAACAGTTCGACCAATTCCTTGGCCTCCCGTTTATTCAGGCCCAGCTCTTCATACAGACGTTCCGCCATTTCAGCTTTCGTCAGAGCCCCCATACGTCACTTCCTTAACGTGGCGTTCAACCTTTGTTCGAGCGAGGTGAGGATGTTTTGCGTCGTGGTATTCACCTCATCGTCATTAAGAGTGCGCGATGGATGCTGCCAGGTCAAGCCGACTGCAAGGCTTTTTCTATCAGGATCAATGCCTTTACCCTGATACACGTCAAATAGCCTGAGGTCTGTGAGCCATTCGCCTGCATTTTCACGGATTACGTCCAGTACGGCACTGGCCGCAACGTCCGTGGCCGCAATCAGCGCCAGGTCACGACGCACTTCAGGAAAGCGTGATAACTCCTGGAATTTAGGCATTTTTCCCAATGCCACTTCGGCCAGAACCAGCTCGAAGACGAAAACCGGGCGGTCGAGACCGAGGGTTTTCGACAATTCAGGGTGGATAGCGCCGACGAAGCCGACCAGGCGACCTTCACGTTCGATGCGCGCGGTTTGACCCGGGTGCAACGCAGGGTGTTTGCCCGGCACGAACGTGAACGAATCCAGTGCACCGGCAAAACCCAGCACCGCTTCCACGTCGGCTTTGACGTCGAAGAAATCCACGACATCGCGACCCTGAGCCCAGCCTTCCGGCAGACGGCTACCGCAAACAACACCCGCAATCATCGGCTCTTGCTTCAGGCCTTCCAACTGACCGACAAAGCGCAGGCCGCTTTCGAACAGACGGACGCGATCCTGCTGACGGTTCAGGTTGTGCTGAAGCGCCTTGACCAGACCGGGCCACAGGGACGAGCGCATGGCCGCCATGTCGTTCGAGATCGGGTTGGCAAGCAGCAGCGGCTCGACACCCGGATTAAACAACTCGAATTGTTTCGGATCGATGAAGCTGTAGGTGATCGCTTCCTGATATCCACGTGCCACCAGCAGACGACGCAGTTCCGGCAGATCGCTACGCGCTTCAGCCTTGGCTTGTGGCGCCAGGCGAGCTTGCGGGTAACGAACCGGCAGACGGTTGTAGCCGTACAGACGGGCCAGCTCTTCGATCAGGTCCACTTCCAGACTAATGTCGAAGCGGTGGCTTGGCACTTCAACGCGCCACTGCCCTGCCCCATCGGCAGCAATTTTCAGACCCAGGCCGCTGAGCAGACGCTCGACTTCGGCCGACTCCATTTCCATGCCCAGCATCTGAGTGATGCGCTGCGCACGCAGGGTGACCGGAGCAATCTTCGGCAGGTGCTGTTCGCTGACGGTTTCGATGATCGGGCCAGCTTCGCCCCCAGTGATTTCCAGCAGCAGGCCAGTGGCGCGCTCCATGGCTTCACGGGCCAGTTGCCAGTCCACGCCACGCTCGTAGCGGTGCGAGGCATCGGTGTGCAGGCCGTAGGAACGGGCCTTGCCAGCGACGGCAATCTGGTCGAAAAACGCGCTTTCCAGGAACACATCGCGAGTGGTCGCGGTGTTGACGCCGCTGTGCTCGCCCCCCATGACGCCGGCGATGGCCAAGGCGCGGGTGTGGTCGGCAATCACCAGCGTATCGCTACGCAGGCTGACTTCCTGACCGTCGAGCAGTACTAGCTTCTCGCCTTCTTCGGCCATGCGCACACGGATGCCGCCATTGATTTCGGCGAGATCGAACGCGTGCAGCGGTTGACCCAGTTCAAGCATCACGTAGTTGGTGATATCCACGGCAGCGTCGATGCTTCGCACGTCGCCACGACGCAAGCGCTCGACCATCCACAGCGGCGTAGGCTGGGATAGATCGACGTTACGGATCACACGACCCAGGTAACGCGGGCAAGCAGCAGGCGCCAGCACTTCGATCGAGCGCACTTCGTCGTGCACGGCTGGCACGACAGCAACCACCGGACGGGTGACTTCAGCAGCGTACAACGCGCCGACTTCACGGGCCAGACCGGCCAGGGACAGGCAGTCGCCGCGGTTCGGGGTGAGGTCGACTTCGATGCTGGCGTCGTCCAGGCTCAGGTACTCACGAATGTCCTGACCCACCGGCGCATCGGTCGGCAATTCCATCAGGCCATCGTTGCCTTCGCCGACTTGCAGCTCGGCTTGCGAGCACAGCATGCCGTTGGACTCAACGCCACGCAGCTTGGCTTTCTTGATTTTGAAGTCGCCTGGCAGTTCGGCGCCGATCATGGCAAACGGGATCTTCAGGCCCGGGCGCACGTTTGGCGCACCGCACACTACCTGGAAGGTCTCCGAGCCGTTGCTGACCTGGCATACACGCAACTTGTCGGCGTCCGGGTGCTGCTCGGTGCTCAACACCTCGCCCACTACCACGCCACTGAACTCACCGGCGGCCAGCGTAACGCTATCGACCTCAAGACCGGCCATCGACAGACGAGCAACCAGCTCGTCGCGACTTACCTGCGGGCTTACCCAGCCACGCAGCCATTGTTCACTGAATTTCATCCTGCTCTCCTAAGAATTCGTTACGACTAGCGAAAGTGCGCGAGGAACCGCAAGTCGTTGTCGAAGAACAGACGCAAGTCGTTCACGCCGTAACGCAGCATGGCCAGACGCTCAACGCCCATGCCGAAGGCAAAGCCCGAAAACTCTTCCGGGTCGATCCCGGACATGCGCAGCACATTCGGGTGAACCATGCCGCAGCCCATGACTTCCAGCCAGCCAGTCTGTTTGCAGACACGGCAGCCTTTACCGCTGCACATCACGCACTCCATATCGACTTCAGCGGACGGCTCGGTGAAGGGGAAGTACGAAGGACGGAAACGCACGGCCAGTTCTTTTTCGAAGAACACGCGCAAGAACTCTTCGATGGTCCCTTTGAGGTCGGCGAAGTTGATGTCGCGGTCGACCAACAGGCCTTCGACCTGGTGGAACATCGGCGAGTGGGTGATATCGGAGTCGCTACGGTACACACGGCCTGGGCAGACGATGCGGATCGGCGGTTGTTTCGATTCCATGGTGCGGACCTGAACCGGCGAGGTATGGGTGCGCAGCAACATGTTGGCATTGAAATAGAAGGTGTCATGCATCGACCGGGCCGGGTGATGGCCTGGGATGTTGAGGGCTTCGAAGTTGTGGTAGTCGTCTTCGACCTCAGGGCCTTCGGCAATGCCGTAGCCAATATGGGTGAAGAACTGTTCGATACGTTCCAGAGTACGAGTAACCGGATGCAGACCACCCGAGGTCTGGCCGCGGCCAGGCAGGGTCACGTCAATGGACTCGGCAGACAGTTTGGCGGCCAGGTCGGCCTCTTCAAACAGCGCCTTGCGGGCATTGAGAACCTCTGTGACACGCTCCTTGGCAACGTTGATAAGGGCGCCGACTTGCGGACGCTCTTCTGCCGGCAAATTCCCCAGGGTCTTCATCACCTGAGTCAATTCACCCTTCTTGCCAAGGTAGTGAACCCGGATTTGCTCCAGGGCATTGATATCTTCAGCGCTTTGCACAGCCTCTAGTGCTTGAGAGACGAGCGCGTCCAGGTTTTCCATGTACAGACTCCAGATACAAAATAGGGGAAGAGCTTGAAGGCTCTTCACCTTTTTATGACTTTTATCAACTGGAGTCACAGGTGTTATTCTGGTTTTCTGTATGTTT
>NZ_JBIWAF010000023.1:0-92611 GCF_044759925.1 Pseudomonas sp. NPDC099000
CTGGTTGCACGGGTCATTGAAGGTCAGCCATGGGTGGCCGGTTTCAAACAGCATGGACAGCATTTTGCGCCACAGGTCTTTGGCCTGGATGGTCTTGAACAGCTTGACCTTGCCCGGGTACTCGGTCAGGGCTTCGTAGTACTCGTAACGCTCTTCGAAAGCCTTGCCGGTCAGGTCGTGCAGGTCCGGAACTTCGGATGGCGAGAACAGGGTCCACTTGCCGTCATCGAAGACGCGCTTCATGAACAGGTCAGGGATCCAGTTGGCGGTGTTCATGTCGTTGGTACGACGTCGGTCATCACCGGTGTTCTTGCGCAGTTCGATGAACTCTTCGATGTCCATGTGCCAGGTTTCCAGGTAGGCACAGACAGCGCCTTTGCGCTTGCCACCCTGGTTGACGGCGACGGCGGTGTCGTTCACCACTTTCAGGAACGGAACAACGCCCTGGGATTTGCCATTGGTGCCCTTGATGTACGAACCCAGTGCACGAACCGGCGTCCAGTCGTTGCCCAGGCCGCCGGCGAATTTCGACAACATGGCGTTGTCGTGGATCGCGTGGTAGATGCCCGACAAGTCATCCGGCACGGTGGTCAGGTAGCAGCTCGACAGCTGTGGACGCAGGGTGCCGGCGTTGAACAGGGTCGGAGTCGACGACATGTAGTCGAAGGACGACAACAGGTTGTAGAACTCGATCGCACGGTCTTCTTTCTGCTTCTCTTCGATCGCCAGGCCCATGGCCACGCGCATGAAAAAGATCTGCGGCAGTTCGAAGCGGATACCGTCCTTGTGGATGAAGTAACGGTCGTACAGGGTTTGCAGGCCCAGGTAGGTGAACTGCTGATCGCGCTCGTGGTTGATCGCCTTGCCGAGTTTTTCCAGGTCGAAGGTGGCCAGGACCGGGTTCAGCAATTCGAATTCGATACCCTTGGCGATGTACGCAGGCAAGGCCTTGGCGTACAGGTCGACCATCTCGTGGTGGGTCGCGCTTTCGGCAACGTTCAGGAAGCTCAGGCCTTCGGCACGCAGGGTGTCCATCAGCAGGCGGGCGGTCACGAACGAGTAGTTCGGCTCACGCTCGACCAGGGTACGGGCGGTCATCACCAGGGCGGTGTTGACGTCGGTCAGGGCCACGCCGTCGTACAGGTTCTTCAGGGTTTCGCGCTGGATCAGGTCGCCGTCGACTTCTTCCAGCCCTTCGCACGCTTCGGTGACGATGGTGTTCAGGCGGCCCATGTCCAGAGGAGCAAAGGTGCCGTCGGCGCGGGTGATACGGATCGAGGGGTGAGCGTTGACCGCTTCCTCGGCCGGTGCGTGGGCAGCGCGTTCTTTCGAACGACCGTCACGGTAGATCACGTAGTCGCGGGCCACTTTCTGCTCGCCGGCACGCATCAGGGCCAGTTCGACCTGGTCCTGGATTTCTTCGATGTGGATGGTGCCGCCCGACGGCATGCGACGCTTGAAGGTCGCGGTGACTTGTTCGGTCAGGCGGGCAACGGTGTCATGGATTCGCGACGAGGCGGCAGCGGTGCCACCCTCAACTGCGAGAAACGCTTTGGTGATAGCGACGGTGATCTTGTCATCGGTGTAAGGAACGACAGTGCCGTTACGCTTGATCACGCGCAGTTGGCCAGGCGCGGTGGCGGACAGATCCGAAGTCGAATCAGCGGCCTGCGGCAAGGTGCCCTGCGGGTTCTCGCGAGTTGTGTCGGTTTGCATGGGGGTTGTCTCCACATTCTCTATGTTTGTTTGGGCACCATCACGGTGCCCACCGTTCTGTCCTGAAGCACTACAACCGACGGGCGTCGGGCATAACAACTTCGGGACAGTAGGAAAAGGCTAATGATGCCGCTTCCTTGCCGAAGTCTGTGGTCGCGGGCCAGGGCCCGAAACCGGATTCCATTCAGGGTGACAGTAATGACTGCAACACCCGTACCGTTCTGGCTGTTCTGGCCTCAAAAAACGGTGCCATCCGCAGGTGCGGTTTGGGCTTTCAAAATGACGCTGGGTTCAACCGGAATCAGCAATAAAGCGCTTGAGTTTCTGGTCTGAAATGTGGTTGGGCTTTTTAAGCAAAAACCCTACATGTAGGGTTTTTTTGGCGCCGTGCTACAAGATAATGCGTTTTGGAGGGTGTTGCAACGTACTACCTGTGGATAAACCTGTGCGTAAATTGTGTGTGAAACAGGGAACAGGCGTGTAGGCCGCGACCTAGCTGGAGCGGACCGTTTTTCACTGATTTCCAGCGATTGAAAACAGTCATTCGGATTTTTAAGGGCGCGAACCCTATCACAAAAAAACGCGTTGTCCGAACGCATTTGCCGGCTTGTGTTCTCGGCGTTCGGCGTTTATACAATCGGCCAGTGTGTACGCATTCTTATCCTCCCCAATCATTACAAAAAGACGGGCGGATCCTTCCTTATAAGTGTTGTTGGCAAGCAGAGGTCACCGTGGAGCAAGAAGCCTGGCAGATATTGATTGTGGAGGACGACCAGCGTCTGGCCGAACTGACCCGCGATTACCTGGAAGCCAATGGCCTGCGCGTATCGATCGAGGGCAATGGCGCCCTGGCCGCGGCCCGCATCATTAATGAAAAGCCGGACCTGGTGATCCTCGACCTGATGCTGCCGGGCGAAGACGGCCTGAGCATCTGCCGCAAGGTCCGCGACAAGTATGACGGCCCGATCCTGATGCTCACTGCCCGCACCGACGATACCGATCAAATTCTTGGTCTGGACCTGGGCGCCGACGATTACGTGTGCAAACCGGTGCGTCCACGTCTGCTGCTGGCGCGCATCCAGGCGCTGTTGCGCCGCAGTGAAGCCCCGGAAGTGGCCCCGGAAAAACAACGACGCCTGCAGTTCGGCCCGCTGGTGGTGGACAACGCATTGCGCGAGGCCTGGTTGAATGACAGCGGCATTGAACTGACCAGCGCCGAATTTGACCTGCTGTGGCTGCTGGTGGCCAACGCCGGACGCATCCTGTCTCGGGAAGAGATTTTCACCGCGCTGCGTGGCATCGGCTATGACGGCCAGGATCGCTCCATCGACGTGCGCATCTCGCGTATTCGCCCGAAAATCGGCGATGACCCGGAGCATCCACGGCTGATCAAGACCATCCGCAGCAAAGGTTATCTGTTCGTTCCGGAAGCTTGCACGCTGTGAACTCGATCTTCCTGCGCATCTACGGCGGCATGTGCGCGGCGCTGATTCTGGTCGCGGTGCTCGGCGTACTGGCCTTGCACCTGCTCAATCAGGTGCGCAGCGAGCAATACCGCGAACGCCTGGCCCACGGCACGTTCTCGCTGATGGCCGATAACCTGAACCCCATGAACGAAACCGAGCGCCACCGGGCCTTGCTGGTGTGGGAGCGTTTGCTCGGGATTCCGTTGGCGTTGAAGACCTTTGCCCAGACCGACCTCGACCTGACGCAACGCACCCGCGTCCTGCGCGGCCAGGCGCTGGTGGAACAGACCGGCCCGCATGCGGCGAAGGTGTATCGACTGGTCAGCGACAAGGAACAACTTGTTCTGACCGGTGAAGTCCAGCAGATCAGCGAGCAACTGGCGCGAGCGACTATTTACCTGCTGGCCGACGAACTGGTGCGCGTGCCGGTGGCCGAGCAGCCCAAGCGTCTGGCGCAATTGAAACAAGACAAGGGCTTTGGTTTCGACTTGCGCCTGGTCACTGTCGACCAGGCGGACATGGACGAAGACCAGAGCCGCCGGATCTCCGAAGGCGACACGGTGATGGCGCTGGGCAAGGGCGGTGACTCGATCCGGGTGTTCGCCGGCATGGTCGGCACGCCGTGGGTCCTGGAAATCGGCCCGCTGTACCAGATGAATCCTTATCCGCCCGAGTGGCTGGTGCTGATTGCGGCCCTGGGTTTGAGCCTGATCGGTTTGATCGTCTATCTATTGGTGCGACAACTTGAACGCCGCTTGCGTGGCCTCGAAGCCGCCGCCACGCGCATTGCCAAGGGCAGCCTGGAAACCCGCGTGCCGGCGCGCGGCGCGGATTCGGTGGGGCGACTGGCCTCGGCGTTCAACGGCATGGCCGAGCACTTGCAGCAGTTGCTGGCGATCCAGCGTGAACTGGTGCGCGCGGTGTCCCACGAATTGCGCACCCCGGTGGCGCGCCTGCGTTTTGGCCTGGAGATGATCGGCTCGGCCACCACGCCACAGGCCTTGGAGAAATACCGCGAAGGCATGGACCACGACATCGAGGACCTCGACAAACTGGTCGACGAGATGCTGACCTACGCGCGGCTGGAGCAGGGCTCGCCCGCGCTGAACTTCCAGCGGATCGATCTGGATGCGTTGGTCAATCAAGTGATCGAGGAATTGGCGCCGTTACGTGCCGAGGTCACGGTGCAGCGCGGGTTGTGCCTGTCCGCCGCCGATTGTGACGACGCCTGGGTCGAGGCCGAGCCGCGCTATTTACACCGGGCGATCCAGAACCTGGTGAGCAACGCCATGCGCCATGCCACGTCACGGGTGACCGTCAGTTATCAGGTGGGGCAGCAGCGTTGCCGGGTGGACATCGAAGATGACGGGCCGGGCGTACCGGAGTCGGCGTGGGAGAAAATCTTCACGCCGTTCCTGCGTCTTGACGACAGCCGGACCCGCGCGTCGGGTGGGCATGGGTTGGGATTGTCGATCGTGCGGCGGATTATCCATTGGCACGATGGGCGGGCGTTGATCAGCAAGAGCAAGAGTCTGGGCGGGGCGTGTTTCAGCCTGAGTTGGCCGCGGAATCAGGAGAAGCGGTGAGGGGTGTGGTGAATGATCCACCGCCATCGCGAGCAGGCTCGCTCCTACAGGGGATTTGCGTCAGACATAGATCCAATGTGGGAGTGAGCCTGCTCGCGATGAGGCCCGAACCAACACCACAAATCCTCAGGCCTTGATACTGACCAGGCTCAACAACTGCCCATCCACCACCCCGAACTGCGCCTCCAGCTCGGTGCCATTGCGCCATTCACTGGACAGGTCCGTCAGCAAGCGCAACCGCACTTCACCCGCCTCGGTCCATTCCAGCACTTCAGCATGTTCAAAATAGAACCGCTGCTGAACAATCGGATACAGCGCCTTGAACAGACTTTCTTTCACCGAAAACGTCAGCGTGACCAGCATGGCCAGCTGATCACGAGAGCCTGCCGCCATGCGCTGCAACTCCGGCGGGGTGAGGATTTCCCCGGCCAGGCGCTCGGCCCGTTCAGGGTTGAGCATATTTTCCAGGTCCATTCCCAATCCACGCCAGTGGGTTTTGTTCGCGACAATCGCCGCGGCCCGGCCGGTGCTGTGGGTGATTGAACCGCTGATGTGCGCGGGCCACACCGGCGCCCGGTCTTCACCGATGGCCGGGGTAAAACTCAACCCTTCGAGCTGCCGCAACGCCGCCCGGGCGCAGACCCGCCCGGCGAGAAATTCGGCCTGACGCTTGGCGACCGAGCGCTGGATGCTCGCTGGCGGCTCGATGGCACTGCGCTGGAAATCATCGATGGCCAGTTGCGAGGTATCGAAGTGCGTGCTCAACAGCACCGTATCAGGCAGCACAAACGGCAGCGGCCAATGGGCGTCGAGCGGGGTGCAGCAGGCGGGTAGGGCGGGGGTGGAATTCATGTCGGGCATTTTGCCGGGTTGCCTTGTGGCTGGGTAGCCCCACACTGATCGTTCCCACGCTCTGCGTGGGAATGCCTCAAGGGACGCTCCGCGTTCCAATGGGACGCGGAGCGTCCCGGGCTGCATTCCCACGGGGACCGTGGGAACGATCACTGTGTCAGCCAAAGATCTTCTTGAAGAACGCCTGCATATCCGCCCAGGACTTTTCATCCGCCTCCTTGCTGTACCCGATATCCGGCCCACCATGGTCGCCATGGCCCAGCCGATCCGCATCCGGGTTGCTGAACCCGTGCTTGGCGCCCTCAAGGCTGACGAATTGATAGTCGGCCCCGGCCTTGTCCATCTCAGCCTTGAACGCCGCGACGTTATCCGACGTAATCATGCTGTCCAGCGCGCCATGCTCCACCAGGATTTTCGCTTTCACGCTGCCCGGCGTTGCGGGTGTTTTGGTCGCCAGCGCGCCGTGGAAACTCACCACCCCCGCCAGCGGCACACCCTGACGTGCGGCATTCAGCACCACGGCACCACCGAAGCAGTAACCGATGGCGGCGACTTTATCCGGATTGGTCTGTGGCTGTTTCTTCAGCAGATCGAGCCCGGCCTGGAAGCGAGCGCTGGACGCGGCACTGTCTTTCAACGCCGCTTGCATGAACGCCATGGCGTCCTTCGGATGCTCGGTGTTCTTGCCGTCGCCATACATGTCGATGGCCAGCGCGCTGTAACCCAGGCCCGCCAGGTCGCGGGCGCGGCGCTTGGTGTAATCGTTGAGTCCCCACCATTCGTGCACCACCACCACGCCTGGACGTTGACCTTTAATAGCATCGTCGTAGGCGTAATAGCCGATCAGCTTGGTGCCGTCGGGGCTCTGATAGGGGATTTCCTGAGTCTTGATCGCGGCGTGGCTAAGCCCGCTCAAGGCCAGTAATACGAGGGCGAGGAAAACGCGCATGGTCGGATCTCCTGCATAAAAGTCATCAAAACAGCCGGGTGGAGTTGGTTCAGCTCAGGTTCAGAGTGCGTTCAGGGGGAGTTCAGGGGTGGGTGCGTAACCTTGCCCTGTACCCAAAAAGCACATAGCGCATGAGGAAATTCTCCAATGACTCACTTCAAAAAACTGCTTCTGGCTTTCACCGTCCTGGGCGCGAGCACCGCGGCTTACGCTTCCAACGATAATTTCGCCAGCCTTACTCTTGGACAGACCAGCGACAAGGTCAAAAAGTCCCACGCCCTGAACGACAACCTCAACAGCCCGAACGCCGACGGCGTGATCGGCAAGGACACCACCTGGGGTGTGCGTCTGGGCCAGCAAAACAGCCAGGGTCGCTACTACGCCACTTACGACAACGTGTCGGGCTCGCACAATGGCATTAAACTGCGTCAGGAAAACCTGTTGGGCAGCTACGATCTGTTCTACCCGGTGGGCGGCAGCACCAAATTGTTCGGCGGTGCCACGGCCGGTCTGACCAAAATGACCCAGCAATCCCCAGGTTTCAGCCGCGACAGCAACATCGGTTACGCCATTGGCGGCCAGGTTGGCGTGTTGCAGCAAGTGTCGCAAAACACCTCGGTCGAGCTGGGTTACCGCTACCTGCGCAGCAACGCCAGCACCGAGATGAGCGAGCGCGGTGGCAGCAAACAGGGTTCGCTGGACCTGACCAGCAGCGCCCAGACGTACCTGTCGGCGAACTACGCTTTCTGATAAGCGCAACCCTTGTAGGAGCGAGCCTGCTCGCGATGGCGCCAGCTCATTCGACATTGATGTCGACTGACACACCGCTATCGCGAGCAGGCTCACTCCCACAGGTTTCACGAGCTGACTGAAAACTGTGCTGCTGGAGATAACGATTTGCCTAGGAGAGTGTTATGAAGCTGCTGGTCGTCGAAGATGAAGCGCTGTTGCGCCATCACCTGCAAACCCGCCTGACGGACAGCGGCCACGTGGTCGAGTCCGTGGCCAACGCCGAGGAGGCGCTATACCAGGCCGAGCAGTTCAACCACGACCTGGCGGTGATTGACCTCGGCCTGCCAGGCATGGGCGGGCTCGACCTGATCCGTCACCTGCGCTCGCGCGGCAAGACCTTCCCGATCCTGATCCTCACCGCGCGTGGCAACTGGCAGGACAAGGTCGAAGGCCTCGCCGCCGGCGCCGACGATTACGTGGTCAAGCCGTTCCAGTTCGAAGAACTCGACGCGCGCCTGAATGCCTTGCTGCGCCGCTCCAGTGGTTTCACCCAGTCGACCATCGTCGCCGGGCCGCTGCTGCTGGACCTCAATCGCAAACAGGCGACCCTCGATGAACAACCGCTGGCGCTGACCGCCTACGAGTACCGAATCCTCGAGTACCTGATGCGGCATCACCAGCAAGTGGTGGCCAAGGACCGCTTGATGGAGCAACTGTACCCGGACGACGACGAGCGCGATCCGAACGTCATCGAAGTGCTGGTCGGCCGTCTGCGCCGCAAACTCGAAGGCCCGGCCGGTTTCAAGCCGATCGACACCGTGCGCGGCCTCGGCTACCTGTTCAATGAGCGCTGCACTTGATTCGCTCCCTTCGTGTCCGCTTGATGCTTGCCGCCGCCACCCTGGCGGTGCTGTTCATGCTGGCGTTACTGCCAGCGATGCAGGGCGCGTTCAGCCTGGCGTTGCAGGATTCCATCGAGCAACGCCTGGCATCGGACGTGACCACGTTGATTTCCGCTGCGCGGGTTGATAACAACTCCCTGCAGATGCCGGCGCAGTTGCCCGATGAGCGCTTCAACCTGACCGACAGCCGCTTGCTCGGCTACATCTATGACCGCGAAGGTCATTTGGTCTGGCGCTCGAAGGCCACCCGGGAAGAGAAGATCAACTACAAACCGCGTTACGACGGACGCGGCAATGAATTCGCGCGCATTAGCGAAGCCGACGGTCAGGAATTCTTCGTCTACGACGTCGAAGTCAAACTGCTCGGCGGCAAAAGCGCGGCGTTCAGCATCGTCGCCCTGCAACCGGTGCGCGAATACGAAGTCACCCTCGAAGGCCTGCGCGAAAACCTCTACCTCGGTTTCGGCGCCGCGTTGCTGGTGCTGCTGGCGCTGCTCTGGATCGGTCTGACCTGGGGCTTGCAGGCCTTGCGCCGGCTCAGTCAGGAACTCGATGAAATCGAAAGCGGCGCCCGCGAAAGCCTCAGCGAACAACACCCGCGCGAACTGTTGCGCCTGACCGGTTCCCTTAACCGCTTGCTGCACAGCGAACGCGAACAGCGCAGCCGCTACCGCGACTCCCTCGACGACCTGGCCCACAGCCTGAAAACCCCGCTGACCGTGCTGCAAGGCGTCAGCGAAGACATGGCCCAACGCCCGGAAGACCGCGATCAGGCCTGGGTGCTGCAAACCCAGATCGAACGCATGAGCCAGCAGATCGGCTATCAACTGCAACGCGCCAGCCTGCGCAAAAGCGGTCTGGTACGCCACCAGGTGCGCCTGCGTCCGGTGTTGCAAAGCCTGTGCGACACGCTGGACAAGGTCTACCGCGACAAACGCGTGCGCGTTGCTTTCGATTTGCCGGATCAGTGTTACGTGCCGATCGAACAGGGCGCCTTGCTGGAAATGATGGGTAACCTGCTGGAAAACGCCTATCGCCTGTGCCTGAGCGAAGTGCGCATCAGCGTGCGCGAAACCCTGAGCGGGATTGAGTTGTGCGTTGAAGACGACGGGCCGGGCGTGCCGCCGGATCAGCGCGCGCGGATTCTGCAACGGGGCGAGCGGCTGGATCGCCAGCATCCGGGGCAGGGGATCGGGCTGGCGGTGGTCAAGGACATCATCGAGAGCTACAGCGCGAAGCTGACGCTGGGGGATTCGCCGATGGGCGGGGCGGCGTTCCGGATTCATTTTCCGGTGGTTTAGTGGTTGGCTTTACTGGCGTCATAGCGAGCAAGCTCGCTCCCACATTTGATCTCCTGAGTTCACACAATTTTGTGTTCACTGAAGATCCCTGTGGGAGCGAGCTTGCTCGCGATGGGGCCATTCAAATCAACACAAAAATTAGTTCTCCTGAGCCCGACAAGCCCTGTATCAAGACGGGTAGTGAGCTGACCATTCGTCGCAAAACACCGCTTACCTGCTATTTCTGACAGTAGCCAACCTTCCCTCCAAGGGTGTCTCATCACCCATCAAAGGCCACTCGTGCGCGGCCTCATCGACAAGGAAGGAGGTCCCATGACAGCCAATGAATCAAACCCCGGTGTACTGGTTAACGCCCCGGTGAAATTTGCGGGTGCTACACCTGACGTGAAAGTCACACCTCAGCCTCCCGCCGGCGTGCCGGTAGAGGGCCTGCCGCAGGCGAGTTTCAGGGAGGTCATCAAGCGGGATGGCAGTCGGGAAGGGGCGGTACAGGCTGTGGTGGATCCGCCATTGGGGGGGAATTATCTCAACATTGCGCTGTACGTGAAGGGGCCTCGGGATACGCAGCGGCAGTTGATAGAGCGCAAACCGGTGGCCCCGGCCGATCAGAATGATCCTGTGTACTTCAACGTCTTCCAGTCGTTGCTGAATGACGGCGTGCATGTTTTCACTTACGAGGTGGAGCGCACCAGTGGCAATAGTGGCCCGTCAACGGAGTCGTGGGCGCTCTACCACCGCGACCTTCCCGGCGGGAACGACGTTCCCGGTACAGGGGATCACCCCGATCTGCGCATCAGCCTGCCGCCCGAACTGGGCAACCCGCCTCAGATCGGTAAGGACGAGGTGGATCGAGGTGTAGCTGTCAGGCTGTCTTATCCCTTCATGAAAGCCTACGACGTCATCACCCTGGAGCTTAATCGCGAACGTTTCACCTTCACGGTGCAACCGGGTGAAGAGGGCAAGCCATTCGTGATCACCGTCACCCGAAGCATGTTTGAACGGGCCGGTAGTCATCCTGAATTTCCGATCTCGTACACAGCGAAGGATCAGGTAAACAACCCGACTCACAACCGGCGTTGGTCTCAAACTCTCAAGGCCAATGTCGATACCGAACGAGTTACGTTGACTGCACCAGATATAGCTGAGGATCCGGATGACCCTTCGGATGACCCGTCAACTATCAAGCTGGAAAACGTCAGGGACTATCTCTATGTCCTGGTTCATGTGTTTTCACCGCTTTGGGCCGTGGGCGATACGGTCCGGCTGAGTTATATCTGCACGCCCCAGATTGGATCTGCGGTAACTCATACCGTTGAGGTTGGAGTGGGGCGACTACCATTTACTCATAGATTGCAGGTGCCGGTGGCCAAGGTTTTACCGAAGAGTAAGGTGTTGGCAGTTTATGAGTTGGTTCGGGGGGGCAATGTCATTGGTCGTTCCAAAGCGGCCGAGGCGCAGGTGATTGGTGAGCCTGTATCCGATGAACAGCCCGTTATCACCGCTGTGACAGACTCTAAAGGTAATGAAATTGCCCCAGGAGGTACCACCGTTGATAAGAACGTGACCTTAAAAGGCACCGCGACCAAGGGGCGGAATGTTCAGATTTACGACGGTATTACAGCTATAGGGCAACCCGTTAATGTCAATCTATCCGACGGAAGCTGGAGCTTTTTGGATGCAAGGCCGAGTGACGGTATTCGTAACTTCACCGCAAAAGCATTGTATGGCAGTGAAAAGGTTTCTCATCCTTGGAGCATCAAGATTATTCGCCCGCTAGACATCGACACTTCAAAAATGATTTTGAATGGACTCGCGGTTTATGTTGGCGGGTGGGAAGAGACCAATGACCCCATAGAAAATAACAACGCTACGAGACGACCTACTTCCGGTGTACTACCAATATCTTATACATCAGGTAATTCTAATATTGCGGTCGTTACTCAAGAGGGTGTAGTTACTGGGCGAATGAACGGGGAAACATATGTTGAGGTTAAAGATGCTAACGGCAGCATCGGGAGGTATCCGGTAGCAGTATCAAATATTCATGAGGTTGTATTTAGTTCCACAATGCTAACGCCACAGCAAGCAGGGGTCTGGGCTAGGGAGCAAGGCCAAGTGGGAGATTCAATTGCGCTTAATGCTTTTGTTTTACCTATGAATATTAGGTATAACAAATATAAGGTAGATAACCTTCCAGAATACCCATCAATTACTCAAGTAGGTAATGATGGGTATGTTCGAAGAGGATGGTGTCGACAACTCGCTTTGGAAGTGTTGGTCGAAGCTGGATTACGTGTATTTGCGAATGGTTTCGCTCGGACGGGTCAACGCAGCGATCTATTGCAATAATAAGTACGCTGCCTGTCAACGCATCTGTTAACGGATTGCCATACGTTACCAGCGCGAAAGCATTTGCGATCATTCCGTTAAACTACAAATAGGAAATATTTGTGGGTGGAAAAGGGTGCGTGGAAAAGGGGGTGCAATTATTTATCCGGCGTTGACTGATCGTTCCCAAGCTCTGCGTGGGAATGCCTGAATGGGCGCTTCGTAGTTAAGGGGACGGATTTATCTTTATTTATCCTTTACTCAGCCCTGAGTGCGCAATAAACGGGGATGTTTAATAGGGAAAAGGGGACGCATTTATTTGTTCGTCCCTGCCTTCCTACTGGTATCTGATCAAGCAATAAACGGAGATGTTTAAAAGACATCTCCAGACACTCACTCAGGCTACACATCCTTGCGCCGCTGCCTACGACTACGCCAGAATCCGCCGGCTTGTGCGTCTAAGGCCCGGGTCCTATCGTTACCCCGTCGCTGACCAATCAGCGATCGGGTTTAGCAGCCTGGGTCATCTCTAAACGTACAACGTCAGTCGTCGATTTTATGGCGGCTTTGCGTGGGGCACTTCGGTGCGCCGGGTTCTAGAGTCCTGGTCTGCTAACCCGCGCATAGCCGCCACCCGTTTTTCGTTTAGCAGCGATGAGTAGCGGCTCCATAACTCTAGGAGCTTCACCATGTTCAAGATCACGCCCAACCCACCAGAAACCGACGACGTCTCCCCCTACGAAACCCCCGACTCCAAAAAACTCAACAAGGCTGCCGACCGCGCCCTCGATTACTACCTCAAACCGGTCATTCCCAAAGATACCCCGCGCAAACCCAGCACGATCTACTTCGTCGGCCCTGACACCAATGATGAAACCCTGCTGGTCAGCGCCTGTGAATCCATGGCGTCGGCGAGTGTGATGCTCAGTGAATTTGCGGGGGTGGTGGAGGGGACACAGCGCAACACGGTGCTGGGGATTGCGCAGGTTGTTGGAGGAGTTGGCGGTGAATCGGATGCTGGACAGGCTTGATCCGCCGTAGTCACCCTTCAGATGCCGATCGTTCCCACGCTCTGCGTGGGAATGCCTCAATGGACGCTCTGCGTCCGCTTCGGCATGGACGCGGAGCGTCCCCGGCTGCATTCCCACGCGGAGCGTGGGAACGATCATCAACGCAAAAATCAATTCTCCTGCGCGCGATAGGGGGAAAAGGGGACGGGGGGAAAAGGGGACGCATTTATTTGTTCGTCCCTGCCTTTCTACTGGCATCTGATCAAGCAATAAACAGAGATGTTTAAAAGACATCTCTAGACACTCACTCAGGCTACACATCCTTGCGCCGCTGCCTACGACTACGCCAGAATCCGCCGGCTTGTGCGCCTGGGGCGTGGGTTCTATCGTTTGCGGGTCGCTGACGAATCAGCGATCGGGTTTAGCGATCCGATCCCATCACAGACGTAAAAGCGCCCAAGAGTTGATTGCAGTTTTTAGTGCCTGCAATTCGCGTAATGGTGGCTGTGCGTGGGAGACCTTCGAGTCTACCCGGGGTTTCTGTGACCCGGATCGCTAACCTGCGTACAGCCGCCACCTTTACTTGTTTAGCGATAGGTCGTGGCGGCTCAACCAACCACGGAGCTTCACATGTTCAAAATTACGCCCAACCCACCCGAAACCGACGACGTTTCGCCCTACGATTCCACCGACCCCAAAAAACTCAACGAAGCCGCCGACCGCGCCCTCGATTACTACCTCAAACCGGTCATTCCCAAAGACACGCCACGTAAACCCAGCACGATTTACTTCGTCGGGCCCGACACCGATAACGAAACCCTGCTGGTCAACGCCTGCGAGACTTTGGCGTCAGCGAGTGTGATGTTGAGTGATTTCGCGGGACAGCTGGACGGCCCACAGCGCCACACCCTGCTCGGCATCCAACACTCCGTCATGTTGGGTGAGCTGGCAGTGAACCGGATGCTGGATAATTTTGATCCGCAGGGTTAGTCGGAATGATCGTTCCCACGCTCTGCGTGGGAATGCAGCCCGGGACGCTCCGCGTCCCTTTCCAGAGCTGGAACGCGGAGCGTCCCTTGAGGCATTCCCACGCAGAGCGTGGGAACGATCAGTGGGCCTTCAGTTTTCTTGCGCGCGATAGGCCCCAGGCGTCAACCCGGTCCACTTTTTGAACGCCCGGTGAAACGCCGAAGGCTCGGAGAACCCCAACTGCTCGGCAATCTGCTGCAACGACAAATCCGCCCGCCCCAGGTGATAAATCGCGATGTCCCGTCGCAACTGATCCTTCAATTCCTGAAAACTCGACCCTTCCTCACGCAAATGCCGGCGCAAGGTCTGCGGGCTGATGTGCAGGTGCGCGGCCACCGCTTCCAGGTCCGGCCAGCGTGTACTGTCGCGGCTGAGCAAACGGCGCAACTGGCTGCTCAGACTGTCGCCGTCATCTGGACGCGACAGCAGGTCGGCGGGGGAGTGTTGGAGGAAATGCTTGAGGGTGCGTTCGTCCTGCAACAACGGCATGTTCAAGTAGCGGCTGTGGAACAGCAGGCTGCTCTGCGCCGAGGAAAACACCATGGGGCAGGGGAACAGCAAGTCATATTCGGCGCCGTGCTCGGGCCGTGGATAACTGAACGTCGCCTGCTCCAGCCGAATGCGCTGGCCGATCAGCCAGCTGCCGAGGCGATGCCACACCACTAACTGGCTTTCAGTGAGGAAATGGTCCGGGTCCTGGAATTTCGAGTCATCGAGGCTCAGGCGGATCATTTCGTCTTCGCGGGTCAGGGTCAGGCGCGGACCCTCGGGGAACAGGCTGTAAAACATTAGGCCGCGATGCAGCGCCTTATCGAGGTTGCGGCAGTGAATCACGGCGTGGCACATCATCGCGAAGGTCCCGGTTTTACTGGGTGTCGGCCCGAAACCGAGGTATTCGTCGTCGAGGGCCAGCCACAACCCTTGAATCAATCGCGTGAACTGCTCCGGCGCAATCCGCGCCCGCGGCTCATCCAGCAACTCGGGGCTGATGCCGAGTTGTTGCAGAAGAGTTGAATAGTCATAACCCACCCGGCGCGCGCCACCGAGGACGGCACGGGCGAAATGACTGGCGATGGTGCGTTCACGCATAGCAGGCAGGTCCGACCCATTGAACGACGGATGGTAGCTGTCGCTCCTGATGATGAACAGGCGGATATCCGCCAAATTGTAGGACGAGGTCTGGCGGATGGGCGGAAATCCGCCACGTTGTTGTAACCGGTCAGTGGCAAGGTTGAACCTGTAACCCTTGATGTCAAAAGGCTTGCAGGCATTTTTTGAAAGGTGGCACGGGCCTTGCGATACATCGAGCAGATGCCTGCCATTGCGCAGCTCGACAAAACAAATCCCTCCAGTGCAGGAGGGTTCGCAATTGAAGTGTCTTGGGCAACAGATGGATGTTGTCACCGGGCACTCTTGAGGAACTTTGCAATGACGACTCGTCAGCCACTGTACAAATCCCTGTATTTCCAGGTGATCGTTGCTATTGCCATCGGCATCCTGCTCGGTCACTTCTACCCGCAGACCGGTGTGGCCCTCAAGCCGCTGGGTGACGGGTTCATCAAACTGATCAAAATGGTCATTGCACCGATCATCTTCTGCACCGTCGTCAGCGGTATCGCGGGCATGCAGAACATGAAATCGGTGGGCAAGACCGGCGGCTATGCGCTGCTGTACTTCGAAATTGTTTCCACCATCGCGCTGTTGATCGGCCTGGTCGTGGTTAACGTCGTGCAACCGGGTGCCGGCATGCACATCGACGTGACCACCCTGGATACCAGCAAAATTGCTGGCTTCATCTCGGCCGGTAAAGACCAGAGCATCATCGCCTTTATCCTCAATGTGATCCCGAACACCATCGTCGGCGCGTTCGCCAACGGCGATATCCTGCAAGTGCTGATGTTCTCGGTGATCTTCGGTTTCGCCCTGCATCGCCTGGGTGCGTACGGCAAGCCGGTGCTGGACTTCATCGATCGCTTTGCCCACGTGATGTTCAACATCATCAACATGATCATGAAGCTCGCGCCAGTCGGTGCCTTCGGCGCCATGGCGTTCACCATCGGTGCCTACGGTGTCGGCTCGCTGGTGCAGCTGGGTCAGTTGATGATCTGCTTCTACATCACCTGCATCCTGTTCGTGCTCTTGGTACTGGGCGGCATCTGCCGCGCGCACGGCTTCAGCGTAATCAAATTGATTCGCTACATCCGTGAAGAACTGCTGATCGTACTGGGCACTTCCTCTTCGGAGTCCGCGCTGCCGCGCATGCTGATTAAAATGGAACGCCTGGGTGCACAGAAGTCCGTTGTCGGCCTCGTGATTCCGACCGGCTACTCGTTCAACCTCGACGGTACTTCGATCTACCTGACCATGGCCGCTGTGTTCATCGCTCAGGCGACTGATACCCCGATGGACCTCACTCACCAGATCACATTGCTGCTGGTGCTGCTGTTGTCCTCCAAAGGTGCGGCCGGTGTGACCGGCAGTGGCTTCATCGTGCTGGCGGCCACCTTGTCGGCTGTGGGTACTCTGCCGGTTGCCGGCCTGGCGCTGATCCTCGGTATCGACCGCTTCATGTCCGAAGCCCGTGCACTGACCAACCTCGTTGGTAACGCTGTTGCGACCCTGGTCGTGGCCAAGTGGGTGAAAGAGCTGGATGAAGACAAGCTGCAAGTCGAGCTGGCTTCCGGTGGTCGCGGTATCTCCGACACCCGTGAAGAAGACGATCTGGGTGTGGCTGAAGGCCCAACCCCGACTAACGTCAAGTAAGACTGGCTGTAATGAAAAACCCGCTTCGGCGGGTTTTTTCTTGTCCGGGTTTTGAGCGTAACGGTCACCTTTGCTGACACATCGGGTGATTGCTGCAATGCCATTCGCTGCCTAGGCTGGAAGCATCGTTCACGGAGGTCGCTCATGCCCGGTCCACTGGCATCACTCAAGGTTCTGGATTTCTCGACACTGCTGCCGGGGCCGTTTGCCTCGTTGTTGCTGGCGGACATGGGCGCGGAAGTCTTGCGCATCGAATCGCCGACCCGCATGGATTTGCTGCGGGTCTTGCCGCCGCACGATCACGGGGTATCGGCCAGCCACGCCTACCTCAATCGCAACAAGCGCAGCCTGGCGCTGGACCTCAAGCAGCCCGAGGCGCTGGAGGTGATCAAGCAGTTGCTGGCGGACCACGACATCGTGCTGGAGCAGTTCCGCCCCGGTGTGATGGAACGCCTGGGTCTGGGCTATGAAGCGTTGAAGGCGATCAATCCGAAGCTGATTTACGTGTCGATTACCGGTTACGGTCAGACCGGCCCCTACAAGGACCGCGCAGGCCACGACATCAACTACCTGGCGCTGGCGGGGCTGGCCAGTTACACCGGCCGCGCCGAAAGCGGGCCGCTGCCGTTGGGCATGCAGGTGGCGGATATCGCCGGTGGCTCGCTGCACGGAGTGATCGGGTTGCTGGCGGCGGTGATCGCTCGACAGCAAAGCGGAGTCGGGCAGCATCTGGATGTGAGCATGACTGACTGCGCCTTCAGCCTGAACGCCATGGCCGGCGCCGGGTACCTGGCCTGTGGCGTGGAGCCGGGCAGGGAGGATCAGATGCTCAATGGCGGCAGCTTTTACGACTATTACCGTTCGCGGGACGGGCGCTGGTTATCGGTGGGCAGTCTGGAACCGGCCTTCATGCAGCAACTGTGCAGCGCGCTGGAGCGGCCGGAACTGGCGGCAAAGGGCCTGTCGCCCAAACCCGCCGAGCAACAGGCGCTGAAAAATGAGTTGAAAGCCGAATTCGAGAAGCATGACTTTGCGCAACTGTGCGAGTTGTTTGCCGGGGTCGATGCGTGTGTCGAGCCGGTGCTGAGTTTGGACGAGGCGGTACAGCATCCGCAGTTGCAGGCGCGGAAGTTGGTGACGCAGGTGCCGCGGGGGGATGGTTCTACGCAGGCGCAAATGGCCTGCCCTTTGAAGTTCTCAGAGGGATTGCCAAAGCCACGGCATATTGGTGCGGTGTTGGGGCAGCATACGGATCAGGTGTTGGGAGAGTTGGGGTTGAGTGCTGAGCGGATCGAAGCGTTACGGCGTGCCAAGGTCGTTACATAGATCGTTCCCATGCTCCGCGTGGGAATGCATCCCGTGACGCTCCGCGTCACAGTGGACGCGGAGCGTCCATGGCGGCATTCCCACGCGGAGCGTGGGAACGATCAGACACCCCCCATTCAACTTACTCGACCCGCATCTCCCCACTGAACACCAACGTGCTCCGGCACCGCCGGCACAAATACCGCCGCCCCTGCCGGACCAGACCATGGCGCTGTGCCGAAAACGGGAAGTCGCTGTCGACGCACGGGCATTTGTAGATGTAGCGGGTCACGCGACGGCGTTTGACGTCGTAGGTGTGGCAGCGATTGGGCGGCAGTTCGTACACGCCGCGCATGATCAATTGCCACTCTTCACCGTGCGGCTGAATGCGGTCGCCGAACAGTTGATGGGCGATCAGGTGCGCCACTTCGTGGGCCACGGTCTGCTTGAGGAAGTCTTCAGTGTTTTCCCGGTACAGCTGCGGGTTGAAGCGCAGCAGGTTCTCGTGCAAATGCGCGACACCGGCTTTTTGACCGCGCAGCTTGAGGCTCACCACGGGGCGTTTGAAAGTTCGTTTGAAAAAGGATTCGGCCAGTTGGTAACAGTCTTCGACGCGGGTATTGAGTTGCTCGGGCATGCTTGATGGATCTCCAGAGACGTCGAGTATGCCGCAACCCTGGGGCCTTGCGAATCGCCGAGGCGCCGAATGGTCGTTACCCCTCACACATTAGAAGGCCGCCTTGCGGCGGCCTGTGTTGGCAGATCTTGTTTTTGGGTGGTGAGTTGCTAATTGGTGTAGACCGGCCCCACGCCGAGTCCCCAGACAATCACTGTAAACGCCATGATGGCGACCAGCACCACCAGGCCTACGGCAAGTACCGAACTGGAAAACAGAAATCCCTCGTCTGATGGAATGTTCATGAAAGTGGGTAGCCCCACATACAGCAAGTACACCGTGTAGCAGATGGCCGCCGTCCCGACGATCATCCCCAGCCACATGTGTGGGTACAGCGCCGCCAGACCGCCGATGAACAGCGGGGTCGCGGTATAGGTCGCAAATGCAACGCAGCGGGCCAGACTTGGATTGGCGTCATAGGTACGGGCCATCCAGTGGATGAATGCGCCCATGACCGCGACACCGCCGAGCATCGCCAGGTACGACATGATCGTCATCCATAGCGCGCTTTCCTGGGTCAACATGACCGGCGCTCGATTGCCGATGACCCAGCCGACCTGAGTGGTGCCGATAAACGCCGACACAGCGGGAATCGCCGCCAGAATCAGCGTGTGAGTCAGGTACATGTGGCTGATGCTTTCCTCTTGGTCGCCACGGATTTCTTTCCATTCCTGGTCGGGGTGGGTGAAGAGCCCCACTACGTGATGGATCATGCCAGTCACTCCTCTTGTTTTTACCGTCGCCCCCCAGTGGAGCGCCTACAGGCCAAAGTGGCCAAGTAAGTAATAGGTCTGAATATGTATGCGACCTTATGTCGCAGTATAGAAAGGTCTTAACGGCGCAGGTTGCAGGGCGTTAGAGCAAATTGCGCTGTAAACACTGCTGTTAATCGCCGCAGGGTCTGTCACCACAATCCCTTGTGGGAGCGAGCCTTTGTGGCGAGGGGGCTTGTCGGGCCGCCGCATCGCCCCGTTCGGCTGCGCAGCAGTCGCTTAACCGAGCGCCGCGTAATATCTGTAAGAATCAGTAGATTGTAGGGGGCTACTTCGTAGCCCAACGGGGCGATGCGGCGGCCCGACAAGCACCCTCGCCACAAGTGCAAGGTTTTTGCGTAAAATGCCGGCCTTTCGTCACACCTCACGGATTTCGCGTCATGGGCACTCTCACGGTCAACCAGAACAAACTGCAAAAGCGCCTTCGCCGTCAGGCGGGTGAGGCTGTTGCCGATTTCAACATGATTGAAGACGGCGACAAGGTCATGGTCTGCCTGTCCGGTGGCAAGGACAGCTACACCCTGCTCGACGTGCTCTTGCACTTGCAGAAGGTCGCTCCGATCAAGTTCGAGATCGTGGCCGTGAACATGGACCAGAAACAGCCCGGCTTCCCTGAGCACGTGCTGCCGGCCTATCTGAAAGAGCTGGGCATCGAGTACCACATCGTCGAGAAAGACACCTACTCGGTGGTCAAGGAATTGATCCCGGAAGGCAAGACCACCTGCTCGCTGTGCTCGCGCCTGCGCCGCGGCACGCTCTACACCTTCGCCGACGAAATCGGCGCGACCAAAATGGCCCTCGGTCACCACCGCGACGACATCGTCGAGACGTTCTTCCTCAACATGTTCTTCAACGGTTCGCTCAAGGCCATGCCGCCAAAACTGCGCGCCGACGACGGCCGCAACGTGGTGATCCGGCCGCTGGCCTACTGCAACGAGAAAGACATTCAGGCCTACTCGGACTTCAAGCAATTCCCGATCATCCCGTGCAACCTCTGCGGTTCCCAGGAAAACCTGCAACGTCAGGTGGTCAAGGACATGCTGCAAGAGTGGGAACGCAAGACCCCGGGCCGTACCGAAAGCATTTTCCGCAGTTTGCAAAACGTTCAGCCGTCGCAACTGGCGGACCGTAACCTGTTCGACTTCACCAGCCTCAAGATCGACGAAACGGCCATGTCGCGGTTCGTCAACGTAGTGAACCTCTGACACACATTGTGTGGGAGCCCCCTCACCACAGGCGCTCCCACAGGTCATTTTCAATCCTCAGGAGAGGGCATGCGCGATTACAAGTGGCTGCACGAATACTGTCTGAACCGCTTCGGCTCAGCAGCTGAACTGGAAGCCCATCTGCCCGTTCCCAAGACCCCGGCGCAATTGCGCAAGATCAGCAACGATCGTTACCTCTCGACCATGGCCCTGCGCGTGTTCCGCGCCGGGCTCAAGCACAGCCTGGTGGACGCCAAGTGGCCGTCGTTCGAAGAAGTGTTCTTCAAGTTCGACCCGGAAAAGGTCGTGCTGATGAGCGCCGAACACCTTGAGCGCCTGATGCAGGACGCGCGGATCATCCGTCACTTGGGCAAGCTCAAGAGCGTGCCGCGCAACGCGCAGTTCGTGCTGGACGTGGCGCATGAGCAGGGCAGCTTCGGCGCATTGATCGCCGATTGGCCGGTGACGGATATCGTCGGGCTGTGGACCTGCCTGAAAAAGCGCGGCCATCAATTGGGCGGGTTGTCGGCGCCGCGCTTCTTGCGCATGGTCGGCAAGGACACGTTTGTGCCGAGCTACGACGTGGTGGCGGGGTTGAACGCGCAGAAAATCGTCGACAAGGTGCCGACCAGCCAGCGGGACCTGGCGTTGGTGCAGGATGTGTTCAACCAGTGGCATGAACAGAGTGGCGGGCGGGCGATGAGCCAGATTTCGATGATGCTGGCGTATACCGTCAATCATTGAGACCGAGTCGATCCCTTCGCGGGCAAGCCTCGCTCCTACAGGTACGGTGGTGCCGTTGTAGGAGCGAGGCTTGCCCGCGAAGCCGTCAGATCAGGCGGCGGAGATCTCGCCTTCACCCGCGAGCTTGCGATTCAACTGAAACCGCCACCGCACATACAACAGCGCCGAACAGAACACCGCCAGGCTCGCGCCCATCTCCAGCAAGCCAAACAGCTGCCGGTTGGGGTCATACGCGGCCAGTGCGCCCTTGATGAAATACAGATTCACCACAAAACACATCCACGAATGCCCGCGCGCGCTGCCGATGATCATCCCTGGCGCGAGCAATAGCAGGGGCACCAGTTCGATCAGCAAAATCACCCACGGCCGGGCGCCATGCAGGTCGGCAAACACCAGGTAATAGGCGCACAGCAGCCCCACCAGCCCGAAAAAGCACAGCAGGCTGATCGCGCGCATCGCCCGGACCCGCGGTTCGAGCCATTCGATCGAGGGCAGAATCTTCGGCTTTTTCGCCACGTCAGTTCCCCAGTTTTTGCGCTGTCTTCGCCAGACGCAGGCCCAAGGCCCGGCACAGCGCGACTTCATGTTCATTCAAACCGCTTTTGCCATCGGCCCCGGCGTGATGACTGGCGCCATACGGTGTGCCGCCGCCACGGGTTTCCAGCAGCGCCGATTCGCTGTAAGGCAGGCCGGTGATCAGCATGCCGTGGTGCAGCAATGGCAACATCATCGACAGCAGCGTGGTTTCCTGACCGCCGTGCAGGCTCGCGGTGGAGGTGAACACCCCGGCCGGTTTGCCCACCAGCGCGCCTGTCAGCCAAAGATTGCTGGTGCCGTCGAGGAAGTACTTGAGCGGCGCCGCCATGTTGCCGAACCGGGTCGGGCTGCCCATGGCCAGACCGGCGCAGTTCTTCAGGTCGTCGAGGCTGGCGTACAGCGCGCCCTCGTCGGGGATGTCCGGCGACACGGCTTCGCATTCGGTGGAGATCGGCGGCACCGTGCGCAAGCGCGCTTCTATCCCGGCCTGCTCGACGCCGCGGGCAATCTGCCGGGCCATTTCGTTGGTCGAGCCGCTGCGGCTGTAATACAGAACCAGAATGTACGGCGCGCTCACGGCAGCAACTCCAGCACACTCTCCGGCGGACGGCCGATGATGGCCTTGTCGCCGACCTCGAGAATCGGTCGCTCCATGAGTTTCGGGTGGGCGGCGATGGCGGCGATCAGTTGCGCCTCGCTCAGATTGCTATCGGCCAGGTTGAGGGTTTTGTACTCGTCCTCGCCGGTGCGCAGCAGTTGCCGGGCGCTCATGCCGAGCTTGCTCAGCAGGCTCTGGATTTGCGCGGCGTCCAGCGGCGTTTCCAGGTAGCGGACCACGGTCGGCGTCAGGCCACGGGCTTCCAGCAGTTCGAGCGCACCGCGGGATTTCGAGCAGCGCGGATTGTGATAAAGCGTCAGATCGGTCATGTGCGGGTCGCATCTTGCGTAAGGTGGCGGCTATTCTAACTGTGCAGCGCGTAATCCAGAACCTCGGGAGGCGATGGGTCGCAGGCGCATTCAATCTTGAACAAGGATTACGACATGACAAGACGACTGGCAGCAGCATTGGCGATCATCGGTACGTTGATGCTGGGGGGCTGTGGCAACGACTATGGCATCGACCAGAACGGCCAGAAAGTCGCCGCCGAACGTCTGGATAAACAATGGGTGGTGCTCAACTACTGGGCCGAATGGTGTGGCCCGTGCCGTACCGAGATCCCGGAGTTGAACGCTCTGGCCGATCAACTGAAGGACAGGAAGATTGGTGTATTCGGGGTCAATTTCGACAACGTGCAGGGGGAAGAGCTGAAAAGCGCCAGTGAGAAACTGGGGATCAAGTTCACCGTGCTGGCGTCGGACCCGGCGGATCTTTTTGAGTTGCCCCGCAGCGAGGCGCTGCCGGTGACCTACATCATCGATAACAAGGGCAAGGTGCGCGAGCAGTTGATGGGCGAGCAGACGGCGGCGGGGGTGATGGAGAAGCTTAAGGCGTTGCAGGCGAAGAATTGAGTGGCTGATCGCTCCACCTGTGGCGAGGGGCTTTTGTGGCGAGGGGGCTTGCCCCCGTTGGGCTGCGTAGCAGCCCCAGACAAAGCCAACGCATTGATTCAGGATTACTGCATTCAACGGTTTTGCGACTGCTTCGCAGCCGAACGGGGGTAAACCCCCTCGCCACAGAGGTCACGTGTCCGCAGTGAGGAAGGGATCAACCCTCTTCAAGCCACCAACGCAACGGCTTGCCTTCCGCCGGCCAGAAGCGCATCTGCTCGATCGGCGAAACATCCCAGCGCTGCACGTTTTCCAGGGCCTGCATGAAGCGCTTTTCCTGCTCCATCACGGCCGGCGCGCACATTTTGCGGGTGCTGCCGATCTTGCCGAAGCTCAGCTTGTCGCCTTCCAGCGTGTACGGCGCAAACCAGTGGTTGCAGCCGCCATTGCCGTAAGCCCGGCCGTCTTCACCCAGAGTGATGGTCAGGTGGCTGTAGTCCATCAACGGACGTTCGCCGATCCATTCCAGGATGTAGCTGCGATTTTGTTGCAATTTCACCGGCTCGGCGGCGCAGCCCAGCAGGCTGGCACCGACCAGAGCGGTCAGGGCGAGGCGTTTCATCACGCGGGCTCCTGGCATGTCGGGCACAGGTGCTTCTCGCCAACGGTGGACCAGCCCAACTCGCCAATCCGCGCGGTGGCAGCAGGTTTTTCAGCCTTGTTGCCCAGTTTGGCGTCGACCGCAAACTCAAAGCTCAGCGCTTTGGCGCAGCTGTCGCAGTTGACTTTCCAGGTGTGGATCGCCAATTCGCCGAACACCGGACCACTGGCCACCGCGACCCATTGGCCCGGCGGGTTGATCAAGTGGCGAACCGTTTCCACGGTCAGGCGCATGGACAGGTCCTTGGCACCTTTGAGGGTCACGACCAGCACGTCATTATTACGAATCGAGCCGCCGTTGCCGGTGACTTGATAACGCCCCGGCACAAGGGCGCGGCATTCGGTGAGGGTGTGTTGCGGGTTCATCAGGCTGTAGCGGAAATCGTGTTCGACCATGGGTCCTCCAAATATGCGCGGTATGCTATCACGGGCCTGCACGCAGCATGGCGCGGGCAGATGACCTTCGATCTGGTTCAAATTACCTGCTGACTCATGGCACACTGCCGCTTTTGCATTTCTAAGGAACGGACATGGCGTTAATCGAATGTTTTGAGTGCAAGCAACGCATCAGCTCCACGGCGCCTGCTTGCATTCATTGCGGTGCACCGGCGGGAGCGGTGCAAGCGGCCACTTCGACGGAATCGCCTGTGCAGGCCCCCCTTTCTTTCGGGCGTTTGCCGGCCGATGAGAAAGTCGCCAGGGTGACCCCGGCCGCGTTCGGACGTAAGCGAAAGACCGCAGTCGAAGCCGAGGTGGTGGCACCGATGCCCGCCTCCAACGGCGTGCGTCCGGTGGAACTGTGGCTGAAGCTGATGATTTTCTTTCTGCCGCCGTTTTTTGTCTGGTTCCTGCTGCGTCGCGGGCATTCAGTAGGGCAACGCTTGCTGGGGTTCGGCTGGCTGGGCCTGATGATTCTCTTGTCCAAAGCCTGATCGGCTCAGCCTTCGACCTGATTCTGCGGTGCGCCAGCGGCCCAGGCCGCGATGTTCTGCAGGGTCGTCGTGGCAATCGCGTCCAGGGCTTCGCGGGTCAGGAAGGCCTGGTGCGCGGTGATGATCACGTTGGGAAAGGTCAGCAACCGCGCCAGCACATCATCCTGCAGCGGCAGGTCGGAGCGGTCTTCGAAGAACAGCTGCGCCTCCTCTTCATAGACATCCAGCCCCAGATACCCCAATTGGCCGTCTTTCAGTGCATCAATCAGCGCCGGGGTGTCCACCAGACCGCCACGCCCGGTGTTGATCAACATCGCACCGGGCTGCATGTGCGCCAGTGACTCGCGGTTGATCAGGTGTTTGCTCTGCTCGTTGAGCGGGCAGTGCAGGCTGATGATCTGCGATTCGGCCAGCAGCTCGGGCAAGCTCAGGTAACGAGCACCGAGGGCTTCGACCTGCGGGTTGGGGTAGGGGTCGTAGGCGAGCAACCGGCAACCGAAACCATTCATGATTTTCGCGAAGGTCGCGCCGATCTGCCCGGTACCGACCACGCCGACGGTCTTGCCCACCAAATCGAAACCGGTCAGGCCATGCAGGCTGAAATCCCCTTCGCGGGTGCGGTTGTAGGCGCGGTGCAGCCGGCGGTTGAGCGCCAGGATCAACGCCACCGCGTGCTCGGCCACCGCGTGCGGCGAGTAGGCCGGGACCCGCACAATCGACAGCCCCAACAGCTTCGCCACCGCCAGGTCGACATGGTTGTAGCCGGCCGAGCGCAGGGCGATCAAGCGAGTACCGCCCGCTGCCAGGCGTTCCAGCACCGGAGCGCTCAAGTCATCATTGATGAATGCGCAGACCACCTCGTGATATTCCGCCAACGCCACCGTATCGAGGCTCAGCCGCGCCGATTGAAAGTGCAGCTCGATACCGGCGGGCAGTTCGGCGCCGAGAAAACTGTCGCGGTCGTAGGTCTGGCTGCTGAAAAGAATCGTGCGCATGCGGTCCTCCTGAAAAACTCGATCACGCTTTATGTAGGAGCTGGCGAAGCCCTGTGGCGAGGGGATTTATCCCCGTTCGGCTGCGAAGCAGTCGTGAAACCATTCAACCACGGTGTTTCAGGAAAACTGTGCACACCGGGTTTACGACTGCTGCGCAGCCGGACGGGGATAAATCCCCTCGCCACAGGGCTTCGCCAGCTGCTACAGGGACCGGTTAGCTTAGCGCCGAGGGCGTTCGGTGCCATTGCGCTGCATCAAGCGTTTATCCGGGCGTGGGCGGCCAGGCGATTGATCGCCCGGTCGAGTTCTTCCAGTGCGCCGGGGGCTTTGGGGTCCTGTTGCTTGAGCAGGGTTTCGCTGCGCTGGCAGGCGGCACGCAGTTGCGGGACGCCGCAATAACGGGTCGCGCCATGCAGGCGGTGGACGCGTTCGATCAGCGCGTTGTGGTCATTGGTTTCCCGGGCCAGACGAATCGCCTCGCGGTCGGCTTCGAGGGAGGCCAGCAACATCGCCAGCATGTCCGCGGCCAGATCGGCTTTGCCGGCGGCCAGGCGCAAGCCTTCGTCGTGGTCGAGCACCTGCAATTCATGGGCGCCGCCATGGCTGTCGCTGGAGCGCTCTGGCCCGTGATTGCGCAACGCCAGGCCGGTCCACTTCAACACCACCTGCGCCAGTTGCCGTTCGCTGATCGGTTTGGTCAGGTAGTCGTCCATGCCGCTTTGCAGCAGCGCGCGTTTTTCGTTGGCCATGGCGTGGGCGGTGAGGGCGACGATCGGCAGCGGCGTGCAATGCCGCTCGCTTTCCCACTGACGAATCGCCTCGGTGCTTTGACGCCCGTCCATGCCGGGCATTTGCACGTCCATCAACACCAGGTCAAAGGTCTCGCTTTGCACCGCCTTGACCGCCGCGTAACCGCTTTCGACCGCGAGCACCTTGGCGCCCATGTCTTCGAGCAGGGTTTGCACCAGCAGAAGGTTGGCCGGGTTGTCGTCGACGCACAGCACCTTCGGCGCGCGGCTCGATACCGGTTCGCCGGGTTCGCTGCGCTGCTGGCGCGGGTTGACCAGATCGGACAACGCCCGACGCAACTTGCGGGTGCAGGCCGGCTTGGACTGAAGCTGACTGTGCGGGTTGGGCACCGAGAGGTGGAACAGCGTCTGTTCAGTGGTCGGGCACAGCACCAGCACTTTGCAGCCCAGGTGCTCAAGGTCCCAGATGTGCTGGTTGAGGCGCTCCGGTGGCATGTCGTTGCTGGTGATGCCGAGGACCGCCAGATCGATCGCCTGATCGGTCTGATGCGCGCCGGTCACGCCATTGGCCAGGCTTTCCAGGGTATTGAACGGCGTCACGACGAGGCCGCAATCTTCCAGCTGATGCTGCAAGGCCTGACGGGCCAGTTCATGGTTTTCCAGCACCGCCACGCGGCGCCCGAGCAGCGGTGGGCCGGGCAGGTCTTCGGCGTCGTCGCGGGTCTTGGGCAGGCTGAGGCTGATCCAGAATTCCGAGCCTTCGCCCGGCGTACTGTCGACACCGATCTCGCCGCCCATCTGTTCGATCAGGCGCTTGGAAATCACCAACCCCAAACCGGTACCGCCGGGCTGGCGGGACAGCGAGTTGTCAGCCTGGCTGAACGCCTGGAACAGGGCGCGCACGTCCTGGTTCGACAGGCCGATGCCGGTGTCCTGAATGCTGATGCGCAGTTGCACACTGTCTTCGTGCTCTTCTTCGAGCATGGCCCGGGCGACGATGGTGCCTTCGCGGGTGAACTTGATCGCGTTGCTCACCAGGTTCGTGAGGATCTGCTTGAGTCGCAGCGGATCGCCCACCAGCGACAACGGCGTGTCGCGATAAACCAGGCTCACCAACTCAAGCTGTTTGGCGTGGGCGGCCGGGGCGAGGATGGTCAGGGTGTCTTGCAGCAGGTCGCGCAGGTTGAACGGAATATTGTCGAGCACCAGTTTGCCGGCCTCGATTTTAGAGAAGTCGAGGATCTCGTTGATGATCCCCAGCAGGCTGTCGGCGGACTTTTCGATGGTGCCCAGATAGTCGAGCTGGCGCGGGGTCAGCTCGCTTTTTTGCAGCAGGTGCGTGAAGCCGAGAATACCGTTGAGCGGCGTGCGGATTTCATGGCTCATGTTGGCCAGGAATTCGGATTTGATCCGGCTCGCTTCCAGGGCTTCCTTGCGCGCCAGGTCCAGTTCGATGTTCTGGATCTCGATGGTCTCCAGGTTCTGGCGCACGTCTTCGGTGGCCTGGTCGACACTGTTCTGCAACTCTTCCTGAGCGTTTTGCAACGTGCCGGCCATGCGGTTGATGCCGGACGCGAGCTCATCCAGTTCCTGACTGCCAAGGGGTGGCAGGCGGGTTTCCAGGTGACCGTCCTTGAGTTGCGCCACCGCCAGTTTGATCTGGCTGATCGGCCGATTGATGGTCCGGCCCATGCGCAAGGCAAGCAGCGCTGCACCGGCCAGGCCCGCGCCGATCAGCAGCAGGCTGGCGAACAGGCTGCGGTAACCGCGCAGCAGCATGCCGCTGTGGGACAGTTCGAGCTCGACCCAGCCCAGCAGGCGTTCGGCTTCATCGGGTATCAGGTCGCCGGCGAGGTTGCGGTGCTTGCCGAACACCGGCAGCAGGTAACGAGTCGCATCGTTGCCACTGCGGCGCAGCATCTGCGAGCCATTGCCCATTGGTGCCGGGTTGAGCATGGTCGGGCCGGCGTGAGCCACGAGCGTGCGGTCGGGGGCGAGGAAGGTTACGGCGCGTACGTCCGGCGTTTCCAGCGACTGGGTGGCGATACGCTCCAGCAACTCGTTGTCTTTGTGACCCATGGCTGGGGCCACCAAGGGCGCGAGCTGTTCGGCGATCATCTCACCGCGCTGCATCAATTGGGTTTGCAGGTCGGATTGCTGCGTCCAGGTGAAATAGCCGCCCAGGAGCAGCGCCATCAGGGTGGTCGGCAACAGGGTCAGCAACAGCACGCGGCCTTTAATTCCCAGTTTCTTGAGCACGCATCTCTCCTGCATCCAGCGATTGATTGACCTGCACGTGCGTCCGGCACGCGCCACCGGGCCAGTGTAGCGATTTGCAGGCAGGCAATCTTCGTAAAATTGATGTCGTCATTCGTCGGCCGGATCGCCGCTTTTGCGCCGCGGGCAAACCTTGGGTTGCCCATCGTCAGGCAATCTTGAATAATCGCCAACTGAGAATTATTTGCAGATACTCATGACTCCCATCTCTGTTGGCCATCCGCGCATCCTGTCCATCGAAGACGACCTCGTCCTCGGCGCCTACGTGCACGAGCATCTGGGCCGTTGCGGTTTTCAGGTGACCTGGTGCCAGAACGGACAGGAAGGCCTGGACATTGCCCGTCAGCGGCCCTTTGACGTGGTGTTGATGGATATTTTGCTGCCAGGCCTGAACGGGTTGAACGTGCTGACGCAATTGCGTCAGAGCCATTCGACCCCGGTGGTGCTGATGTCGGCGCTGGGCGCCGAGGCGGACCGCATCAGCGGTTTTCGCCTGGGGGCTGACGATTACCTGCCCAAACCCTTCAGCATGGCCGAGTTGCGGGTGCGCATCGAAGCGATCCTGCGCCGGGTGGCGCTCGACCGTCGACCGGAGCCGGCAGTGGTCGCGGCCCCGGTCGACAGCCTGCGTTTCGATGACGAACTCTGCGACGTTTCCTATGGTGAACACGCCGCCGGCCTGACCCGCAGCGAGTATCGATTGCTCGACACCCTGAATCGCAACGGCGATGAAGTGTTGAGCAAAGCCTTCCTTTATCAGCACGTGCTGCAACGCGGTTTTGCGGCCCATGACCGCAGCCTCGACATGCACATCAGTCAGATCCGCCGCAAACTCAAAGGCATCGGCTACACCGAGCGCGAAGTGCGCACGGTCTGGGGCAAGGGTTACGTGTTGAGTGCCGGCGATGAAATGGTCTGACCTGCCGGGCCGGCACTCGCTGTTCTGGAAACTGGCGTGTCTGTTGGTGGCGTTCTGTCTGCTGATGATCTGGCTGAGCTGGTCCTGGGGCCGCTACATGGAGCAGCGAAACCAGTTCCTGTCGGATGAGGCTCGAGGCACGCTGACGGGTTATGCCACCGAAGCCGAACAGGCGTGGCGCCAGGACCAGCGTGCGGGTGTGGATCGCTGGCTGCACGCCATGCGACAGCGGGAAACAGGCTGGGCCGGTGTGATTGGCGGTGATCTACAGTCGTTGGGCAGCCAGGCGCTGACGGACAAGGAGATCGAGCGTCTGACCTTTCTGCGCGGCCTGGATTGGCCCATACACAAGAAACGCCTGCCGTGGCTGCGGGTGCCGTTTCCCGGCGATCCGACCGCCGGCAGTCTGGTCATCGAACTGCCCCAGCGCTTCATGCCCGGCCAATACCGGGTGTTCTGGCGCGTGATCACCAACGGCGTGATCCCCGGCCTGTTCACCCTTTTATTGTGCGTCGGTCTTTATCGATTGCTGGTCGTGCCGCTGAACCATTTACGCGAACAGGCCAACGCCTGGCGCGCCGACCAGTTGAACGTGCGTCTGTCGAGACACACCACCAATCGGTCGGATGAACTCGGTGAACTGGGCCGGGCGTTCGATCACATGGCCGAGCGGCTGCAAAGCACCGTGGCCCTGCAACAGCAACTGCTGCGCGACTTGTCCCACGAACTGCGTACGCCGCTGAGCCGACTGCGGGTCGCCAGTGAAAGCGAGCAGGGGCTGGCGCAACTGCGCGAGCGCATCGGGCGAGAAGTCGATGGCATGCAGCGCCTGGTGGAAGACACGCTGCAACTGGCCTGGCTCGACACCGAGCGCGCGCCGTTACCCGACGAAGCGATTCAGGTCCAGGCGCTGTGGGAAATGCTCACGGAAAACGCCTGCTATGAAAGCGGCTGGCCGGCGAGCCAGTTGCAGTGTGCGGTGGATTCATCGTGCTGGGTCCGGGGCAATCTCAATACCCTCGCCCAGGCGCTGGAAAACATTCTGCGCAATGCCATTCGTCATTCACCGAGCGGCGGCATCGTTCGTTTTGGCGGGCAACGTGACGGCGACTTCTGGCATTTGTGGCTGGAGGATGAGGGTGGAGGAGTGGCTGAGGCGGATCTGGAGCGGATCTTCTGCCCGTTCATTCGACTCGACGGTTCGCGGCCGGGGGATGGAGGGTTCGGGTTGGGGTTGAGCATTGCGAAGAATGCGGTGCAGCGTCAGGGTGGGAGTCTTTGGGCTGAGAATGCCGGGGCGGGGTTGCGGCTGAATATTCGGTTGGTGGCTGAGATGGATGGCGTCAGTGATGACGCCTTCGACTTGCCCGCGATTAGGCCCGTCGGGTCACCATCACGAAAAAGTCTCGCCACCGGTGCGACAATTCCCAGGTCGAACAACCTGATCATCGTTTCTTATTCCCATAAGCCATAAGCACCGCACTTTGCGTGATATGGCCTGCGCAGGTTTGCCGGTATGATAGGCGCCCCCGCAGTCTGGATTGCGAATACGCCATGACCTTGCAGTACCCAACCATCGCCGATTGCGTCGGCAACACCCCGCTGGTCCGTTTGCAGCGCCTGCCTGGCGTCACCAGCAATACCCTTTTACTCAAGCTCGAAGGGAATAACCCGGCGGGTTCGGTCAAGGACCGGCCGGCGCTGTCGATGATTACCCGCGCTGAACTGCGCGGGCAGATCCACGCCGGCGATACGCTGATCGAAGCGACCTCGGGTAACACCGGGATTGCGCTGGCCATGGCTGCCGCGATCAAGGGTTACAAGATGATCCTGATCATGCCGGACAACTCGAGCGCCGAACGTAAGGCCGCGATGACGGCCTATGGCGCCGAGCTGATTCTGGTCACCCAGGAAGAAGGCATGGAAGGCGCGCGCGACCTCGCTCAGCGAATGGAAGCCGAAGGCCGTGGCAAGGTGCTGGATCAGTTCGCCAACGGCGATAACCCTGAAGCGCACTACACCACCACCGGCCCGGAAATCTGGCGCCAGACCGAGGGCACCATCACCCATTTCGTCAGTTCGATGGGCACCACCGGCACCATCATGGGTGTCTCGCGCTACTTGAAAGAGCAGAACGACAACGTGCAGATCATCGGCCTGCAACCGATGGAAGGTTCGGCGATTCCGGGCATCCGTCGCTGGCCGCAGGAATACCTGCCGAAGATCTACCAGGCCGATCGCGTGGACCGCATCGTCGACATGGCGCAAAGCGAAGCCGAAGACGTGACCCGCCGCCTGGCCCGTGAAGAAGGCATTTTCTGCGGCGTGTCCTCGGGCGGTGCCGTGGCAGCGATGCTGCGCCTGTCCAAAGAAGTTGAAAACGCGGTGATCGTCGCGATCATTTGCGACCGTGGCGACCGTTACTTGTCGACCGGCATTTTCGACGCGCCCAACTGATGGCCAAGCAAGAGAGAGGCCTGCGCTTCCAACCCACCGGTGGCAGCAAGGCCCCGCAAATTCCCACCGGCAAAAAGCAGCGCTTGAGCATCGAGCGCCTGGCCAATGACGGTCGCGGTATCGCGTTTTTCGAAGGTCGCACCTGGTTCGTCATCGGCGCATTGGCCGGTGAAGAAGTCGAGGCGCGCGTGTTGGGCGCTCACGGCAAAGTGGTCGAGGCGCGCACCGAACGGGTGTTCCAGGCCAGCGAATTGCGTCGCCCGGCACCGTGTCCGCATGCCGGTCGCTGCGGCGGTTGCAGCGTGCAACATCTGCCGCACAACGAACAACTCGCCCTGAAACAGCGCATGCTCGCCGAGCAACTGTCCAAGGTGGCCGGTGTCGAACCCCAAGTGTGGGCAGCGCCGTTGAGCGGTCCGGAATTCGGTTACCGTCGTCGCGCCCGAGTGGCGGTGCGCTGGGACATGAAAGCTAAAAAACTCGAAGTCGGTTTCCGCGCGGCGGGCAGTCAGGACATCGTTGCGATCAACGAATGCATGGTGCTGGTACAACCCTTGCAGCCGATTATGACCCGCTTGCCGGAGATGCTTCGACGCTTGAGCAAACCTCAGGCGCTGGGTCATGTGGAATTGTTCGCCGGATCGTCATTGGCGGTTTTGCTGCGGCACATGGCGCCGTTGTCCGACGCTGACCTGACCATCCTCAAGGATTTCTGCGCGTTCCATGAAGCCCAGTTGTGGCTGCACGGTGACGGCGAGCCGCAACCGGTCGAGGCCGATCAGTCGCTGGGTTATCGACTTGAGGCGTGGGATCTGAACCTGGCGTATCGGCCAGGGGATTTCATCCAGGTCAACGCCGGGGTCAACGAAGCGATGATTGCCCAGGCGCTGGACTGGTTGAAGCCGACAGCGGATGAGCGGGTTCTTGATCTGTTCTGCGGTCTGGGTAACTTTGCACTGCCACTGGCCAAGGCCGTTCGCGAAGTGGTGGCGGTGGAAGGTGTGCAGGCAATGGTCGAGCGCGCCGCCGAAAATGCGGCTAGCAATAATCTGCATAACGCCCGGTTTTTTCAGGCCGATTTATCCCAGCCTTTGACCGATGCCGAATGGGCGCGCGAAGGCTTTTGTGCGGTACTCTTGGACCCACCGCGTGACGGTGCTTTCGAGGTCGTGCGCAAGCTGGCGTCCCTGGGCGCCAAGCGGTTGGTGTACGTCTCGTGTAACCCGGCAACGCTGGCGCGCGATACGGTCGAATTGATCAAGCAGGGCTACCGGTTAAAACGTGCCGGGATTCTCGATATGTTTCCTCAGACGGCACATGTCGAGGCCATGGCGTTATTTGAAGCGAGCTAGGACGGCTCGTCTGGTCCGACTGGCCGCCCGTGCAGCTCTCGCATTAGCCCCGTGAGGGCAATCGGGCAATGAAGGTCAGCGAATTGACGCATTGAATCTGCGTCGTAGGGAAGGTAAGCAAGATGGTACAGGTGAGAGCACACCAGCCGATCAACACCGACGGCAGTATCAATCTCGAGGCTTGGCTCGATCATGCGGTCAGTGTCGATCTGGCACTGGATCGCGAAGCCTTGAAGGAAGCGTGCGAGTTCGCTCGCGCGTCTGAGCAACAGGCCAATGCGGCGAAAAATCTATGGTCCGAAGGGACCTCGAGTTTCCGCACGGGCCTTGAGATCGCCGAGATTCTCGCCGACCTCAAACTGGATCAGGATTCGTTGGTCGCAGCGGTCCTGTACCGCGGCGTGCGCGAAGGCCAGATCGAACTGCCGGCGGTCAGCCAGCGCTTCGGTCCGGTGGTCGCCAAACTCATCGACGGCGTGTTGCGCATGGCGGCGATCAGCGCCAGTCTGAGCCCCCGTCAATCGTTGGTGCTGGGCACTCAGGGGCAGGTCGAAAACCTGCGCAAAATGCTCGTGGCCATGGTCGACGACGTTCGTGTCGCGCTGATCAAGCTGGCTGAACGCACCTGCGCGATCCGTGCGGTGAAAACCGCCGACGACGAAAAGCGTAATCGCGTAGCCCGTGAAGTCTTCGACATTTACGCGCCGCTGGCTCACCGTCTCGGTATCGGTCATATCAAATGGGAACTGGAGGATTTGTCCTTCCGTTACCTCGAGCCCGATCAGTACAAGCAGATCGCCAAGTTGCTCCACGAGCGGCGTCTGGATCGCGAGCGCTTCATCGCCGACGTGATGACCCAGCTCAAGGACGAATTGCAGGCCACCGGCGTCGATGCCGACATCAGTGGCCGGGCCAAACACATCTATTCGATCTGGCGCAAAATGCAGCGCAAGGGTCTGGAGTTCAGCCAGATCTACGACGTGCGTGCCGTGCGCGTGCTGGTGCCGGAAATGCGCGACTGCTACACCGCGCTGGGCATCGTCCACACGTTGTGGCGGCACATCCCGAAGGAATTCGACGACTACATCGCCAACCCGAAAGAGAACGGCTACCGCTCGCTGCACACCGCGGTGATCGGCCCCGAGGGCAAGGTGCTGGAAGTGCAGATCCGCACGCATGCCATGCACGAAGAAGCCGAGCTGGGCGTGTGCGCGCACTGGAAGTACAAGGGCACCGACGTCAAGTCCGGCTCCAATCACTACGAAGAGAAAATATCCTGGCTGCGTCAGGTACTCGAGTGGCATGAAGAGCTGGGCGATATCGGCGGCCTGGCCGAACAACTGCGGGTGGATATCGAGCCGGACCGGGTCTACATCTTCACCCCGGACGGTCATGCCATCGACCTGCCGAAGGGCGCGACGCCGCTGGACTTCGCCTACCGCGTGCACACCGAAATCGGTCACAACTGCCGTGGCGCAAAGATCAACGGGCGCATCGTACCGCTCAACTACAGTCTGCAAACCGGTGAACAGGTCGAGATCATCACCAGCAAGCACGGCACCCCGAGCCGCGACTGGCTGAACCCGAACCTGGGTTACATCACCACCTCGCGGGCACGGGCGAAGATCGTTCACTGGTTCAAGTTGCAGGCACGTGATCAGAACGTCGCGGCCGGTAAAACCTTGCTCGAACGTGAGCTCAGTCGCCTTGGCTTGCCAGCGGTGGACTTTGACAAGCTGGCCGACAAGGCCAACATGAAGACCGCCGAGGACATGTACGCCGCGTTGGGTGCCGGCGATTTGCGCCTGGCGCAACTGGTGAACCTGGCGCAGCAACTGGTCGAGCCGGAACGCGGCAACGAGCAGCTGGAACTGATCCCGCGCAAAGCCACCGGCTACAAACCGGGCAAGCGCGGCGACATTCAGATCCAGGGCGTCGGCAACCTCATGACGCAAATGGCCGGTTGCTGCCAGCCGTTGCCGGGGGATGCCATCGTCGGTTACATCACCCAGGGCCGTGGCGTGAGCATTCACCGTCAGGACTGCGCCTCGGTGCTGCAACTGGGCGGGCGCGAGCCGGAGCGGATCATCCAGGTCAGCTGGGGCCCGGTGCCGGTGCTCACCTACCCGGTGGACATCATCATCCGCGCCTACGACCGTTCCGGTTTGCTGCGTGACGTGTCGCAAGTGCTGCTCAACGAGCGGATCAACGTGCTGGCGGTCAACACCCGCTCGAACAAAGAGGACAACACCGCGCTGATGTCCCTGACCATCGAGATTCCTGGGCTGGATGCACTGGGGCGGTTGCTGGGGCGAATTTCCCAGTTGCCAAACATCATCGAAACCCGGCGTAACCGTACTCCGTGACGATGTTCCCTGTAGGAGCGAGGCTTGCCCGCGAAGGCGTCATACCTGTCACACCGCCTTCGCGGGCAAGCCTCGCTCCTACAGGTTTGTAGTTTGCCCGACGCACCGCGTTGCAGATGTAGAGACTAATTGATGTATTCACTTGAAGACTTGCTGCACCTGATGAGCCGTCTGCGCGACCCGCAGTTCGGCTGCCCGTGGGACATCAAGCAAACCTACGCCACCATCGTCCCGCACACCCTCGAGGAAGCCTACGAAGTCGCCGACGCGATCGAGCGCGGTGACTTCGATCACTTGCAGGGTGAGTTGGGCGATTTGCTGTTCCAGGTGGTTTATTACAGCCAGTTGGCCCGGGAAGAAGGGCGCTTCGAATTTGCCGGCGTGATCGACAGCATCACCCGCAAGCTGATCCGTCGTCATCCTCACGTGTTTCCCACGGGCGATCTGTACGCGCCGCTGGATGTTCCGCGTCTGAGTGAAGAACAGGTCAAGCAACGCTGGGAAGAGATCAAGGCTGAAGAGCGTGCCGAGAAATCTGCCGCACCTGAACAACTGTCCTTGCTCGATGACGTACCCGCCGCACTGCCGGCGTTGTCCCGCTCAGCGAAGTTGCAGAAGCGCGCAGGGCAGGTCGGTTTCGACTGGCCCGACGCCTTGCCGGTGCTGGACAAGGTTCGTGAAGAACTCGATGAAGTGCTCGAAGCCATGGCCGACAATGACTCGGCAGCGATTGCCGATGAAGTCGGTGACCTGCTGTTTTCCGTGGTCAATCTGGCGCGTCATTTGAAGGTTGATCCGGAAACCGCACTGCGTGGCGCCAACAGCAAGTTTGAAAGACGCTTCCGTTTTATCGAACAGGCATTGCGCGACACCCACCGTCCCATGGAAGATTGCACCCTCGAAGAGTTGGACGCCTTGTGGGGCGAAGCCAAACGTCAGGAAAAGAATTTGCCCAGCTGCGGTTGAGCAGTTGCCTAAGTGAGAAATAAGCACCATGAGCATTTCCCTTCGCGACCAGTTGCTCAAAGCAGGGCTGGTCAACCAAAAGCAGGCCAAACAGGTCGGCAAAGAGAAGCAGAAGCAGCAACGCCTGGCCCACAAAGGCCAGATTGAACTCGATGACTCGCAGCAGCGTGCGGCTCAGGAAGCCATGGCCGAGAAGGTCAAGCGCGACCAGGAGCTGAACCGTCAGCAACAGGAGAAAGTCGAGGCCAAGGCCCGCGCAGCGCAGATCAAGCAATTGATCGAAGTCTCGCGCCTGCCGAAGCTGACCACCGAGGACTACTACAACTTTGTTGACGACAAGAAGGTCAAGCGCATCTCCGTCAACACGCTGATGCGCAACCAGCTGAGCAATGGCTTCCTGGCGATCGTGCACCATGCCGGCGGCTACGAAGTAATCCCGCGTGAAGCGGCCCTGAAGATCCAGGAGCGCGATCCGCAGCGGATCGTGCAGCTGAACGTCAAGACGGAAGAAGTCGCTGCCGAGGACGATCCGTACGCGGCCTACCAGATCCCTGACGATCTGATGTGGTAAGTCTTTAACGGCTGCAACAACGACAAACCCCGCTCATGGCGGGGTTTGTCGTTTTCAATGCTGTCATTGCTTATGCGGATCGGAGCGCTCGTTGCTGCTCCTGTTTTTCCAGTTCGGCCTTGTAGCTGTGGGCGTCGGTTTCGGAATGAAACATCCCCACCAGCATGTCTTGTTGATGTACATCCCAGATCCGGATACCGGCGGCGATGCCTTCATGGGATTTATGTGAATCGTCGCGTTCAGTTACTTTTACAGTCATCTGCTAGCTCCAATCTCTGTTATCTGCAGCAAGACGTGTGCAGGACTCAGTTATATATTTTGGTAGCTTGCTAAGTAAACGACTGAGTTCGGCAACGAATTTTCGCGAAATCGGCAAAAGTCCTGCAGCCCGCCAAACACACGGCATTCGGTCGCAGGGCATTGAGTTTCATGACAAAAGCTTCATGTTCGCCGTGACTATATCGCGGGTAGAGCGCGCTACCTGTAGGAGCCAGGCTTGCCGGCGAAGGCGTCCTTGAATGCGCCTTCGCCGGCAAGCCTGGCTCCTACAAAAAGCATTGCAGTGCATATTTTTCCAGGCACAAAAAAAACGCCCCGAACCAGTCGGGGCGTTTTTGTGTGCAGCGAAGCGACGGGGTATTACTTACCCTGCCAGCGCTTCAGTACCAGGGTGGCGTTGGTGCCACCGAAGCCGAAGCTGTTGCTCATCACGGTGTTGATGGTGGCATCTTCGCGCGTCTTGGTCAGGATTGGCATGTCTGCCACTTCCGGGTCCAGTTCGTCAATGTTGGCGGAGCCCGCCATGAAGTTGCCTTCCATCATCAGCATGCAGTAGATCGCTTCGTGAACGCCGGCGGCGCCCAGGGAGTGACCCGACAGGCTCTTGGTGGAGCTGATGGCCGGAGCCTTGTCGCCGAACACTTCACGCACACCTTTCATTTCCATGACGTCGCCGACCGGAGTCGAGGTGCCGTGGGTGTTCAGGTAGTCGATCGGAGCGTCAACGGTGGACATGGCCATCTGCATGCAGCGGATGGCGCCTTCGCCGCTTGGGGCGACCATGTCGTAGCCGTCGGAGGTCGCGCCGTAGCCAACGATTTCCGCGTAGATCTTCGCGCCGCGGGCCAGAGCGTGTTCCAGCTCTTCGACCACGACCATGCCGCCACCGCCGGCGATGACGAAACCGTCACGCTTGGCATCGTAGGCACGGGAAGCTTTTTCCGGGGTTTCGTTGTACTGGCTGGACAGTGCGCCCATGGCGTCGAACAGGAACGACTGGCTCCAATGCTCTTCTTCACCGCCGCCGGCGAACACGATGTCCTGCTTGCCCATCTGGATCTGTTCCATGGCGGTACCGATGCAGTGAGCACTGGTGGCGCAGGCAGACGCGATGGAGTAGTTCAGGCCCTTGATCTTGAACGGCGTCGCCAGGCAAGCGGAAACGGTGCTGCTCATGGTCCGCGTGACGCGGTACGGGCCAACGCGCTTCACGCCTTTCTCGCGCAGGATGTCCAGCGCTTCCATCTGGTTCAGCGTGGAGGCGCCACCGGAACCGGCGATCAGGCCGGTACGCGGGTTGGAGACTTGCTCATCGGTCAGGCCGGAGTCAGCGATGGCGTCTTTCATGGCCAGATAGGCGTACGCCGCCGCGTGGCCGACGAAGCGATAGATCTTGCGATCGATCAGCTCTTCGAGGGGAAGGTCAATGGAGCCGGAAACCTGGCTACGCAGACCCATTTCGGCATATTCCGGGTTGAACCGGATGCCAGGGCGGCTTGCACGCAGGTTAGCGGAGACGGTCTCTTTGTCATTGCCCAGGCACGATACGATGCCCAGACCAGTGATAACGACGCGGCGCATGCGGATAACCCTTAGAAGTTGTCAGTGGAGGTGAAAACGCCGACCCGAAGGCCTTCGGCGGTGTAGATCTCGCGGCCGTCGACACTGACCGAACCATCGGCGATGGCCAGGTTCAGCTTGCCCTTCAACACGCGCTTGATCTGAATGTTATAGGTGACTTTCTTGGCGGTCGGCAGGACCTGACCAAAGAATTTCACTTCGCCCGAACCCAGCGCACGGCCACGGCCCGGCAGACCTTGCCAGCCGAGGAAGAAACCGACCAGTTGCCACATGGCGTCGAGGCCCAGGCAGCCTGGCATCACCGGATCGCCTTCGAAGTGGCAGGCGAAAAACCACAGGTCCGGAGTGATATCCAGCTCGGCGACCAATTCACCTTTGCCGTACTTGCCACCCTCGGCACTGATATGGGTGATGCGATCCACCATCAGCATGTTCGGGGCGGGCAGTTGTGCGTTACCTGGGCCGAACAGCTCACCGCGACTGCAGCGCAGCAGGTCTTCCCGAGTAAAGGCGTTTTGTTGGGTCATGCGAGCTCCTCAATAGTCCCATGCGGCAGGGTGGGGCAAATCTTCCCGGCCGACCGAGGCGTTCATGCCTCGAGTCAGCAGCCTACTCATAGACTATTGCGTTGTGGTGAAAGTCACAGCACCAAGGACATGAATGTACACTTGTGCACTGAAATTATTATTCAAGCCCCTTTTCGGGCCTGTTCGGGTGCCTAAGACTGCCGCACTTTCGCCTTTCACGCCAGTCGCAGATGGTCGAAAGGCCTGCACTACTGCACCCAGCGCTGCAGAATTTGCTGCAGATCAGTGCGTTTGAAGGGCTTGGCCAGGTAATCGTTCATTCCAGCCGATAAACACGCTTCACGATCGCCCTGCAACGCATTGGCGGTCAGGGCGATGATCGGCAAGTCCGCGCAGCCGGGTAACTGGCGGATCTGGCGGGTCGCTTCGTAGCCGTCGATAATCGGCAGTCGGCAATCCATCAGAATCGCTTCAAAAATCAGGCTCTCGGCACTTCGCACCGCCTGCGCGCCATCCGTCGCAACGCTGACAGTAAAGCCCAGACTGCGCAACATTGCTTCGATGACGGTCTGGTTGACCGGGTTGTCCTCCACCAGCAGCACATTGCGCCCTTCGCCATGGCCGTCGCCGGCCTGTGTTCGTGGCTTCAATTCCGGTAGCGACTGCTTATAGAGGGCCAGCGGAATTTCCAGGGTGAACACCGAGCCCCGGCCTTCTTCGCTCTGCGCGCGCAAGGTGCCGCCCATCCGTTCGGCCAGGGTGCGGGCAATCGGCAATCCCAACCCAGTGCCGCCGTAACGCCTTGAAATAGAACTGTCGGCCTGCTGGAACGCATTGAACATCAATTCCAGGCTTTCGGCCGAGATGCCAATCCCGCTGTCGCGCACGGTGCAGGTGAACCACAGCAGTTCGTGATCCAGTGACTGCCATTGCGGTTCGATGCTGACGTGGCCTTGCTCGGTGAACTTCAGTGCATTGCCGACCAGGTTGACCAGAATCTGCCGGATTCGCGTCGGGTCGCCCTGAACCTGCAACGCGCGCATGTCCTCGGGAATCTCCAGGGCCAGATCGAGCCGGCGTTGCGCCGCGCTGTGCTGGAACGACTGGGCGCAGCTGCTGATCAGATCCGCGAGGTTAAACGGAATGTGTTCAAGCTCCAGTTCCGAACGCTCGATGCGCGAGAAGTCGAGAATGTCGTTGATGACTTTGAGCAGGTGTTCGGTGGACTCCGAAGCCAGCGCCGCATACTCGATCTGCTCCTCGGTCATGTCGGTGGTTTCCAGCAGTTGCAGCATGCCCAGCACACCATTCATCGGCGTGCGCAGTTCATGGCTCATCATCGCCAGGAAGTCGGATTTGGCGTTGTTGGCCTTTTCCGCTTCTTCGCGGGTCTGGATCAATTGCGCCATCGCCTGATGCTGCTCACGGCTGGCTTGCTCGAGGCCCTGCGCAAGGTTATTGATGTGCTGCGACAACGCGCCCAACTCAGTGTCATCGACGATCGGCAGCGGCGTTTTGTAGTCGCCGTCCTGGATTGCCTTCACGGCGTGGCCGATGTCGCGGATCGGCTGCGACAGACTGCCGGCCAGGCGCCGGGCCACCAGAAAGGTAAACAGCAGCGCGAACAAGGCGAGAATCCCGGCCTTGAACAGGATTTCCTGCTGACGCTGGCTGAAGGCGTCATTGGACAAACCGACGATCACCCGGCCCAGATAGTCCTCAGGCGGGGCTGTGTTGACGGTTTTGCTGCCCTGGAAGAAATCATTGTTCAGGGCGATCCGTTGCAGCCGCACCGGCGCCTGGAACACTTCGACCTGATGCGAGCGGGCATGGGTTTCCGACGGTTGCTCGACGTACACCAGAATCCGGTTGGCGCTGTCCTGGACTTCGAGAAAGCGCACGTTGGGTGTGGCCAGCGTGGCCTTGAGCAAGCTTTCGAGCACCTCGTTGTTGCCCGAGATCACACCGTATTCCGTGGCGGGGGCCAATTGGTTGGCGATCAGTTGGCCGGTGTGGTTGAGCTCTTGGCGCAGGTCCTGGATCCGCACGAAGGTGAAGAAACTGATCAGCAGCAACGTCAGCAACAGGGCAGGGCCGAGGCTGATGATCTGCGTGCGGGTATTGATGTCCCAACCGCGACGGAAGGTCATGGGCGGCGTTCTCCTTCGGCCAACTGTGCTGCGACAAACGCTTCAGTCACCTGTTCAATACCCAATGAACGAGCCACCTGCGGGTTACTTAACACTTTGAAGTGTTGCGGATACAACGCACGCGGCCAGCCAGTGGGCGGGCGATCGAGCAATTGGTCGAGCACTTCCAGCCAATCGTTCTGATCGCTGTAGGTGCTGGCCAGGCTACCGGCCTTGACGAACGCGGCGTTAGGGCCGACCAGCGCAAGTTGTCGCGAGTAGCTGCTCAACAGCAGGTTTTTTGCGGTCTTGGGGTTGTACAAATCGGAGTCGTCGAGGCCCAGCAGCACATCGCAGTTCCTCAGCAAATCCTGTAAGGGGCGGCTGTCGTTGGTGTTGTCCCATCGCTCGGCGATCACTTCAAGGCCCAACGCTTGCGCCGACAGACGCAATTCTTTGAGCAGGAATTCGCTGTGACTGTCGTACAGCACGCCGATGCGTCGGGCCTCGGGCAGGATGAGCCGGGTCAGGCGCAATTGCCGATCCAGCGGCGGATCGCTCCAGAGCAGACTGAGGTGCGATGGAAAGTCAGCGCCGAAACGTTGGTGGGCTTGCAGACGACTGATGCGCAGCACCAGCGTCGGCGGACCTTGTGTCTCTTGCAGGCGCCAGTCGAGACTCGGCAGATCGAGCAGGATCAAACGGGTATCGGCGGGTAGTTTGCCCGGCTTCGGCAAACTGTCCAGTGCCTGGAAACGCACGCTGTCGGCAGGGCGCATGCCGCTCAGCGCCTGCACAAAGGATTGCACGCCGGGACTGTCTTCGGCGCCGGTCAGCAGAATGTCGGCGGCTTGTGCCGACAGGCTGCCGAGCAGGCCGGCAAACGCCAGGCACAACCCTGCCAGCAGGCGGCCAAGGCTTGGCGACTTCCGCGACCGGCGATGCAGCATTTAAAACGTCAGCTCCGCGCTGAAGTAGAGCACCCGACGCTCGTCGTAGTTGTTGTCGACGAAGGTGGTGGGTTGATGGTCGAGGCGTTGCTGGAGCACACCGGCCAGTTCCAGGCTGGCCTTGCCCAGGCCGATGCGTTTGGCGATGCGCGTGTCGACGCGTTCAAAGCGGTAGCCGTTGAGGGCGTCGTTACCGTAATAGAAGAGGGCGCTGTTCCAGCCGTGACCCCAATTGCGCAGCCAACCGGCGGAACCGCTGTTGCGCGCCGTCAGTTGCTCATCTTGCGGGTTGCTCGCCTCGGCATCGACGTAGGCGTAAGTCAGGCGCAGCCGGTCGGCGCTGCTCAGGCGCCAGTCCAGTTGGGTTTCCGTGCCCTTGAAACGCGAGCTGTTGGAATTGCTGGCGATGTACTGATTGTTGCGCAGCGGTTCGCTGATCATGCCGCTGATTTCGTCGTAGAACAGCTTCACATCGACCGTCAGCCCAAGCTCCGCGAAGTAGCCGTTGTAGCCCAGCTCGCGCGAGCGCATGCGTTCTTGTTCGAGGTCGCCGGGGCCGCGGGTCTTGACGAAATAGCGGGCGCTGGTCTGGCCGTAGGCACTGGGTCGCAGGTTGGTCACCTGGTAACTCCAGTTGACGTTGTTCTCGAACATGTCCGGTGAGCGGACGGCTTCCGAGTACACCGCGCGCAGGCCGTGACGCGGGTTGATCAAGTAATTGACCGCCACCCTCGGGGTCAGCGAACTGCCGGTCAATTGCGTGTCTTCGAACATGGCTCCACCCTGAAGCAACCAGTGCTCGGTGGCACGCCACTCGAGTTGGCCGAATGCCCGCCAGGTGGTGTCGTCGAGCGTGCCATTGAAGTAGGTCTCGGAATCTGCCCGGTCGTAACGATAGTTCATGCCGCTGACCAGTCGCAGACTGTCGGACAGGCTGAGGGTGTCTTGCAGTTCGAGGTCGTAGCGCGATTCCCGGGCGCTCTGGTCGATGTCGCCACAGAGGGTTTGCCGTGCACCGTTGCGCCATTGCGCCAGCACTTGATTGCCCAGCGCCCGTTCGGTCGCTGTGCCAGCCGGTGCGCCAGGCCCGGTAAAGCGTTCCATGTTGCGCGCCAGGCGTTCGGTGTAGTTCGGGTTGAGCTGCCAGAGTTCGGTCAGCTCCGGGCTGAACGAAACTTCCGCATCGCAGGCGCGCCAGGTCTGCTGACGGTCCCAGTGCTGGGCCGAGCCTTGGATATAAAGGCTGTGATCAGGATTGATATCCAGGTTCCAGCGCAACGAGCCGGCGTAGTCCTTGGCAACGACGTCGGAATTGTTCCCGGCCGCGGTAATCCCGGAGAACACTGGCCTGTAGGTATAAGGCCGCTGGTTGGTCCCGTCCTTGGCGTTCAATTGCCAGTCGATGCTCTGGTTTTCATTCAGCGTCTGGCTGACGGCAAGGTTGAAGCGGTTCAAGCGGCGACTGTCGCGATAATCCGCACCATTGCGGTCGGTGTCGAAGCCATCATCTTCTTGGCCGGACAGCGACAGGCGCAGGTCGCCGCCGTCCCAGCCCAGGCCCTGGCTGGCATAAAAGTCATTGATGCCGCGCTGACCACGGGTGACTTTCATCCGCGTGCCGTGGCTGTCGGCCGGGTTGCGGGTGATGATGTTAACCACCGCCATCAGCGCATTGGCGCCATAGCTGACGGTGTTGGGCCCGCGGAAAACCTCGATGCGCTCGATGTCTTCCATGGCCACCGGAATATCACTCCAGTCCACCGTGGCCAGGCCGGCGCGGTACACCGAACGGCCGTCGATCAGCACCTGCATGCGCCGCGCTTCCGTGGCGTTAGTGCCGTGGTAGTTCACCGCCGCCTGATTGCCGCTGATATTGCCGACCATCATGCCCGGCACCAGGCGCAGCAATTCGCTGATGTCCCGCGCGCCACTGGCGTTGATCAGTTCGCTGTCGATCACCGTCATGCTTCCCGGGACGGCGGCCGGCGACTGCTTGAGACGGGTGGCCGTGAGCACTTGCGGTAGCGCTTCGTTGTCGAGGAACAAGTCGTCGGCCAGCAATGGCGAGCTGAAAAGCAGTGCCAGAACCAGCGGCGAGCGGGGTGATGGGGAGCCAAACGACACGAAACGTCCTTGATAACGATCAGTTGGCGCGCATGTTAACCGAGCTCGTCGACTTTTCCATTCACGATGCCGGCATTTTCCTAGGATTTATTGGTCTTCTTCCTACAAGTGTCGGTAATTGATGCGGGGGCTGGCCGCCACTGGGACGCTCCGTATAATGCCGACATCGCCACTGGTATGGATTAACGGATTGCATATGACTGAACAGCGCCCAATTGCGGTCCTGGGAGGCGGAAGTTTTGGTACCGCCGTGGCTAATCTGCTGGCCGAGAACGGGCATCAGGTCCGGCAGTGGATGCGTGACCCCGAACAGGCCGAGTCCATTCGGGTCAATCGCGAGAACCCGCGTTACCTCAAAGGCATCAAGATTCTTCCGGCGGTAGAGCCGGTGACCGATCTGCAAGCGACGCTGGACGCTTGCGACCTGTGCTTTGTCGCGCTGCCGTCCAGCGCGCTGCGCTCGGTATTGGTCCCGCACGCCGAACGGTTGAGCGGCAAATTGCTGGTCAGCCTGACCAAAGGCATCGAAGCCCACACGTTCAAGCTGATGAGCGAGATCCTCGAAGAAATCGCCCCGCAAGCGCGCATCGGCGTACTGTCCGGGCCGAACCTGGCCCGTGAAATCGCCGAACACGCGCTGACCGCCACCGTGGTCGCCAGCGAAGACGAAGAACTCTGCCAACGGGTTCAGGAAGCGCTGCATGGCCGCACCTTTCGCGTTTACGCCAGCGCCGACCGTTTTGGCGTGGAGCTGGGCGGGGCGCTGAAAAATGTGTACGCGATCATCGCCGGCATGGCGGTGGCGCTGGGCATGGGCGAAAACACCAAGAGCATGCTGATCACCCGGGCGTTGGCGGAAATGACTCGCTTCGCGGTGAATCAGGGCGCGAACCCGATGACCTTCCTGGGGCTGGCGGGCGTTGGCGACTTGATCGTCACGTGCTCATCGCCGAAAAGCCGCAACTATCAGGTCGGGTTCGCCCTTGGCCAGGGGTTGAGCCTGGAAGACGCGGTGACCCGTCTGGGCGAAGTCGCCGAAGGCGTGAACACGCTCAAAGTGCTCAAGGCCAAGGCTCAGGAAGTGGGCGTCTATATGCCGCTGGTCGCCGGGCTGCACGCGATCCTGTTCGAAGGGCGCACGCTCAACCAAGTGATTGAACTGTTGATGCGCGGCGAACCCAAAACTGATGTCGACTTCATTTCCACCAGCGGTTTCAACTGATCACGCTTTTCAGGGAGATGCACATGAACGATCCGAAAACAGAGGCCACCTACGAGTCCATTCTGATGCGGGTGTTATGGATGATCGTCTTCTTGCTGGTCTGGCAAGTGGCGCAGTTCATCCTCGGCGCGGTGGTGTTGGTGCAACTGATCTATCGTTTGATTTATGGCGCCCCGAGCGCCAGCCTGATGAACTTCGGCGACAGCCTGAGCCAGTTCCTGGCGCAGATCGGTCGTTTCGGCACCTTCCACAGCGACCAGAAACCCTGGCCGTTCGCCGACTGGCCGACGCCGCGTACACCGGAAGGCGAAGCGCCGCACGCCGTGCCGCCAGCGCCACATCCGGCCCGAGATGAGGAGCCGAAACTATGAAACTCTGGGTATTGCGTCATGGTGAAGCCGAGCCACACGGTTCCAAGCCACACGATTCGGAGCGCGCACTGACGGAACATGGTCGCAAGGAAGTGCTGACCAGTGCTGCCCGGTTAATCGGCAAGCCGCTCACAGCGATCTATGCCAGCCCCTATCTGAGAGCGCAGGAAACCGCTCAGCTGGTGCGAGAAGCACTGGGTTTCGAACCGGAAATACGCACTGTCGAGTGGCTGACTCCGGACACTGATCCAGACAAGGTGGCCGACCAACTCGTGTCGGTAAGTGACGTCCTTCTGGTCAGTCACAACCCGTTGGTGGGGAACTTGTTGAGTTACTTGCAGCATGGCGCCGGCTATCCGCCAGAGAGGGTCAGCACCGCTGGCCTGGCCGAGCTCGAGAGCGCTGAACTGCTGATAGGTTCGATGAAGCTCAACGGAATCAAACACCCGTAGCTGCGTTGGCTTTGGCTTTTTGTAGGAGCGAGGCTTGCCCGCGAAGCTTTTGGCGAATTTGAAGGCCCCTTCGCGGGCAGCCTCGCTCCTACAAGGTGGGCGGCGTTCCTGTTTTTTTGTGTGAAATAGTCAACCAAGCAACCGCTTGGTTGACTACGCTTGCTCCAGACCAAAAATAAAGGAGCGAGTCGCATGTCTGCTGCTTTTCGTTTGCCGCTGGACGTCTTTTACGAGCGCGAAGCCCGTCATCCCCGCCAGCGGTATCTGGTCCAGCCTACCGGCGGCGGACAAGTCGAGACCCTGACCTGGGCCGATGTCGGCCACCAGGCTCGCTGCGCCGCGCACTGGCTGCGGGCCCGCGAATTGCCCCAAGGCAGTCACATCGCCCTGATCTCGAAAAACTGCGCCCACTGGATCATTGCCGACCTGGCGATCTGGATGGCCGGGCACGTTTCGGTGCCGCTGTACCCGAACCTCACCGCCGAGTCCGTTGCACAGGTGCTTGAACATTCAGAAGCGGCACTGGCATTCATCGGCAAGCTCGATGACTGGCCGGGCATGTCTCGCGGGGTCAGCGCCGATCTGCCGACCATCAGCCTGCCACTGCATCCACCCGGCACCTTCGATTTCAGTTGGGCCGACCTCCAACGCAGCTCACCGATCCAGGACGACCCCAAACCCGCCGCCGATCAGTTGGCGACCATCATTTACACCTCCGGCACCACCGGGCTGCCCAAAGGCGTGATGCACAGTTTCGGCAATCTGGGGTTCGCTACCACCCGCGGCACCCAGCTGTTTGGCCTCAACGAGTCGGATCGACTGCTGTCTTACCTGCCGCTGTGCCATGTTGCCGAGCGGATGTTCGTCGAGCTGGCGTCGATCTATACCGGGCAAACCGTGTTCTTTGCCGAAAGCCTCGACACCTTCCTCACGGATTTGCAGCGTGCGCGACCCACTGCGTTGTTTGGCGTGCCGCGGATCTGGACCAAATTCCAGATGGGCGTGTACAGCAAGATCCCGGCAAAACGCCTCGATTTTCTGCTCGGCCTGCCCTTCATCGGCAAGCGAGTCGGGCACAAAGTGCTCGCAGGGTTAGGGCTGGATGCGTTGCGCGTGGCGTTGTCCGGCGCGGCGCCTGTGCCGCAGTCATTGCTCCTGTGGTACCGCAAGTTGGGGCTGGATGTGCTGGAGGTCTATGGCATGACCGAAAGCTGCGGTTACTCCCACATCGGCCGGCCTGGCGAGAACAAACCCGGCTGGATCGGCAAGCCTTGCCCGGAAGTTGAAGTGCGGATCGCCGATAACGGCGAAGTCATGGTGCGCAGCGGTGCAACCATGCTCGGCTATTTCAAGGAGCCCGAGAAAACCGCAGAAACCATCACCGAGGACGGCTTCCTGCGCACCGGTGACAAGGGCGAGCAAGATGCCGAAGGCAACCTGCGCCTGACCGGGCGGCTGAAGGAAATCTTCAAGACCAGCAAAGGCAAATACGTCGCCCCGGCACCGATCGAAAACCGTCTGGCGGTGCATTCGCGGATCGAACAGGTGTGCGTGGTCGGCGATGGTTTGAGTGCGCCGTTGGGGTTGTGCGTGCTGTCGGCGGCCGGGCAGCAGGACGCTGGGGGCGCGGCGCGGGCAGGGCTGCATTCAAGCCTGGAAAAACTGCTGGAGGAGGTCAATGGCGTGCTCGACAAACATGAACGGTTGCGTCGGTTGGTGGTGGTCAAGGACAGTTGGGCGGTGGAAAACGGCTTCCTGACGCCGACCCTGAAGATCAAGCGCAACGTGATCGAAGCGGCTTACGGCGCGCGCTTCGAAGAATGGAGCGAGCGCAGCGAGGCGGTGCTGTGGCAGGATTGAGCCGCGAATAAAACCAACAAAGGAAAGCAAGATGAGTCTGTGGCGTACCACTCCCAACGTCGAGCAGTTGAACGCAATCCAGAAAAACACCATCGGCGAAGTACTGGATATTCGCTTCGAAGCCTTTGATGACGAGTCCCTGACCGCGAGCATGGCCATCGACCACCGCACCCACCAGCCTTACGGTTTACTGCACGGCGGCGCCTCGGTGGTGCTGGCCGAGACGGTCGGCTCCATGGCCAGTTACCTGTGCATCGATGCCAGCAAATTCTATTGCGTGGGTCTGGAAATCAACGCCAACCACTTGCGCGGACTGCGCAGCGGGCGGGTGACGGCGGTGGCCAAGCCGATTCACCTTGGTCGCACGACCCATGTCTGGGATATCCGTTTGAGCAGTGACGAGGGCAAGGCCAGCTGTGTGTCGCGGTTGACCATGGCGGTCGTGCCGCTGGGCGAGAATCCACCGACTCGCTGAAACGCCCCCCTGTAGCAGCTGTCGAGCCCCGGTGAGGCTGCGTCCGGGGCTCGACAGCTGCTACAGGGAACTTCATCAGGTGCACGTCTTGCGACATGCCCCTGACCGGACTGTCATCATTCCTGGCACTTACAGTCATTGCCGCAGCCTCGCGTCTTGCGGACAATCAACCCCTGTTCTCGCTCATGGATTTGCCGGTATGTCGCAACAGATATTTTTCGCCCACGCCAATGGCTTTCCTTCGGGCACCTACGGCAAGTTGTTCGCGGCGCTGGCGCCCGAGTATCAGGTGACGCATCTGGAACAGCACGCCCACGATCCGCGTTTTCCGGCGGACGACAATTGGCGCAATCTGGTGGATGAGCTGATCCATCACCTCAAACAGCAACCGGAACCGGTCTGGGGCGTCGGCCATTCCTTCGGTGGCGTGCTGCACCTGCACGCGGCGTTGCGTTGCCCTGAGTTGTACCGCGGCGTGGTGATGCTCGATTCGCCGGTGCTGACCCGCGCCGATCAGTGGGTGATCCGTGCGGCCAAGCGTTTCGGTTTCATCGACCGCCTGACCCCCGCCGGCCGTACATTGGGACGCCGGGAAGAGTTCGCCGATCTGGAAGCGGCGCGCCTCTATTTCGCCGGCAAAACCCTGTTCCGCAGCTTCGATCCCGAGTGCTTCGACGCTTACCTGCAACACGGTTTGCAAAAAGTCGGCGACAAGCTGCGCCTGCGTTTCGACCCGGCGACGGAAATCAGCATCTACCGTGGCGTCCCGCACACCAGTCCAGGCCTGGCACGGCAGTTGAAAGTGCCACTGGCGGTGGTGCGCGGGCACAAGAGCCGAGTGGTGATGCGTCATCACGCAAGCTCCGTCGGGCGTATGCCGCTGGGTGAATCCCTGACCATGCCCGGCGGCCACATGTTTCCCCTCGAACGTCCGCAAGACACCGCCACGCTGCTGAAAAACCTGTTCAGCCGCTGGGAAGGTCGTCGCCAGCAGGATTGCGCATGAGCCACGTCGTCGAGGAAGTTCGCCTGAGCCTGCCGCACATCGAGCTGGCCGCGCACCTGTTCGGCCCCGAAGACGGCTTGCCTGTGATCGCTTTGCACGGCTGGCTGGACAACGCCAACAGCTTCGCCCGGCTGGCGCCGAAGCTCAAAGGCCTGCGCATCATCGCCCTGGACATGGCCGGTCACGGTCACTCCGGGCATCGCCCGATCGGTGCCGGTTACGCGATGTGGGACTACGCCCACGACGTGCTGCAAGTCGCCGAGCAGTTGGGCCTGAAGCGTTTTGCACTGATGGGGCACTCGATGGGGGCGATCGCTTCGTTGATTGTTGCCGGGTCGATGCCGGAGCGCGTCACGCATCTGGCGTTGATTGACGGCATCATTCCTCCTACAGACAAAGGCGAAAATGCCGCCGAACGCATGGGCATGGCCCTGCAAGCGCAACTGGATTTGCGGGAAAAACGCAAACCGGTCTACAACACCCTGGATCGAGCCATCGAGGCGCGCATGAAAGGTCTGGTGGCGGTCAGTCGCGAAGCCGCCGAGCTGTTGGCCCAACGTGGACTCATGCCGGTGCCAGGCGGTTATACCTGGCGCACCGACAACCGCCTCACACTGCCATCGCCCCTGCGTCTTACAACCGAGCAGGCGATGGCCTTCGTCCAGCGGATCAGTTGCCCTGCGTTATTGGTGGTTGCAGCTGACGGCATGCTCGCCAAACATTCCGAGTTGCTGGAGCGTCTACCCTTTAGCCGTGAACAGCTGCCTGGCGGCCATCATTTGCACCTGAATGACGAACCCGGCGCCGACCTTGTCGCAGACTGTTTCAATCGGTTCTTCGCCGTTCCTTGACTTGCGCCGGGCAACTGTCGAGGCTGGGCGGGTTGAAATGGGAGACAACCATGATAGATCTCTACACCGCTGCGACCCCGAATGGCCACAAGGTCTCTATCGTGCTCGAGGAACTCGGCCTGCCCTACACGGTGCACGCCTTGAGTTTCGACAAAAAGGAACAGAAGTCACCGGACTTCCTCAAGATCAATCCCAATGGCCGGATTCCGGCGATTGTCGACCGCGCCAACGGCGATTTCGCCGTGTTCGAATCCGGCGCCATCCTGATTTACCTCGCTGAACTGAGCGGCAAACTGCTGCCCAAGGACCCCAAGGGACGCTCGGTCGTCCTGCAATGGCTGATGTTCCAGATGGGTGGGATCGGGCCGATGCAGGGCCAGGCCAACGTGTTCTTCCGCTACTTCCCGGAAAAACTCCAGGGCGCCATCGACCGCTATCAACATGAAACCCGTCGCCTCTATGAAGTGCTCGACACGCGTCTGCAAGCCGTGGAGTTTCTGGCGGACGAGTACAGCATTGCCGACATTGCCACCTATCCGTGGGTGCGTGGCCATGAGTGGTCCGGTGTCGAGGTGGACGGCTTGCCGGCCTTGCAACGCTGGATGGCAACCATGGAAGCGCGTCCGGCGGTCCAGCGTGGTCTGCTGGTGCCTGAGCGCATCGATGATGCCAGTGTCGTCAAGGGTGCCCAGGCCATGCTGATCCGATGAGTCTATCCATGCGTTCATTCAGTGTGTTGGCGCTGTGTTGTTTCAGTCCCTTGTTGTTTGCCGCCGATGTCCCTGGCAGTCAGGATTTGCCGATCGTGCCGCGCATGGCCGATGCGCAGATCGTCGACTATCGCCCCGGCGTTGAGCTTGAGCGGATTTATCCTCTGGGTTCGATCCGTAAAATCAGCGGCCAGTTGCGTTTCGATGGCCAGGTCAGCGCCCGGGGAACGGCGACATCGGTGACCTATGAATTGCCGCCGGAGCATTCGTCAACCGACGCCTTTACCGCTGCACGTGAAGCGTTGCAGGAGCAGGGCGCCGAGTTACTGTTCTGGTGCCAGGCGCGAGATTGCGGTGAAAGCAGCCTGTGGGCCAATGAAGTGTTCACTAACGCCAAGCTCTATGGCGCCGATGATCAGCAGGCGTACCTGCTGCTGCGACTGGCGGCGCCAAAGGACAACACGCTCGTCGCGCTTTACAGCATCACTCGCGGCAATCGCAAAGCCTATCTGCACGTCGAGCAGTTCGACGCCGCTGCGCCGCTGGGTGATTTGCTGCCGACGTCGGCGACCTTGTTGCGAGAGCTGAAAAGTACGGGTGAACTCGATTTCCCCAAATTGAGCACCGAACCTGATGCAACCTGGCTGCGCCTGATTTCTCGCGGCTTGAACCTCGACACAACCTTGCGGGTCAGTGTTTCCGGGCCGAATGCCGAAGCCTGGCGCCAGGCACTGATCGGGCAGGGTGTACGCTCCGCACGGATGGAAGCCGGCAGCGCTGCAAGCCCTGGCCTGCACATCGAACTGTTGCGATAAGCTTCATCAGGCAAACGCGTCTTTTGCGTTTGCCTGTTCTTTGTTGACTGATTTTTTCGAGAACCTACATGCTCAATAACGATCGGCTGTTGGTGCAGATCCTGCTCCTGGTGCTGTTTGGCGCGAGCCTCTGGGTGATGGCGCCGTTCTGGTCGGCCTTGTTCTGGGGCGCGGTGCTGGCGTTCGCCAGTTGGCCGCTGATGCGGTTGTTGACCCGCTGGCTCAATGGCCGCGAATCCCTGGCCGCGCTGGTGCTGACACTGGGCTGGATGTTGCTGGTGGCGGTGCCATTGGTATGGCTCGGGTTCAACCTGGCGGACCACGTGCGTGACGCCACGGCGTTGATCAAGGATGTGCAGATGGATGGTTTGCCGGAAGCGCCGACCTGGCTGGGCGGTGTTCCCTTGGTGGGCGAGCGGTTGGTGGTGATCTGGAACAGCATCGACCAGCAAGGCGCGGCGATGATGGTGGCGGTCAAACCTTATCTGGGTCAGGTCGGTAACTGGCTGCTGGCACGCAGCGCGCAGATTGGCGGCGGCATTCTCGAGCTGACACTGAGCATTGTCTTTGTGTTCTTTTTTTATCGCGACGGGCCTCGGTTGGCGGCGTTTGTCCATGGGTTGCTGGAGCGCCTGATCGGTGATCGCGCCGGGTACTACAGCGAACTTGTGGCCGGGACGGTGCAGCGGGTGGTGAACGGAGTGATCGGCACAGCGGCGGCGCAGGCAGTCCTGGCGCTGATCGGGTTCTTGATTGCCGGGGTGCCCGGAGCACTGGTGCTTGGCATCGTGACCTTCATGCTCAGCCTGATTCCGATGGGGCCACCGTTGGTGTGGATTCCGGCCACCGCGTGGCTGGCCTGGAAAGGCGAGTACGGGATGGCGGTGTTTCTCGGGATCTGGGGCACATTCATCATCAGCGGCGTCGACAACGTGCTTAAGCCGTACCTGATCAGCCGTGGCGGGAATCTACCGTTGGTGATCGTGTTGCTGGGCGTGTTTGGCGGGTTGATTGCGTTTGGGTTTATCGGCTTGTTTATCGGGCCGACGTTGCTGGCGGTTGCGTACAGTCTGTTGACGGACTGGAGCAAGAGTCATGCGCGGGTAGAAGATCGCCGGCCCTGAGGTTTTTTGGTTGAGGCTTAGGGCCTCTTCGCGGGCAAGCCTCGCTCCTACAGGTTTGATGTTGTACACGGATTAGTGGACGGCATATGACCTGTAGGAGCGAGGCTTGCCCGCGAAGCTTTTGACTTAGGTCGATACGTTCAGGTACTTGCCCACGCTCGCCACGTTATCGAGCGAATACTGCTTGCTCAGGTTGGCGATCATTTTGTTCAGCGCTTCATTGACGTTGAACTGGTCGGTGGAGCTGTCGCTGGATTTTTCGCGACCCGCTTGCAGCGCCGCGTTCAGTTCATCACTGCTGACGCCACCGCTGCTGTCACTGTCCAGCACTTTGAGCAACGCAGCGCTGGTGTCGGTGCTGGTTGATGAGGTGCTGTTGCTGGCCTGCAGCGCGCTGCTCAATTCGGTAGCGGTCACGCTGCCATCGCTGTCCGTATCGAGCTGGCTGAACAGTTCTTCGCTGGATACCTGCTGTGGTGGCGGTGGCGGAGGGGTGAGGCTGGCGGCGAGTTCGTCCTTGCTGACGATGCCGTCTTCGTTCTTGTCCAGGGCCGAGAAGATTTCTGTGCTGTCGGCACTGTTGCCGGCATTAGTCAGGCCGTTGCTCAATTCGTCGCTGCTGATGGCGCCGTCACCGTCAGCGTCCAGGGCGTTGATCAGCGCGTCGGCCAGTTCGGTGTTGGGTGCCTGGTCATGCGGCGGTGGCGGCGGTGCCATTGCGGCCATTTCATCACTGCTCAGGCTGCCACTGTCGTCGCTGTCCAGGTCGCCAAAGTTCTTGCTCAGGCTGACCAGGAGACCATCATCGGTTTTCTGCGACAGAGCGCTCTTCAGCTCGTCCTGATCCACCGCGCCGTCGCTGTTGCTGTCGAGCTTGGCGAACAGTTCTTTCTGGAATTGCTGGCTGCGGGCGCTGTTGGTCGAGGTGCTGTTGGTGCTGGTATAGCTCGTGTAGTTGCTGACGCTACCAATCATTGGGCTCACTCCCTGGAATGGAAAACCGGCGGGTGCACCGGCTTATGCAGCGTCAAGGAGCAAGGTGTCGTGGGTGTGTGAGGTTTGTACCGTTCGGTACACATGTGCAGGAAGTGCAAAGGTTGCTTTTGTGGCGAGGGGGCTTGCCCCCGTTCGGCTGCGAAGCAGTCGCAAAATCTGTAAATGCAGTTTGCAAGTAAAATGCCGGGGCCGCTTCGCTGCCCAACGGGGGCAAGCCCCCTCGCCACAAAGGCTCACTCAGGGATTGGTGTGTGGCTCAGGTGCGGGGCAGGCGGATGACGGCGGTGAGGCCGCCGCCGGGCGTTTCTTCCAGGCTCAACTGCCCACCCAATCGTTCCGCCGCCTCGCGGGCGATAGTCATACCGAGCCCGACGCCGCCCGAATTGCGATTACGCGAACCTTCCAGCCGAAAGAACGGCTCGAACACCGCCTCACGTTTGTCCGCCGCAATACCCGGCCCGTGGTCGATGACCCGGATCACCAGTTGCTCACGGTTGTCTTCGAGGGTGATCAGCGCGTGCCCGGCATAGCGCAGGGCATTGTCCAGCAGGTTATTGATGCATGAGCGCAAAGCCATCGGCTGCACTTGCAGCGGCGCGCAGTGGCCGCTGGCCTGGACGTCGGCCCCCTGGTCCTGGGCGTTTTCGCTCAAGGATTCCACCAGTGCTTGCACATCCATCCATTGCCCGGCTTCGCTGGTGCGCTGTTCGTGCAAGTAGGTGAGGGTGGCGTCGAGCATGCTGATCATGTCGTCCAGATCCTGGCGCATCTGACCTTGCAGCTTGTCGTCCTCAATCTGCTCCAGCCGCAGCTTGAGGCGAGAGAGCGGCGTGCGCAGGTCGTGGGACACCGCGCCGAGCATCCGCGAGCGCTGCTGCACCTGCTCGATAATTCGCTTCTGCATCAAATTGAAGGTGTAGGCCGCTTGCCGGGCTTCCCGTGGGCCGGACTCATCCAGCGGCGGGCTGTCGAGGTTTTCGCTCAAGCGTTCGGCGGCGTCGCTCAGCCGCTGGATCGGCCGGCTGAGCAGCTTGGCGCCATACCAGGCGGCGATGATCAGCGAGACAAACTGGAACGTCAGCGGCACCAACGGTCCGCCAAACCACGGTCGCGGCGGCCGGTTTTCGAAACGCGGGTCCATCGGCGGACGCTGTCCGTCCATGCCTTCGGAAAACTCCGGTGGCGGCGGCGGAGGCGGTGGGCCGTAATGGTGAAACCAGGCAAACGCCAACAAGTGCGCCAGGATGATCGCCAGCAGCAGCACGCCAAACAGGCGGCCGAACAGCGTATCGAAGCGCGCCCGCATCAGCCGATGTCTCTTGCGTCGAATAGATAACCCTCGCCGCGAACGGTCTTGATCAACTGCGGGGCTTTCGGGTCATCACCGAGCTTCTGGCGCAGGCGCGAGACCAGCAGGTCAATGCTGCGATCAAACGCTTCGATCGAACGACCACGGGCGGCGTCCAGCAGTTGTTCACGGCTGAGCACCCGACGCGGACGTTCGATGAACACCCAGAGCAGGCGGAATTCCGCGTTCGACAACGGCACCACCAAACCATCGGCGGCGATCAATTGGCGCAGCACGCTGTTCAGGCGCCAGTTGTCGAAGCGAATATTCCCACGCTGTTCGGTGCGATCATCGCGCACTCGACGCAGAATGGTCTGTATCCGCGCCACCAGTTCCCTTGGTTCGAACGGCTTGGCCATGTAGTCGTCGGCGCCCAGTTCCAGACCGATGATCCGGTCGGTGGGTTCACAGCGCGCGGTGAGCATCAGGATCGGAATGTCCGATTCGGCCCGCAGCCAGCGGCACAGCGACAACCCGTCCTCGCCGGGCAGCATCAGGTCGAGCACCACCACGTCGAAACGCTCTGCTTGCAACGCCAGGCGCATTGCGGCGCCGTCGGTGACGCCGCTGGCGTGAATGTTGAACCGGGCCAGGTAGTCGATCATCAGTTCGCGGATCGGGACGTCATCGTCGACGATCAGGGCGCGAATGCTCCAGCGTTTGTCGTCAGCGGGTGCTTTTTGATCGTCGTTCAGAGGGGCTGGGGTGCTGTGCATGCGTGCGTTCATCTGCCAGGTAGGCTGCCAACCACAAAGATGGGCTGCGAGGTTGTGGTTCCAGCATAGGCGTCCGGCCCGGAGGCGGGAAGTGCTGTAAGGACGTGTTGCGGCTGCCGAGGGTAGCGAGGAAGGGTGTTGTGGGCGTGTCGTGTGTGTATCGAACTCGACACAATCGCCGCAGGGGCTAGTCTTGCTGGAGTCTTCGGGACGATTTTACCGATCATCGGGTCCCGCAGTGGCGCTGGTTCCGCTACAATGCGCGCCGATTTCGTCCTGCCTGAGAGCCCGCACATGTCCGCCTGCCAGACTCCTATCATCGTCGCCCTGGATTTCCCCACCCGTGACGCCGCACTGAAGCTGGCCGACCAGTTGGACCCTAAGCTGTGCCGGGTCAAAGTCGGTAAGGAACTGTTCACCAGCTGCGCCTCGGAAATCGTCGGCACCCTGCGTGACAAGGGTTTCGAAGTGTTCCTGGACCTCAAGTTCCACGACATCCCGAACACCACCGCCATGGCGGTTAAAGCCGCGGCGGAAATGGGCGTGTGGATGGTCAACGTGCACTGCTCCGGCGGTCTGCGCATGATGGCCGCCTGCCGGGAAGTGCTCGATCAGCGTACCGGCCCCAAACCGCTGTTGATCGGCGTGACCGTGCTGACCAGCATGGAACGTGAAGATCTGGCGGGTATCGGCCTGGACATCGAGCCGCAGGAGCAGGTGCTGCGCTTGGCCGCACTGGCGGAAAAAGCCGGGATGGACGGTCTGGTGTGCTCGGCCCTGGAAGCCCAGGCCCTGAAATCGGCGCACCCGTCGCTGCAACTGGTGACCCCGGGGATTCGCCCGGCGGGCAGCGCCCAGGATGATCAGCGCCGTATCCTGACCCCGCGTCAGGCGCTGGATGCCGGTTCCGATTATCTGGTGATTGGCCGTCCGATCAGCCAGGCGGCGGATCCGGCCAAGGCGTTGGCTGCCGTAGTCGCCGAACTGGCTTAAGCGGCGACTGCTCAAACCATTCGCGGGCAAGCCTCACTCCTACAAGGGCACCACCGTACCTGTAGGAGCGAGGCTTGCCCGCGAAGCTTTTAAACCTTCAACACCAACTTTCCGAAATTCTCGCCGCTGAATAGCTTCATAAGCGTCTCCGGGAACGTCTCCAGTCCTTCAACAATATCTTCCTTGCTCTTGAGCTGCCCCTTGGCCATCCACCCGGCCATTTCCTGTCCGGCGGCAGCGAACTGCGCGGCGTAGTCCATCACCACGAAGCCTTCCATTCGCGCGCGGTTGACCAGCAACGACAGGTAGTTGGCCGGGCCCTTGACCGCTTCCTTGTTGTTGTACTGGCTGATGGCGCCACAAATCACCACCCGCGCCTTCATGTTCAAGCGACCCAGCACCGCGTCGAGAATATCGCCGCCGACGTTATCGAAATACACGTCCACACCTTTCGGGCATTCACGTTTCAGGCCGGCATGCACGTCTTCGCTCTTGTAGTCGATGGCGCCGTCAAAACCCAGTTCGTCGATCAGGAATTTGCACTTGTCCGCGCCGCCCGCGATGCCGATCACGCGGCAGCCTTTGATCTTGGCGATCTGCCCGGCAATGCTGCCCACTGCACCGGCCGCGCCGGACAGCACCACGGTGTCACCTTCCTTCGGTGCGCCGACATCGAGCAGCGCGAAATAGGCGGTCATCCCGGTCATGCCCAGCGCGGACAGGTAACGGGGCAGCGGTGCCAGTTTCGGATCGACCTTGTAGAAACCTCGTGGCTCGCCAAGGAAATAATCCTGCACGCCCAAGGCGCCGTTGACGTAATCCCCGACTGCAAACCCGGGATTGTTCGAGGCAACGACTTTGCCTACACCCAATGCGCGCATGACTTCGCCGATACCGACCGGCGGAATGTAGGACTTGCCCTCGTTCATCCAGCCACGCATGGCCGGGTCCAGGGACAGGTATTCGTTTTTGACCAGGATCTGACCCGCAGCCGGTTCGCCGACTGGCACTTCTTGATAGGTAAAGGTCTCGCGGGTAGCCGCGCCCACCGGACGTTTGGCGAGCAGGAACTGGCGATTGGTCTGGGTAGTCATGACAGGCACTCAAGATGAATGAAGCCTTGTTGATAGACCTTCATGATCGATGCCGCAAGTTTGGCTGATGCGGCGAATGCACGTCGATCCAGTGCAGTGATAGTCAGTCCCGCAGTTCTATCACTGCAACTCATGCTCACTCAACCGGGCTTCTGATAGTGCTGCCGTGTCACACGTCCCTGTGGCTAGACTGAGAACACGCGATCCCCCGCATTCTTCTCTTTGAGGGCATAACAATGAGCATGACGTTTTCCGGCCAGGTCGCTGTGGTGACCGGCGCTGCCAACGGTATTGGCCGCGCGACCGCCCAGGCATTCGCCGCTGAAGGGTTGAAAGTGGTGGTGGCCGACATGGACACGGCCGGGGGCGAAGGTACTGTGGCACTGATTCGTACAGCGGGCGGCGAAGCGACCTTCGTGCGTTGCAACGTCACGCTGGAAAGCGATGTAAAAAATCTGATGGATGAGGTGGTGAATACCTACGGCCGTCTGGACTACGCCTTCAACAATGCCGGCATCGAGATCGAGAAAGGCAAACTGGCTGATGGCACCCTCGACGAGTTCGACGCGATCATAGGCGTCAACGTCAAAGGCGTCTGGCTGTGCATGAAGTACCAGTTGCCGTTGCTGCTGGCCCAGGGTGGCGGCGCAATCGTCAACACCGCTTCGGTGGCGGGCCTCGGTGCGGCGCCGAAGATGAGCATTTACGCGGCGTCGAAACACGCGGTGATCGGTCTGACCAAGTCGGCGGCGATTGAATACGCCAAGAAAAAGATTCGCGTGAACGCGGTGTGCCCGGCGGTGATCGACACCGACATGTTCCGTCGTGCCTATGAAGCGGACCCGAAGAAGGGCGAGTTCGCCAACGCCATGCACCCGGTCGGCCGCATCGGCAAGGTCGAGGAAATCGCCAGCGCCGTGCTGTATCTGTGCAGCGATGGCGCGGCGTTCACCACAGGCCACTCGCTGGCAGTGGACGGTGGTGTCACGGCGTTCTGACCCATCAAGACCTGCCCTGTAGGAAAAAGCCCGCATACGTGCGGGTTTTTTCATGGTGCCGTGGAAGAGGACGGACAATGTGTTTCAAATGGTTAGAACCGAGGGTTTTGGCGGCGTTGTCGCACATCCGATCCAGCGCACCTGTGATTAACTGCCCCCCGCAAATGGACAGGAGTTTGCTCGCTCATGGAATTGAGAATCGATCGACAGGCATTGGTGCCGGTCGTACAGCAAATCGTCGACGCGTTGGCCGTCTGGCTCCGTCAGAGCGAGGTGCTGCCAGGGACGCGTTTACCTTCTGCGCGGCACATCGCGCGGGTCAATCTGCTCAGTCAGTCAAGCGTCGTCGAAGCCTGTGAACGGTTGGTGACTCAAGGTGTGCTGGCGTCGCGTCATGGCGCCGGTTTCATTGTCGCCACGCCAACGCTGGCCACCCAAGGGCAACAGGATTGCCTCTGGTTCGAAGGGGCGGAACTGAAACAGGGCGGCTTCTCTGGCGAACTTAAATTGGGCTGTGGCGGGCTACCTGAAAGCTGGCGCGAAACTGACGACCTGAGCTACGCGATTCGTCAGGTCAGCCGTACCGACATGGCCGGGTTGTTCAACTACAGCACCTCCCGAGGCCTGCCTGCCTTGCGTCTGCAAATTCTCAAACGTCTTGGACAGCTCGGTATCGAAGTGGACGAAAACCGTATTCTGACCACCGCTGGTGCCAGTCAGGGCCTCGACCTGATCGTGCGCACCTTGCTCAAGCCGGGTGATTGCGTGGTGGTGGAAAGTCCGGGGTATCCACTGTTGTTTGACCTGCTCAGGCTGCACGGCGTGACGATGATCGAGGTGCCGCGTACCCCGCGCGGGCCCGACACGGCGCAACTTGAAGCTCTTTTGGTGAAGCACCGGCCCCGCGCGCTATTCATCAATAGTTTCTACCACAACCCGACGGGCAGTTGCCTGACGCCCGCAGTGGCGCAGCAGGTTTTGCAGTTGACCAAGACCCATGGCGTGCTGGTGATTGAAGATGACGTCTATGCGGATTTGCACTACGGCCCCGGCACGCGCCTCGCTGCGTTGGGGGGCGATGACAACGTGATCTACGTCGGCAGCTACTCGAAAACCCTCAGCAGTTCATTGCGGGTCGGCTTTGTCGTGGCCAGTGAAGGGGTTGTATCGCGGCTGGCCGAGGTCAAGATGATCAGCAGCATGGGCGCCTCAAGGTTCTGCGAGTCGGTGCTGACTTGCCTGCTGACCAGCGGCGCGTACCGCAAACTGGTCCAGCGTCAGCGCCAGCGTTTGAACGCGGACAGAGAGGCGGCCTTGCAAGTGCTCGAAGACGCCGAGTGGGAGGTTTTCGGCAAACCGGTCGGAGGCTTGTTTATCTGGGCGCGATCGCGGATGTCCGACTACGCTCAGGTGCGCAAACAGGCCAGGCGTTTCGGTGTGCTGCTGTCTTCTGCCACTGCCTTCAGTCCTGACGGCCAGGCGAATGATTGGCAGCGTATCAACGTGGCTTATGCCTGCGATCCTCGTGCCCGGGCATTTTTTCAGGCAACCGCTGCGAATCGACCTAAAACGTTCTGAAAACGACGTGGGCGTAGCTTTTTGCCATTATTCCAACGCCAGAGACTTGTGCTGGCCCATGCCCATTGCGAATCTGCGTCAACAGACTATGTCAGGGGACTAAGTGCAATGATTTCGGCCGTGCAAGGACGTTTTGCCAACCTCGGTATGGCAAAAAAAATGGGTGTCGGGTTTGTCTTGGTGCTGCTGCTGACGGCCCTGGTGGCAGCCATCGGCGTTTGGTCCCTGCAAACCATCAGTCATCGCTTCGACGGGCTCAAGCAGATGTCTTCGCTCAACAGCGGTTTGCTCAAGGTACGGTTGCTTGAACAGGATTACGCCTTGCACGGCAACCCGAAAACCGTCGATGCCCTGCACCAGGGCGTGGATGGCCTGATCGCCCTGGCGACGCAGCTCAAGGCTGCGTCAGCGGCCAACGTGCCGGTGATGAATGACGTCGAGCAGTCCCTGAGGGCTTATCGCAAGGCCTTCGACGAATTCGTCTCACTGAGTCAGGCCAAGGACCTGGCCCTTGAAATGGCCAGTTGGTCGGTGTCCAGCGTGGCCAATAACCTGGATGTCCTGCAAGCAGGGCTTGCCGACGATGGCGCCTATACCTTGAAGGAGTCCGAAGGCAAGGACGGCGGGCAGTTCATCGAGCAAGCCAATCAGGTCAGCCAGGTGTCGCGGCTGATGCTGCAGGCCATGAACGAAGCACGTGTGCGTCTGGACCAGAGCCGCAAGGGTGATGACAGCGCAGGCCAGGGCAAGATCGAGCAGGCCGATCAGGCGCAGGTTCAGGCCGAGCAGTTGAAAACCACGGTCAAGGATGAGGGCTATCAGACTGTCCTCAACGAAGTGGCAGGTCACATCACCAGTTTTAGCGAAAAACTGACTGAGTACACCGGTCTGTTGGCCCAGGAAAAAACCGTCTATGAGCAACTGCACCAGCGTGCTGCCCAGGTGGTGGAAAGGGTCGATCAGGCTTATGTCGCCGAAGACCAGTCGATGCAGGCCGAGTTGAAAAAGAACTCCATGCTGATCATCGGCTCCTCAGCGCTGGCATTGCTGGTCGGGTTGATTGCGGCGTGGGTGATTACCCGGTTGATCGTGGCGCCGCTGCGCAGTGTGATTCGTGTCGCGCAGCAGATCGCCGCGGGTGATTTGAGTGCGACGGTTGAAGTGACGCGCCGTGACGAAATCGGCCAGTTGATGCAGGCCATGCAGCAGATGGGGGCGGGACTGAGCACTATCGTCAGTGGTTTGCAGGCCGGGATCGAGCAGTTGGCGAGTTCGGCGCAATCGTTATCGGCGGTGACCGAGCAGACCAACCTGGAGGTCAGTAGCCAGAAGGAAGAAACCGAGCAGGTCGCCACGGCGATGAATCAGATGACGGCGACGGTGCACGATGTGGCGCGTAACGCGGAGGAAGCCGCTCAGGCTGCGCAAACCGCGGACGGTAAGGTGGAAAGTGGCCAGCAGGTGGTGCGTCAGAGCATGGCGCGGATCGAGCAGCTGGCGGACTCGGCGACGTCGGCCAGTTCGAGCATCGAAAGCCTGAGTGCGGAAATCCAGAACATCGGCACGGTGCTCAGTGTGATCAAGAGTGTCGCCGAGCAAACCAACCTGTTGGCGCTCAATGCGGCGATCGAGGCGGCACGGGCCGGCGAGCAGGGCAGGGGTTTTGCGGTCGTGGCGGATGAGGTTCGGGCGCTGGCCAAGCGCACTCAGCAATCGACCGAGGAGATTGAGCGTCTGGTGAGCGCCTTGCGTTCGGCGGCGCAGTCGTCTGTGCAGCAGATTCAGAACAGTGGTGAGCTGGTGAAGCTGGCGGTGAGTGACGCGTTGCAGACTGAGAGTGCGTTGGGGAGTATTGCGGCGGCGGTGTCGTTGATTCAGCAGATGAACCAGCAGATTGCGGCGGCTGCCGAGGAGCAGAGTTCGGTGGCCGAGGAGATTAATCGCAGTGTGACGAGTATTCGTGCGAGTGCGGATCAGTCTTCGTTGGCGATGCGGGGGAATGCGGCGTCGAGCATTGAGCTGGCGCAGTTGGGGGTTGAGTTGAAAGGGATGGTCGGGCACTTCCGGCTCTGATCTGTCTCCCGCGTATGTACACAGATCTCGTGTAGGAGTGAGCCTGCTCGCGATGGCGGCCTGATAGCCGACCATGTTCTTTCGGGTGTACATATCCATTTCTGCGGTAACGGCCACTTATGGTTTCGCCCTTACGGCGAGTCCCTTTTGTCAAACGCCACAAAAGGAACCAAAAAGTCTCGCCCCAAGCGTCCGGCCCCTCGCTAAGGCTCGGCGTACCTTCGCTCCGGTATCCATCCGGGGACACTGCCTTCCGGTCTGCTTCGCGACGACCTACATGCAGCGTGTTCGACTGCGTCGAACGGCGCTGCGCGCCACTCCCCGGATGAACACCTCCACTCAGCCTCCCGACGGGGCGGGTGGATCAAGATCAAAAGCTGCAGGCGAGCTAACGCTCGGCCTGATGAGTGGTGAGAAGCGCTTGGTGTACGCCGATCCATTGTGGGAGCTGGCTTGCCAGCGATGGCGGCCTGACAGCCGACCAGGCTCTAGCCGATGCACACCAAATCCCTGTGGGAGCTGGCTTGCCAGCGATGGCGACCTGACAGCCAACCAATCTTCCCCGGCATTACTCACCCACCGCAAAAAAAAGCCACCTCGCGGTGGCTTCTTTTTACTTTTTTTGATCAGTCGTAAATCACTTTCTTCTTCCAGTCCGCATCCGCCTCGACGTCTTTGAGGCCTACGTTCAATTGGTTCGCTTCGCTTTCAACCGCCGCGATGTTGTCCATCACCATGGCGTTGGCACGCGCCAGGAGTTTTTCCAGGTATTCGAGCTGTTCGGCGTAGACCTGCGGTTCCTGCTGTTTACGCAGGTATTGCACGCCGCGTTCGAAGGCGAGGCGGGCCTGGCCTGGCTGGTTTTGTTGCAGACAGTGCTGGCCGAGGTTGTTGAAGAACTCGATGTGCAGCAGGACCAGAATGTGCCGCACTTCGCGAATCCAGCGCTTGGCTTCGTTGGTCGGCAGGAAGCCGTCCTGTGCGGCGCGGGTGATTTGGCCGTGCAGGGCTTCGAGCAGGAAACGCACGTCCTTGGCCTTGGCTTCGGTCTGGATCGGTGCCGGCGGGTTGTTGACCGGGATCGATTCGCCTTGCGCGGCCAGGGCTTCGAGCTCGGTAATCCGGGCCCTGAGGTTGGAGCTGGTTTTTTCCAGGTTGAGCAAGCGCTGGCAAACGTTGAGTTCCAGGCGGGTCAGCAGCAGCTTGAGCGCAGGTGTCATCAGCTGACCGGGGAAGGTCTCGGTGATTTCGCCGCAGCGACGCAGGCGGTCGTTGAGTTCAACCTTGGTACGGGCCTTTTCCAGCTTGTTGTTTTCCACCACATGGTTCATGTAGCCAATGGCGATCAATAGTGCGATCCCGGCTACGACTAGCAGGGTGATCATGAGTGGTGTCACCGGTAAGACCTCTTTATAGGGTTCGCGATCGAGTGTAGTGGCTTGGCATTTGGGCGCATAGGGCCGCTCGACGAGTTGAATCGGTTGTGGCTATCTTTATATCGGCCGTGGTTCTACTTATATAAATGCTGGCAACGGTGGTTCAGATTGCCATCATCCTCAGCGGCGGACTATAACGTCTTGGTGGTTGCCAGAATATAGTCACCAAAGGTCAGGATAGGGAAAAGCCTGAATCCTGGCTGAAAGCGGGGCGAAGTCATTGATTTAAATAAATTTATATCTGGGGGTTGACGACCCCTCAATCCATCCATAGAATGCGCGCCACTTACAGCGTAAAGCACACAGCGAAACGCGGTAGGAAGTGAATGTTGTACGTGTGTCCCCTTCGTCTAGTGGCCTAGGACACCGCCCTTTCACGGCGGTAACAGGGGTTCGAGTCCCCTAGGGGACGCCAATGCGGGAATAGCTCAGTTGGTAGAGCACGACCTTGCCAAGGTCGGGGTCGCGAGTTCGAGTCTCGTTTCCCGCTCCAATTTTAAGCAGCGTTGCTTTCGGGCAGGGCTGAGTGAAGCCAGAGCCGACATCTTCGGATGCGGATTTGGGCACTGAAATACACACCATGTGTTTCAGTTAGCGTGTCCCCTTCGTCTAGTGGCCTAGGACACCGCCCTTTCACGGCGGTAACAGGGGTTCGAGTCCCCTAGGGGACGCCATTTGCGGGAATAGCTCAGTTGGTAGAGCACGACCTTGCCAAGGTCGGGGTCGCGAGTTCGAGTCTCGTTTCCCGCTCCATATTTAACGAAAACGCCGCTCAGCAATGAGCGGCGTTTTTGTTTGTGTGTCATTTATAAAAAGGACCCGAAGGCCCTTTTTTGTGGGTGCTGGCATCAAGACGATCAACGCGTCGGACCCGCCCCCACAGCGGGTCCGAAAAGGCGATCAGAGTTTCGGCAACTGCCCGATGCGCCCCATCATTTCCGTCACGATCTGCAGGTCCAGCAGGAACTGGTCGACGGTCTTGAACTCGTTGTCGGTGTGGCCGGTGTACTTGACCTCGGGTCTGGCCAGGCCGAATTGCACGCCATTGGGCAGTTCATGGACCGAGGTGGCGCCCGCAGAGGTGCCGTACTTGTGTTCCATGCCAAGGTTTTCGCTGGCCACGGCGAGCAAGGCCTTGACCCATTCACCTTCAGGGTTGCGGTACATCGGCTCGGCGATCGAGTAGTCGAAGGTCACTGCAACCTGAGTTTTTTTGCTCCAGGCACCAAGCTTGTCGGCGATTTCGGTCTTTAGCGTTTCCGGGGACTTGCCCTTCGGCACCCGCAGGTTGACCGCGAGCTTGAAGGCTTTATCGTCCATCCCGACATAGGTCAGGGAAGCGGTCAGCGGTCCCATGAAGGCATCGGAAAAACCAACCCCCAATTTACCCCCGAGGTAATCCAGGCCCCAGTTGTCCGCTGCATAACGGGCGGCATCGGTGATGTGGTTGTGCTTGAGCGCGACTTTGCCATCCAGGCTATTGATGAAGCCCAGCATTCTCGACACCGGGTTGACGCCGGATTCGGGCTCGGAGGAGTGGGCGGAAACGCCGGTGACCGTCAATTTGACGTCCTTGCCATCAACCTTGGCGGTGACGTCGAAGTTGCCGCCATTGCTTTTGGCATAATCGGCGCCGGCCTTCTGCAGGCTGGCGGCCAACTCGGCAGGCTTCTCACTCAAAAGGGTGACGACCGATGTCGACGGGATCTGGTTGGTGGCCATGCCGCCGGTCATCGAGATGATCTCGGCGCCCGTGCCCTCGGCCTTGCGCTTGGCAAAGTTCGCCATCACGGTGCCGTAGCCTTTCTCCGCAATCACTACCGGATAGCCGCCATCCAGCGCCAGGTTGTAGTTAGGTGTCGGGTTGTGTTCGAAGTAATAAGGGATGGCGTCGCCGGTGGTTTCTTCGGTGGTATCGACCAGCAGCTTGAAATTGCGCGCCAGCGGCAGCTTCTCTTCCTTGATGATCTTCATCGCATAAAGCGCTACCACGATGCCGTTCTTGTCATCCTCGGTGCCCCGGCCATACATGCGGTCGCCGATCAGGGTGACCTTGAACGGATCAAGTTTGGTGCCGTCTTTGAGGACCCAATTCTCCGGCGTTACGGGCACCACATCGGCATGCGCATGAATGCCCACGACTTCATCGCTGCTGCCTTCAAGGGAGATTTCATAGACGCGATTGTCGATGTTGCGAAAGTTCAGGTTGAACGCCTGGGCCAGGCCCTTGATCTTCTCGGCGATCTTGATGAATTCGGGATTGTCGTGCTGGTCAACGCCCTCGACGCGGAAGGTCGGGATGGCCACCAGCTCGCGCAGGGTCTCGGTGGCAGCGCTGCCGTATTTCACCCGTGCATAAAGGCCAAGCAGGCGATGGATTTCGTTCTGCTGGTCTAGAGTAAGGGTCTTGTTGTCGAGGAAGGCACTGATAGCGAGGCCGAGGTCGGCGGTTTTGCCGAGATCGCTCTTGGCCAGGCCTCCCAGGAATTGCCTGAAATCCGTGACCGATGCGTCACTGAAGGTCTTGAGGATCGCCGCGCTCTGTTGCGGGGTGATGTTGGCCTGTGCGGTCAGGGTGAACGACGAAAGGCTGGCCAGAATCAGGGTTGACGCAGCCAGGTGCTTGAGTGAGAAATTCATTGCAGGGGGCATTCCTTTGCAGGCAGTTGGTGAGAAGTTTCTGATCAATGAGACAGAAACGTTTCCAACCTAACACTGTAACGGAGTGTTACGGGAGCCCTGAAGTGGGATCTGTCGCACAGAAATGCAAAAGCGGCGCACAAACGAAAAAGGCCCGCCAGTCTGACTGAGCGGGCCTTTTGCGTTTCAGACGGTTTTACATCGAGAGGATCAAGCGTCCGGCGAACAGGATCAGAATCACCCCCATGGTGCGTTCGAACCAATGCCCCATACGTATGAACAGCAATCGTACCCGGGCACTGGAAAAGAACAGCGCGACGATCACGAACCACAACGCGTTCACAAAACACATCCAAATCCCATACAGCGCCTGGATCTTCAAGGGTGTCGTGGCGCTGATGAGTGTGGTGAAAATCGCCAGGAAAAACAGCGTCGCCTTGGGGTTGGTTGCGTTGGTCAGAAAACCGGTGGTGAACGCCTTCAGCAGCGTTTGCTCGACGACCGGCTCCTCGGCGACTTTGTCTCCCTCAAGCGCGGACTTGGGTTTGCTGCGCAGCAGGCTGACACCGAGGTACAAAATGTAAGCGCCACCCACCACCTTGGCCACGGTCAATAACCAAGGCGTCGTGTGCATCAACGCGCCGACCCCGAGCAGGGTGTAAAGCACGTGCACGGAAATCCCCGCACCGATGCCCAAGGCCGTGCAGATCCCGACCAGGCGGCCGAAACGCACACTCTGACGGATAGTGACAGCGAAGTCCGGTCCGGGGGCGACCACAGCCAGAAAGTGAATGGTTGCCAGCGCCAGGAACTCGCCCAGGTAATTCGAAAGCATTTCAACTCCAGAAAGTAAGGGGTGAAGCATTGCCGCGATAGCCGACAAAGAACGAAAGGCTCAATCGCGGATCTGCCACGCCCGGCGTCACCGAGTGCATGCAGCGCGAATTGAACATGATGAAATCACCCGGCTCAGGACGAATCTCCAGGGTCGGCGTGCCGAGCAGGACCGGGTCGATGCCGTAGCTGTCGCCACGCATCTCGTCGAATTGATCCGGAGAAATATCGTGGTCCCACATCTGCAAGGCGCCACCCTCGGTGGGCATGTTCAGGTAAACGTTGCAGGCGAACTGCGCTTCCAGGCTTCTGGCCTGGTAACTGTCCGGGGCGTCCTTGGCGAAAATGTCGTGATGGGCCAGGAAGCACACCCCAGGTTTCACCACGCGGGACAGCCCGACATACATCTTTCGGCCGTAGAGATTTTCCAGGTGCGCACCCGCCGGCCAGGACTCATCGAGCATGCAGCGCAGGGTGTCGACCGGGGACGAGTAGGGTGCGCAGCGATTACGCAACTCCGTGATGTTGCGCGAGGCATGCTCGAAATAATCTTCGATCAGCAACGGCTGGTTTTCCGCCTCATAAAACGCCATGCCGATGCGACCGATGCTCGGCGCATTGATATAGCCTTCGAAGCCCGGGGCAAGAATCTTGTCGCCAATCTCAATGGCCAACGGCCGGGGCAGCAGGCCTTTAACGCGGATGGCGAGGACTTCTTCATTGGCCAGTTTTTTTATGCACGTCTCATCGAGACGCTCGACGTCAAGCATCATGTCTTAGGTCCATCTATCAGATAGTCAACAGAACCCGCGAACGCAGGCTCCCCCGGCGCCAGGCGATGACGGGGACGCCATCGCCCAAATGCTCAATCCACGCTGTAGTGGACTGACAGCGTTCCCTTTTTCAGTGAAAGGGAAGCGATCGTGACCGTGCCCAAATCCTTCAGGCTACGTACATGGGTGCCGCCGCAGCCGTAGGCGGGCAGCTCACCGAAACCAATTTCCCGAGCGCCTTCGCGCATCGACGTCAGGCGTGGCAGATCATGGGCAACCCATTGCTCGATGCCGTGCTGAAGTATTTCAGCGTCTACCTCTTTTGCCGACTCTGACGGTTTGAACTGCACGCGTCCTTCGCCTGGCCAGTGATGAGCCTTGATCGGCATCCAGCCCAGGGCCTGGACAAAATGGCCGATCAGGTGACCGGCCGAATGCATGCGCGAATTGAGCTGGCGGCGTTGCTCGTCAATCCGGATCTGGGTCATGCCGAGTTTTACCGGCTGATCGACAAAATGAATGATCCGGTCCGGGTCCTGCACCACGCGCAGCACCTGGCTTTCGCCAATCCAGCCGGTATCGAAAGGCTGACCGCCACCCTGGGGGTGAAACAAGGTGGCGCGCAGCACCACCGCAAACTCGTTCTCCTGGGGCGTGCAATCCAGGACTTCCACATTGGCCTTGAGGTCATCACTATGGAAAAAGAGGCGAAGCGTCATATTCCATGTCCTCATTAAAGTTTCTTTTTTTATTATATGAAGCGTGGAATTGCGTGATAATCCGTTCAAACATCAAAGGACTGTTGCGCTGTGAGCATAAATCTTCCACTGCCACTGCTGGGTGAAATGGCGATTTTCGTCAAGGTTGTCGAGACCGGCAGCTTTTCCGAAGCGGCTCGCCAATTGGGCTCTTCACCGTCGGCGGTGAGTCGCAGTATTTCGCGTCTGGAAAAAGCGTTGGCCACGCGTCTGCTGCAGCGAACCACGCGCAAGCTGCGCTTGAGTGACGGTGGCGAAGAGGTGTTCAAGCGCTGCCAGGAAATGGTCAGTGCGGCCAAGTCCGTGATGGAAATCAGCGGGCAGTACACCCATGAAGCGGAAGGGCTGGTGCGGGTCAGCGTGCCCAAGGCGGTCGGCCGATTTGTGATTCACCCGCATATGCCGGAATTTCTGCGCCGTTATCCCAAAGTGGATGTGGAGCTGTTGCTTGAGGATCGGCAGGTGGATCTGATCGACGACAACGTTGATCTGGCGATCCGTATTACTGATCGACCACCCGCTGGGTTGGTCGGGCGGCAGTTGCTGACCATCGACCATTTGCTCTGCGCGACGCCGCAGTACCTGGCCGAACATGGCACGCCGACGCATCCCCATGACTTGCTCAACCACAGCTGCATCTACCTGGGTGAAACCCCGAGCGATGCGCGCTGGAAATTCAAGAAAGGCACCAAGGCTGTGACGGTCGGAGTACGCGGCCGTTATGCGGCGAATCACACGGGCGTGCGACTGGGCGCGGTGTTGCAGCACATCGGGATTGGCAGTCTGCCGTATTTCACCGCGCGTTATGCGCTGGAACAGGGGTTGATTGTGCAAGTGCTGCCGGACTGGACGTTCCTCGCGTCTTACCATGGCGGCGCCTGGTTGCTGCATTCGCCGACGCGGTATTTGCCGCCGAAGTTGCGGGTGTTTATTGATTATCTGGTGGAGTGTCTGGAGAAGGAGCCGACCCTGAGCAAGCCGGGGAAGCTGGGTAAGGTCGCGGCGGAATATGAGTTGCCTGAGAGTGATGGGTTGCTTTGACGGACGCCTTCGCGGGCAAGCCTCGCTCCTACAGGGATCGCGGACAACCATGTAGGAGCAAGGCTTGCCCGCGAAGGCGTCCTCGGCAATGCCACAAAAAAGGCCCGCATGAATAACCATGCGGGCCTTTAGCATTTCTAGCCGAGAATCAGTGCTTCGGCTCGTCGTTCGACATTGCCAGCAGCTGTTTTTCCTGATTCCAGTCGAAAGGTTCGTCGTTCTGTTCGGCTTCGAAACGACGCTCTTCCAGTGCCTGGTACAAATCGATTTCATCATCGGGCATGTAATGCAGGCAGTCACCGGCGAAGTACCACAACAGGTCACGTGGGACCAGGTGGGCGATTTGCGGATAACGGGTAATTACCTGGCACAGAATGTCCTGGCCCAGGTATTGGCTTTCGATCGGGTCGACCGGCAGCAATGCACGCAGTTCGTCGAAGCGCTCCAGGAACAAGGCATGGCTTTCTTCGGGAACCTGTTCGGCCTCACCTACGGCGACCAGGATGCTGCGCAGGTGGTCGAGCAAGACAAGATGATCGGCAACGACGTTGGACACGAGATAAGTCCTCAAGAGCAAAACGGGCGCGGGAGTATAAAGCTCCCGCGCCCGTTTTTACAGGATCAGCGGACCTTTCCGTCGGCCAGCGCCAGTTCGTCTTTGTCGAAATCATCGACGTCGATGACCTTGCGCCGCGCCACCTCGGCATCACGCAGGGACTGCGCCTCACCAGGTTGCAATACCCCAGCCTCCAGCGCTGCATCGATGACATGTTCCCCGGCAGCCGGTTTGACCTGACCGCTTTTGAGCGCCACATGCAGTTTTTTCTGCAATGGCTGCGCTGCGTTCAACAGGTTGCAGGCATGTTGCAGGGCACCGACCGCGTCGTCCGCCGATTGCGGACGGTAGCAACCGCCGAGCAATTCTTCGAGGGTTGGATCGCCCTTGGCGCGGCCGATTACCGCAGCGACTTCGGCGCCGAGTTTGTCCGATGGCCCTTTGTGACGACGGCCGAACGGGAACACGATCACCCGCAACAGGCAACCCAGCACCTTGTTCGGGAAGTTGCTCAGCAACTCATCCAGCGCACGTTCCGACTGACCAAGGCTTTCTTCCATGGCCCAGGTGAACAGCGGCGCCATGTGTTCCGGCGAATCGAGGTCGTGGTAACGCTTGAGCGCGGCGGAGGCGAGGTACAGGTTGCTGAGCACGTCCCCAAGACGCGCCGACAGGCGTTCGCGACGTTTCAGTTCACCGCCCAGCAGCATCATGCTGAGGTCGGCGAGCATGGCGAACGCAGCGGCCTGACGATTAAGCGCACGGAAATAACCCTGACTGAGCTTGTTCCCAGGCGCGTGTTCGAAGTGCCCGAAGCCGAGGTTCAGCACCAGTGTACTGGCCGCGTTGCTCACGGCGAAACCGATGTGCTTGAGCAGCAGGCCATCGAACTCGGTGAGTGCCTGATCCTTGTCTTCACGGCCAGCGAGGGCCATTTCCTTGAGCACGAACGGATGGCAGCGAATGGCGCCCTGACCGAAGATCATCAGGTTGCGCGAGAGAATGTTCGCGCCTTCGACGGTGATGAAGATGGGGGCGCCATTCCAGCTGCGACCGAGGTAGTTGTTCGGCCCCATGATGATCGCCTTGCCGCCGTGAACATCCATGGCGTGGCTGATGCACTCGCGGCCGCGTTCGGTGAGGTGGTACTTGAGAATCGCCGACAGCACCGACGGTTTCTCGCCCAGGTCCACCGCGTTGGCGGTCAGCATTCGGGCAGCGTCCATCATCCAGGCGTTGCCGCCGATGCGTGCCATGGCTTCCTGAATACCTTCGAATGCCGACAGTGGAACATTGAATTGCTCGCGAACCTGCGCGTACTGACCGGTTACCAGGCTGGTGAACTTGGCCGCGCCGGTGCCGACCGCAGGCAGGGAAATCGAACGCCCGACCGACAGGCAGTTCATCAGCATCATCCAGCCCTTGCCGAGCATTTCCTGGCCGCCGATGAGGAAGTCCAGCGGCACGAAGACGTCCTTGCCGGAGTTCGGGCCATTCATGAAAGCGGCACCCAGCGGCAGGTGACGGCGACCGATTTCAACACCGGCCGTATCGGTCGGGATCAGCGCCAGGCTGATGCCCAGGTCTTCCTTGTCACCCAGCAAATGGTCCGGGTCATAGGCCTTGAAGGCGAGGCCGAGGAGGGTGGCCACCGGGCCCAGCGTGATGTAACGCTTTTCCCAGTTGAGGCGCAGACCGAGGGTTTCCTTGCCTTCCCATTCACCTTTACAGATGATCCCGGTGTCGGGCATGGCGCCGGCGTCGGAGCCGGCCAGCGGACCAGTCAGTGCGAAGCACGGGATGTCGTCACCCCGGGCCAGTCGTGGCAGGTAATGGTTGCGTTGTTCGTCGGTGCCGTAATGCAGCAGCAGTTCGGCGGGGCCCAGCGAGTTAGGGACCATCACGGTGGACGCGAGGTCGCCACTGCGGGTCGCCAGTTTCATCGCTACCTGGGAGTGGGCATAGGCCGAGAAGCCCTTGCCGCCAAATTCCTTGGGAATGATCAGTGCAAAGAAGCCGTTTTCCTTGATGTGGGTCCAGGCTTCGGGAGGCAGGTCCATGTCTTGTCCGATCTGCCAGTCGGTGACCATGGCGCAGAGTTCTTCGGTCGGACCGTCGATAAAGGCCTGTTCCTCTTCACTCAGCTGCGCTTTTGGATAGGAAAGCAGCTTGTTCCAGTCCGGGCGACCGCTGAACAGTTCGCCATCCCACCACACGGTCCCGGCGTCGATCGCATCGCGTTCGGTCTGCGACATCGGCGGTAGGGTTTTCTGGAACCAGCTGAACAGCGGCGCGCTGAAGAATTTGCGACGCAGGTCGGGCAGCAACAACGGCGCCGCGACGGCTGCGATCAACACCCAGAAAACCAGCAGCAGCCAGCCTGGCGCGCGGCTAAAGGCACCCATCGCGACGATATAGACAGCGACGATGCACAGGGCGGGCAGGGGGGCGATGCGACGGTGGGCTAAATAAGCTATCCCTACAACCAGAACCAGTATCCACAACAGCAGCATATTTAATCCTCCGTGAACCAAGGCAAAACCAACCTTCAGAGCTTAGACGGCATCCGCAAAACAGGGTGGTCGGAGCGAGGTGATTGAATTCGTGGGAAACCATCGATGAGTTTTGTAGGTTGGGTTGGCAACACGCCCGGGAAATCGTTCGTTTCCTACGCGGCTATGCGCCCATGTTTGGCCGAAACGTCGTTATCTCTGTGCTGAAGGTGTCGCTAGACTCGTGGCTTCCCCAGGAGATTGTTCTCATGCACGAGTATCTGAGTCCCGGCCGCTTCATCGATAGTGACCACCCCTCGGTGGTGGAGTTCGCCGAAAAACATCGGGGCGCCAGTCGCGATCCGCTTGAGCAGGCGATCAATCTCTATTACGCGGTGCGCGAAGCCGTGCGTTACAACCCCTACACCTTCAGTCGCGACCCGCAGACCTTGCGCGGCAGTTATGCATTGGCGGCCGGGGAGAGTTATTGCGTGCCGAAGGCCACACTGCTGGCCGGTGCCGCGCGACATTGCGGGATCCCTGCACGGATCGGTCTGGCGGACGTGCGCAATCACCTGTCGACGCCGCGTTTGCTTGAATTGCTCAAGAGCGACGTGTTTGCCATGCACGGCTATACCGAGCTGCATCTGAACGGTCGCTGGGTCAAGGCGACGCCGGCCTTCAACCAGAAACTCTGCGAACTGTTCAATGTGGCGCCGCTGGAGTTCGACGGCATCAACGACAGTGTTTTCCATCCTTTCAACCGCAACGGCGAGCAGCTAATGGAATACCTGGTCGACCACGGGCAGTTCACCGACGTGCCCGAAACGTTCTTCTTCGAGCACCTGGAAAAGTGCTACCCGCACCTGTTCAGCGACACATTGCCGGCATTGCTGGGTGACATGCAGAGTGATTTGAGCCGCGCCTGATCCGGCGTATGCTGCCTGCGCATTTATCCATAAAGAGGCGGTCATGCTGAAGATCTGGGGTCGGAAGAATTCGTCGAATGTCAGAAAGCCATTGTGGGCCGCCGAGGAACTGGGCCTGGCCTATGAAGCCATCGATGCGGGCGGCGCCTTTGGTGTTGTCGATACGCCGCAGTACCGTGCGATGAACCCCAACGGTCGTGTGCCGGTGATCGAAGACGACGGCTTCGTGCTCTGGGAATCGAACGCCATCGTGCGTTACCTGATGGCCAGCCGCGCCAATGGCACGGCCTGGTACCCGACGGATCTGAAGGCTCGCGCCGCTGCCGACAAGTGGATGGACTGGACCACCTCCAGTTTTGCCGGCCCGTTCCGCACGGTGTTCTGGGGCGTGTTGCGCACACCTGAAGACAAGCAGGACTGGCCCGCCATCAACGCCGCGATCAAGGAGTGCGATGATCTGCTGACGACGGCGAACCAGGCATTGGCGGCCAAGCCGTACCTGTCCGGCGACGAAATCGGTATGGGCGACATTCCCCTCGGCAGTTTCATTTATGCCTGGTTCGAGATGCCGATCGAGCGTGCACCGCAGCCGCATCTTGAAGCCTGGTATGCACGACTGAAACAGCGTCCGGCGTATAAAAAAGCCGTTATGACCGCGTTGACTTAATACTCACTATCGACACACTTGACTGTACTTGTTTGGCGGCGACAAGCACCATTGCGCTCGTGCGCCGCGGTTGTATTGCTCGCCGCCCGCCCATAGTTATCCCTTTCTTCCCTTCTTGGTGCGTAAATCCGATATGAGTTCCGCTCTGTCCATCCGGCAGCTAACCAAAACCTACGGCAACGGTTTCCAGGCCCTGAGTGGTATCGATCTGGACGTCGCCGAAGGTGACTTTTTCGCCTTGCTCGGCCCTAACGGTGCCGGCAAATCCACGACCATCGGCATTCTCTCGACCCTGGTGAACAAGACCAGCGGTACCGTGAATATCTTCGGTCACGACCTGGACAAGAATCCTGCGCAGCTCAAGCGCTCCATCGGCGTGGTGCCCCAGGAATTCAACTTCAACCAGTTCGAAAAAACCTTCGACATCGTCGTAACCCAGGCCGGTTACTACGGCATCCCGCCGAAGATCGCCAAGGAACGCGCCGAACAGTACCTGACCCAGCTTGGGCTGTGGGACAAGCGCGATGTGCCGTCGCGTTCGCTGTCCGGCGGCATGAAGCGTCGGCTGATGATCGCCCGCGCACTGGTTCACGAGCCGCGCCTGCTGATCCTCGACGAACCGACCGCGGGTGTGGACATCGAACTGCGTCGCTCGATGTGGACCTTTCTCACCGAGCTGAACCAGAAAGGCATCACCATCATCCTCACCACCCACTACCTGGAAGAGGCTGAGCAGTTGTGCCGCAACATCGGGATCATCGACCACGGCACGATTGTCGAGAACACCAGCATGAAACAGCTGCTCGGCCAGCTGCATGTGGAAACCTTCCTGCTCGACCTCAAGAACACGCTGAACGTCGCGCCGCAGTTGCTCGGTTACCCGACCAAGCTGCTCGACAGCCACACCGTCGAAGTCCAGGTCGACAAGGCCATGGGCATCACCGCGCTGTTCACCCAGTTGGCGCAGCAAAACATCGAAGTGCTGAGCCTGCGTAACAAAACCAATCGCCTCGAGGAGTTGTTCGTGTCCCTGGTGGAGAAAAATCTGTCGAAGGTGGCGGTATGAGTTCCGAGCTGCAACCCAACCTCGTTGCCCTCAACACCATCGTCTACCGCGAGGTGAAGCGCTTTACCCGGATCTGGCCGCAGACCCTGCTGCCGCCGGCCATCACCATGGTTCTGTACTTCGTGATCTTCGGTAACCTGATCGGTCGGCAGATTGGTGACATGGGTGGCTTCACCTATATGGAATACATCGTGCCCGGCCTGATCATGATGTCGGTGATCACCAACTCCTACGGCAACGTGGTGTCGAGTTTCTTCGGCAGCAAGTTCCAGCGCTCCATCGAAGAGTTGATGGTGTCGCCGGTATCGCCGCATACGATTCTGATCGGCTACACCCTGGGCGGCGTACTGCGTGGCTTGATGGTCGGGTTGATCGTGACGTTGCTGTCACTGTTCTTCACCGAATTGCAGGTGCATCACCTGGGCGTGACTATTCTGGTGGTGGTGCTGACGGCGACAATCTTCTCGCTACTGGGCTTCATCAACGCCGTGTTTGCGCGCAACTTCGATGACATCTCGATCATCCCGACGTTCGTGCTGACGCCCCTGACGTACCTGGGCGGGGTGTTCTACTCGATCAGTTTGCTGCCGCCGTTCTGGCAGACGGTGTCGCTGGCAAACCCGGTGCTGCACATGGTCAACGCCTTCCGTTACGGCATTCTTGGCGTTTCGGACATCAAGATCAGCGTGGCGATTACCTTCATGCTGGTGGCGACGGTTGTGTTGTACATCGGTTGTGCGCGATTGCTGGTCAGTGGGCGCGGGATGCGTACCTGAGAAAGACCGCGTCGCCTGCTTCGCGGGCAAGCCTCGCTCCTACAGGGCACCATCAGACCTGTAGGAGCGAGGCTTGCCCGCGAAGGCGTCTGCCCAGACACCACAAAAAACGGCCTCCAAAAATGGAGGCCGTTTTGCATCTACTTCATCCGGCGTTGCTTACGCCGCTTCCACTGCCGCCCAACCCACCAGCGCCAATACATCATCACCAGGCAATAGGCGAGGGCGCCCAGCACCAGGCCCATCACCACTGAACCCAACAAAAACGGCTGCCACAAAGTAGACAGCTCGCCGCTGATCCATTCCCAGGTCAGCTCGTCCGGCAAATGCCTGGCCGGCACGTCCATCAACCACGCCCCCGTCTGATAAGTGCAGAAGAACACGGCAGGCATGGTGATCGGGTTGGTCAGCCAGACCAGGCTGACGGCAATGGGCATGTTGCCCCGCACCACGATCGCCAGAATGGCAGCGACCAGCATCTGCAACGGAATGGGCAGGAATGCCGCGAACAGACCCACTGCCATGGCCCGTGCGACGGAATGACGATTGAGGTGCCAGAGGTTCGGGTCATGCAGCAGGGTGCCGAGAAAGCGTAAGGATTTGTGTTCCCTGATGCTGGTCGGGTCTGGCATGTAACGTTTGAATAAGCGCCGGGGCATAAGGCTTCTCGGTCGGTTAAGGCGGCAAGTATGTCTGGATTCTATGAACCGCCCATTCAGACTTTGTGACAATTAATAACCGTGCGCGTGCGTTCGGGCAGCTATGCCTAGGGTGGGACTCTCAAGGACGGGCGTATGCGCACAGGGATGATGGCGCTGGCGTTGGGTCTGCTGGCCCTGCGTTTTTTACCGGTTTTACCGCCGGTCTGGTTATGGATGTTGCTGCCGGTTGTGGGTTTGATGCTGTTGCCGTTTCGGACTTACCCGTTGGCGTTTTTCCTGTTCGGCTTCAGTTGGGCGTGCGCGAGTGCGCAGTGGGCGCTGGATGATCGCCTGCCGCTGAAGCTCGATGGCGAGACTCGTTGGGTCGAAGGCCGGGTGACGGGCCTACCGCAGAATGCCGAAGGTGTGGTGCGCTTCGAGTTGACCGACAGTCGGTCCCGAAGCACCCGGCTGCCCCGGCATCTGCGCCTCGCCTGGTATGACGGACCGCCCGTCAACAGCGGCGAACGGTGGCGACTGGCGGTCAAGTTGAAGCGTCCTACCGGGCTGCTCAACCCGCATGCCTTCGACTACGACGCCTGGCTCCTGGCTCAACGCATCGGTGCTACCGGGACGGTCAAGGACGGCCAGAGGCTGGCCGCCGCCCAATGGGCCTGGCGCGACAGCATTCGCCAGCGTTTGCAGACCGTTGATGCCCAAGGTCGGACGGGGGCGCTGACCGCATTGGTGTTGGGCGACGGCGGCGGGCTGAGCCGCGAGGACTGGCAAGTGCTGCAAGACACCGGCACCGTGCACCTGCTGGTGATTTCCGGGCAGCACATCGGACTGCTGGCGGGGCTGGTGTATCTGCTGATCGCCGGGCTGGCTCGCTATGGTCTGTGGCCCAACCGTTTGCCGTGGCTGCCATGGGCCTGCGGACTGGCGTTTGTTGCGGCGCTGGGTTACGGGCTGCTGGCCGGTTTCGAGGTGCCGGTGCAGCGGGCCTGCGTGATGATCGGTCTGGTGCTGTTGTGGCGGCTGCGGTTTCGACACCTTGGCGCCTGGTGGCCACTGTTGTTGGCGCTCAATGGCGTTTTATTGCTGGACCCGCTGGCGAGCCTGCAGCCGGGATTCTGGTTGTCCTTCGCCGCGGTGGCGGTGTTGATCTTCACCTTCGGTGGGCGGCTGGGGCCCTGGCGTTGGTGGCAAACCTGGACCCGTGCGCAATGGCTGATCGCGATCGGGCTGTGCCCATTGCTGTTGATACTTGGCTTGCCAATCAGCGTCAGCGGACCAGTTGCCAATCTGCTGGCGGTGCCCTGGGTCAGCCTGGTGGTGTTGCCGCCAGCCTTGCTCGGGACGTTGTTACTGCCCATCCCCTATGTGGGCGAGGGGTTGCTGTGGTTGGCGGGCGGTCTGATCGACCTGTTGTTCAAGGGGCTGGCACTGATGGCCGGGCGATTGCCCGCCTGGGTGCCGGTCGCGGTGCCGGTATGGATTTGGGCGCTCGGTACGCTGGGGGCCTTTCTTCTATTACTGCCCAAAGGTGTGCCTTTGCGCCCTTTGGGTTGGCCGCTGCTGCTGTTGCTGGCTTTTCCACCTCGTCCAATGTTTCCCGATGGCGTCGCCGATGTCTGGCAACTGGACGTAGGCCAAGGCCTGGCCATTCTCGTGCGCACCCGTCATCACACGGTGTTGTATGACACTGGGCCGCGTTTTGGAGATTTCGACCTCGGCGAGCGGGTGGTCCTGCCGACATTGCGCAAACTGGGCGTATCCGGGATCGACCTGATGCTTATCAGCCACGCCGACGCCGATCATGCCGGCGGTGCGCGCGCGGTCGCCAACGGATTGCCGGTGACGCGGGTCCTGAGCGGTGACCCCGAGGCGCTGCCAGCCGAGTTGCGCGCCAAGGGCTGTGAAAGCGGCAAGCAATGGACCTGGGACGATGTGAGCTTCCGGCTCTGGCAATGGACATCCGCCCGCGACAGCAATCAAAAATCCTGTGTCTTGCAGATCGAAGCCAATGGCGAGCGATTGCTGTTGACCGGTGACATCGATGCCGATGCCGAGCGGGCGCTGCTCGCCGGTCCGCTTGCCGTGCCAACCGATTGGCTTCAGGCGCCGCACCACGGCAGCCGCAGTTCGTCCTCGATGGCGCTGCTCACCGCGTTACAACCCAGGGCTGTGCTGATATCACGTGGCCAGGGCAATTCCTTTGGCCACCCGCATCCCACGGTCATGGCGCGCTATCAAAAACGCGGGATGGCGATCTACGACAGTGCTGCCCACGGCGCCATTCGTCTGCAACTGGGTCGCTTCAAGCCACCGTGGGCGATGCGTCTGGAACGGCGTTTCTGGCGCGATCCGCCAGTGTCCGACCCATAACCGCGAGTCATGAAAGCCCGACCGGATGCGACATCACGGTCTTCGGTGCATCCAGCCCCTATGTTAGAGTGGCGCACTTTTTCGAGGGGACTGTCACTGTGTGGGAATTGGTCAAATCCGGCGGCTGGATGATGTTGCCGATCATTTTGAGTTCCATCGCGGCCATGGCGATCACCGCCGAGCGTCTCTGGACCCTGCGAGCCAGCCGTGTGACCCCGGAGCATTTGCTCGGGCAGGTCTGGGTGTGGATCAAGGACAAACAGCTCAATAAAGAAAAACTCAAGGAACTGCGGGCCAACTCACCGTTGGGCGAGATCCTGGCGGCAGGCCTTGCCAACTCCAAACATGGTCGCGAGATCATGAAAGAGTGCATCGAAGAAGCCGCCGCGCGGGTGATTCATGAACTCGAGCGCTACATCAACGCGCTGGGCACCATCGCCGCCATGGCCCCGTTGCTGGGTCTGTTGGGCACGGTGTTGGGCATGATCGATATTTTCAGCGCATTCATGGGGTCGGGCATGACCACCAACGCCGCTGTTCTGGCCGGAGGTATCTCCAAGGCGTTGATCACTACCGCTGCGGGCCTGATGGTGGGTATTCCGTCGGTGTTCTTCCACCGTTTCCTGCAACGCCGGATCGATGAACTGGTGGTGGGCATGGAGCAGGAAGCGATCAAGCTGGTCGAGGTGGTGCAGGGTGACCGTGACGTGGACCTGTCCGAGGGCAAAAAAGCGTGAAATTCCGCCGCAAGCAACGGGAGAATGTGGACATCAACCTCGCGTCGCTGATCGACGTGGTGTTTATCCTGCTGCTGTTTTTCGTGGTCACGACCACGTTTACCCGTGAAACCCAGTTGCGCGTCGATCTGCCGGAAGCGGTCAGCGGCTCGCCTGCCGAAGACCAGCAGGTCAAGCACCTGGACGTGGCCATCAGTGCCGAAGGTGCGTTCTCGGTGAACAATCAGATATTGCCCAAAAACGATCTCGCGACCCTGATGGAGGCGCTGCAAAAAGAATCCAGCGGCGACACCAACCTGCCGCTGTCCATCAGCGCTGATGGCAAGACCCAGCATCAGTCGGTCATCACCGCCATGGACGCCGCCGGCAAGCTGGGTTTCAGCCACTTGCGCATGACCACGGTCGAAGCGGCACCGCCCGCGCCCTGATGGCCATGTCCGATCGCTTGCTCGCCGCGTGGTACCAAGGTCATCCGGCCCTGAAGCTGTTGCAGCCACTGGAGTGGCTGTATCGGCGCGTGGTGATGAACAAGCGCAAGCGCTTTCTGGCGGGTGAGGGTGAGATCTATCAGCCGCCCGTGCCGCTGATCGTGGTTGGTAATATCACCGTCGGCGGCACCGGCAAGACACCGCTGATTCTGTGGATGATCCAGCACTGCCAGCGCAGCGGCTTGCGGGTCGGCGTGGTCAGCCGGGGTTACGGCGCCAAACCGCCGCAATTGCCGTGGCGTGTCGAGGCCGAGCAAAGCGCCGAGGTTGCCGGCGACGAACCGCTGTTGATCGTCCAGCGCACCGGCGTGCCGTTGATGATCGACCCGGATCGCAGCCGCGCCGTCAAAGCGCTGTTGGCGAGTGAGCCGCTGGATCTGATCCTGTCCGATGACGGCATGCAACATTACCGGCTGGCCCGGGACCTGGAACTGGTGTTGATCGACGCCGCCCGTGGCTTGGGCAACAAACGCTGCCTGCCTGCCGGTCCCTTGCGCGAACCGGTCGAACGCCTGCAAAGCGTCGACGCCGTGTTGTACAACGGTGCCACCGCGGACCGCGGAGACGGTTTTGCCTTCCAGTTGCGACCCACCGAATTGATCAACCTGCAAAGCGGTGAACGGCGTCCCCTCGACCACTTCCCCGCAGGCCAGGCGCTGCACGCCGTGGCCGGGATCGGCAATCCGCAGCGTTTCTTCACGACCCTCGAAACGCTACACTGGCAGCCGGTGCCGCATGCGTTTGCCGACCACGCCGAATACAACGTGCAGGCCTTGAATTTCACACCGTCATTGCCGTTGGTGATGACCGAAAAGGACGCGGTGAAGTGCCGTGCCTTCGCCGCCGCCGATTGGTGGTACCTGGCGGTCGATGCTGCGCCATCGCCGGCCTTCGTGGCCTGGTTCGATACGCAGCTGATGCGCCTGTTGCCGGCTCGTCTTTTGCCTTAACTCCGTTCTTATCCAGGGAATGCTCATGGACACCAAATTGCTCGACATCCTCGCTTGCCCGGTCACCAAAGGCCCACTCAAGCTCAGCGCCGACAAGACCGAGCTGATCAGCAAGGGCGCCGGTCTGGCTTACCCGATTCGCGACGGCATCCCGGTAATGCTCGAAACCGAAGCCCGCACCCTGACCACCGACGAGCGTCTGGATAAATGACCACAGCCTTTACCGTTGTCATTCCATCGCGTTATGCCTCTACCCGTCTGCCGGGCAAACCCCTGCTGCTGATCGCCGGCAAGCCGATGATCCAGCACGTCTGGGAGCAGGCGAGCAAAAGCAGTGCCGAGCGTGTTGTGGTCGCCACTGACGACGTGCGCATCGTTGAGGCGTGCAAGGCGTTTGGCGCCGAAGTGGTGCTGACCCGCGAAGATCATAATTCCGGTACTGATCGCCTGGCCGAAGTCGCCGCGAAACTGGGCCTGGCCGCCGACGCCATCGTGGTCAACGTCCAGGGTGACGAACCGTTGATCCCGCCGAGCGTGATCGATCAGGTCGCCGCCAACCTGGCCGCCCATACCGAAGCGCGCATGGCCACCCTGGCCGAGCCGATCGAAGACGTCGAAACCCTGTTCAACCCTAATGTGGTCAAGGTCGTCAGCGACCTCAATGGCCTGGCGCTGACGTTTAGTCGCGCGACGTTGCCGTGGGCCCGGGACGCGTTCGCCAAAAGCCGCGAGCAGTTGCCGGAAGGCGTACCGTATCGCCGCCACATCGGCATTTATGCCTACCGCGCCGGTTTCCTGCATGACTTCGTCAGCTGGGGCCCGTGCTGGCTGGAAAACACTGAATCCCTGGAACAGCTGCGTGCCCTGTGGCACGGCGTGCGGATTCATGTCGCCGACGCGCTGATCGCACCGCCTACCGGTGTCGATACCGTCGAAGACCTCGAGCGCGTTCGTCGCCTGCTGGAGGCCTGATGCGCGTTTTGTTTGTGTGCCTGGGCAACATCTGCCGCTCTCCAACGGCCGAAGGTGTGCTGCGGCATAAATTGCGCGAGGCGGGGCTGGCCGGTCACATCGAAGTCGCCTCCGCCGGCACCGGTGACTGGCATGTCGGCAAGGCGCCGGACAAACGTAGTCAGGCAGCGGCCAAACTGCGCGGTTACGACCTGTCCGCCCAACGCGCCCAGCAAGTGACCCGCGCCGATTTCTCCGCCTTTGACCTGATTCTGGCGATGGACAACAGCAATCTGCGCCACCTCAAGGCCCTGCAACCGGCCAAGGGCAAGGCCGAGCTGGACCTGTTCCTGCGTCGCTACCAGTCGGAACTCGATGAAGTGCCGGATCCGTATTACGACGGCGACCAAGGCTTCGAGCAGGTGCTGGACCTGATCGAGCGCGCCAGTGATCGGCTGGTAATCGAATTGAAGGGACGGTTATGAGTTTGCAGGTTCAACCCCGGGTTTCACTCAAGCCGTTCAATACGTTTGGTGTCGACGTTCAGGCCCGGTTGTTCGCCGAAGCCCACAGCGACGCCGATGTGCGTGAAGCCCTGGCGTATGCGTCGGCCCATGACGTGCCGTTGCTGGTGATTGGTGGCGGCAGCAACCTGCTGCTGACGGCCGATATCCAGTCGCTGGTGCTGCGCATGGCCACGCGCGGGATTCGCATCCTGAGTGATGACGGCAGCAAAGTCGTGATCGAGGCCGAGGCCGGTGAGCCGTGGCATCCGTTCGTGCAGCACACCCTGGCGCAGGGGCTGTCGGGGCTGGAAAACCTCAGTTTGATCCCCGGCACGGTTGGCGCGGCACCGATGCAGAACATCGGTGCCTATGGCGTCGAGATCAAGGACGTGTTCGCCGGCCTGACCGCGCTGGATCGCCAAACCGGCGAGCTGCGGGACTTCACTCTGAAAGAATGCAACTTCGCCTACCGTGACAGCCTGTTCAAACAGGAGCCGGGGCGCTGGTTGATCCTGCGCGTGCGTTTCACCCTGGACCGCGCCGCGCACCTGCACCTGGAATACGGTCCGGTTCGCCAGCGCCTGACTGAGCAAGGCATCGATCAGCCGACCGCCACCGACGTCAGTGAGGCGATCTGCAGCATTCGTAGCGAAAAACTCCCGGACCCGGCAGTACTGGGCAATGCCGGCAGCTTCTTCAAGAACCCTCTGGTGCCAGCCGCGCTGGTCGCACAGCTGAAAAGCCAATACCCGGATCTGGTGGCCTACGCGCAACCCGATGGGCAGATGAAACTGGCGGCCGGCTGGTTGATCGAGCGGGCCGGCTGGAAAGGCTTTCGTGACGGCGATGCCGGCGTGCATACGTTGCAGGCACTGGTGCTGGTCAACTACGGCAGCGCCACCGGCCTGCAATTGCTGAACCTGGCGCAACACATTCAGAAAGACATTTCGGAACGATTCAAAGTCGACCTGGAAATGGAGCCGAATCAGTATTGAAGCTACGCTTTAAGGACTGATCTCAAAGCCCTGCACACTTCAACTGTGCAGGGCTTTTTTGTTAATGCTGGGTTAACTTAGCCACCTAACGATGCAAACGTTTGCTCCACCAAAGGCCCGATGCAGACGTTGCCGTCCGCGTAAGAGAGCCTCTTAGCCTGAGCCGATCTGCGTGATGCCAACCGCCAACCCTCGGCGGCAGATTGCTCGACCCCATAACCTCCAGAAATATGCGGGCGTGCCCATGATTACCCTGAAGCTCAATGGTCAAGACCATCAACTCGATGTCACCGAGGATATGCCGCTGCTCTGGGCAATCCGCGATGTGGCCGGTTACAACGGCACCAAATTCGGCTGCGGCATGGGCCTGTGCGGTGCCTGCACCATCCATATCGAAGGCGCTCCGGCGCGTAGCTGTATCACGCCGATCGGCGCGGTGGTCGGCCAGAACGTCACCACCATCGAAAACTTGCACGCCGATCCGGTCGGGCAAGTCGTGCAACAAGCCTGGCTCGACACCGCCGTTGCCCAGTGCGGTTTCTGCCAGGGCGGGCAGATCATGTCGGCGACGGCGCTGCTCAAGACCAACCCGAACCCCAGCGACGCACAGATCGAAGAGGCGATGGTCGGCAATATTTGCCGTTGCGGCACCTACAACCGCATCAAGACCGCCATCCGCCAGGCATCCACTCACCTGAAGGAGGCCAAGGCATGAGCCAGTTACCGAATGATTTTGCGCTGAGCAACCTCAGCCGCCGTGGTTTCCTGAAAGGGGTCGGCGCCACCAGTGCGCTGGTGCTGGTGGCCAGTTGGGGTTGGCAAGACGCTTTCGCCGAAGAAAAAGAGAAAAAATTCGGCGCCGACGGCATGCCCAATGGCTGGATCGATGATCCCAAGGTTTACATCAGCATTGCCGCTGACGGCATGGTGACGGTGGTCTGCAACCGTTCGGAAATGGGCCAGGGTGTGCGCACCAGCCTGACCATGGTGGTCGCCGATGAACTGGATGCCGACTGGGCCATGATGAAAGTGCAGCAGGCGCCGGGCGACGAAATTCGCTTCGGCAACCAGGACACCGACGGTTCGCGCAGCATGCGTCACTGGTACGAACCGATGCGTCGTTGCGGCGCGGCCGCGCGGACCATGCTTGAACAAGCGGCTGCCGCGCAGTGGAAAGTGCCGGTCAGCGAGTGCCATGCGCAACTGCATAAAGTGGTGCACCAACCGACCGGTCGTGAACTGGGCTATGGTGCCCTGGCCGCCGCGGCGGGTGCGCTGGCAGTGCCGGCCCGTGACAGCCTGCGGCTCAAGCATCCGTCGGAATTTCGCTACATCGGCAAAGAAGGCACCAAGGCTATCGACGGTGCCGACATCGTCAATGGCCGCGCCATCTACGGAGCCGACGTGCATTTCGACGGCATGCTTTACGCCGTGATTGCGCGTCCGACGGTCTATGGCGGCACGGTCAAATCCGTCGACTCCAGCGCCGCGCTGAAAGTCCCGGGCGTGATCAAGGTGATCCAGATCGAAGGCCGTCCGCTGCCGTCCGAGTTCCAGCCATTAGGGGGCGTGGCTGTAGTGGCCAGTAACACCTGGGCCGCGATCAAGGGTCGCGAAGCGCTGAAAATCGAGTGGGATGACGGCCCCCACGCCAGTTACGACTCGATTGCCTACCGCAAAGAGCTGGAAGCCGCGTCCCTCCAGCCCGGCAAAGTGGTACGCAATACCGGCAACATCGACGACGCCATGAAGGGCGCCAATAGCACGCTCGAAGCCTCTTATTACCTGCCGCACCTGACGCAGGCACCGATGGAACCGATGGTCGCCATCGCCCGCTTCAAGGACGGTATGTGCGAGGCCTGGGCGCCAAGCCAGGCGCCACAAGTCACCCGCGAACGGATTGGCGAACGCCTCGGCATTCCGTTCGATAAGGTCACATTCAATGTCACCTTGCTGGGCGGCGGTTTCGGTCGCAAATCCAAGCCGGACTTCATCATCGAAGCGGCGATCCTCGCCAAGGAATTCCCCGGCAAGGCCGTGCGGGTGCAATGGACCCGTGAAGACGACATCCATTGCTCCTACTTCCACACCGTGTCGGCTGAATACCTGAAGGCCAGCCTGGACAAGGACGGCCTGCCTTCCGGTTGGTTGCACCGCACCGTGGCCCCGAGTATCACCGCGCTGTTCGCCCCGGGCATGAACCACGAAGCAGCTTTCGAGCTGGGCATGGGCTTCACCAACATGGCCTACGCGATCCCCAATGTGCGCCTGGAAAACCCGGAAGCGGCGATTCATACGCGGGTCGGCTGGTATCGCTCGGTGTCGAACATTCCCCACGGGTTTGCGATCCAGAGCTTTGTCGATGAACTGGCGCACAAGGCCAAACAGGATCCACTCAAGTATCAGATCAAATTGCTCGGCCCGGATCGTCAGATTGATCCGCGCACCTTGAGCGAAGAGTGGAACTACGGCGAATCACCCGAGCGTTATCCAATCGACACCGGGCGGATGCGCACAGTACTGGAAACTGCCGCCAAGGCCGCCGGCTGGGGGCGCGAGTTGCCCAAGGGCCGAGGCCTGGGCCTGGCGGTGCATTACAGCTTCGTCACCTATGTGGCGGCGGTGATCGAGGTCGAAGTCAAAGACGACGGCACGCTGATCGTGCACAAGGCCGACATCGCGGTGGATTGCGGTCCGCAGATCAACCCCGAGCGGATTCGCGCTCAGTTCGAAGGCGCCTGCGTCATGGGCCTGGGCAATGCGGTGGTCGGGGAAATCAGCTTCAAGGACGGCAAGGTGCAGCAAGACAACTTCCACATGTACGAAGTGGCACGCATGTCACTCGCACCGAAGGAAGTGGCGGTGCATCTGGTCACGCCTCCGGGCAATGTACCGTTGGGCGGGGTCGGTGAGCCAGGCGTACCGCCGATTGCGCCGGCGCTGTGCAACGCGATCTTCGCCGCCACCGGCCAGCGCATCCGCAACTTGCCGGTTCGTTATCAGCTGCAGGGTTGGCAGAAGGCGCAGGCCTGATGGACAGTGCAGATCTGAATGTCTTGCGCAGCGTGCTGGAATGGCGCCGCGCCGGTCAGCGGGTGGTGTTGTACAGCGTGGTCCAGACCTGGGGCACTGCGCCCCGGGCGCCGGGCGCGATGCTGGCGTTGCGTGAAGATGGCGTGGTAATCGGCTCGGTGTCCGGTGGGTGTGTCGAGGATGATCTGATTGCCCGGCTGCACGATGGGCGGATTCCTCCCGACGGACCGCCGGTGCAGTTGATCACCTACGGCGTCACCCGTGAGGAGGCCGCACGGTTTGGTTTGCCGTGCGGCGGTACGTTGCGCCTGACCGAGGAGCGGGTCGGCGATCCAGGTTGGGTCGCCGAGTTGCTGGAACGCTGCGAGGCCCATGAAATCGTGGCGCGTTTGCTGGATATTGCGAGCGGTGAAGTGGTTTTGCAGGCGGCGAACAAAAGCGATGTGTTGAGCTTTGACGGCAATACCCTGCGCGCTATCTACGGTCCGCGTTGGCGGCTATTGCTGATCGGTGCGGGGCAGCTGTCCCGGTATGTCGCCGAGATGGCGCGGCTGCTGGATTTCGAAGTGCTGATCTGCGATCCGCGCAGCGAATTTGTCTACGGCTGGGAAGAGCAGCACGGCCGTTTCGTCTCGGGCATGCCGGATGAAGCGGTGCTGAACATCCAGACCGACGAACGCACGGCCATTGTCGCCTTGACCCATGATCCGCGCCTGGATGATATGGCGCTGCTGACCGCGCTGGATTCCAGGGCTTTTTATGTCGGTGCCCTGGGATCACGGGTCAACAGCCTGAAGCGCCGCGAAAACCTCGCTCAGCTAGGCTTGTCATCACAGGCCATCGAGCGGCTGCACGGCCCGATCGGTTTGCACATCGGCAGCCACAGTCCGGCGGAAATCGCCTTGTCGCTGCTGGCCGAGATTGTGGCGATCAAGAACGGCGTCGAACTCAAGCAGAAGAAGCCGTTGCAGGAGGTTGTATGAGTGAGTCCATCGGCGTCATCGTGCTGGCGGCGGGGCAGGGCAGTCGCTTCAGGCAGGTGGCGGGGGACGACAAGGACAAGTTGCTGGCGGACTGTACCGGTCGCGATGGCGCTGTTCGTTCGGTGATCGAACAGGTGCTGGTGAATGTGCCGGCCAGTCTTGGGAGGCGCGTGCTGGTGACTACTGGAGATCGCCCGCAAGTGATGCGCATGGCGCAGGCGTATGGTTTCGAGATTGTTGAGATCGAGTCGACCGGGATGGGCGACAGCATTGCGGCCGGGGTGGCGGCGTGTCCGGAACTCGATGGCTGGTTGATTGTGCTGGGAGATATGCCGTTTATCTTGCCGTCGAGTGTTGAGCGGGTGGTGGCGGGGATGGCGGACGATTGCGTCAGTGTGCCGGTGCATGCGGGTGAGTATGGGCATCCGGTCGGGTTCGGTCGCAGTTTTGGGCCGGGGTTGATGGCTTTATCGGGTGATCATGGGGCCAAGCCGTTGTTTGCGCAGGGCAGGGTGGTTGAAGTGGCGGTGGATGATGCCGGGGTTTTGTGGGATGTGGATGTGCCTGAGGCGTTGAACTACCCGCAATGATCGTTCCCACGCTCTGCGTGGGAATGTAGCCCGGGACGCTCCGCGTCCCTTTCGAGAGCTGGAACGCGGAGCGTCCCTTGAGGCATTCCCACGCGGAGCGTGGAAACGATCGGACACACAGCGGCATAAAAAAGCCCCGCCTGGATCACCAGGCGGGGCTTTTTAGTGGCCGATGGAATCAGACGAGTGGTTTAGGCTCGTGTTCTTTTTCCAGGGCTTGTTCGTGTTGCTCGACCGCTTCCTGTACGGAGCGCGGCGCTTCTTCGATGACCGACTCGGCAGCAGGTGCCGCTTCGATCACTTCAGCAACAACCGGCGCCGGCTCGTCAGCAACAGGCGCTTCAACCGGAGCAGCGGCGGCAGCCTGTTCGGCTTCCTTCTGCAGACGCTCCTCTTCACGCTTGCGACGACGCACTTCACGTGGATCGTTCGGCGCTCGGCCACTCGGCGTCAGCGCGCTGACAGGGGCGGTTTCGACTTGCGGAGCAGCAACTTCGGCAACGACCGGCGCTTCAACCACCGGAGCAGGCTCGGCAGCAGCAACCGCTGGCTCGGAGACCATGGCTTCAGCCACTTCGGCTTCGGCAACCGGTGCAGGCGCTTCAACCGCAACCGGCTCGGCAACCCAGTTGAACGCGGTTTGTTCTTCACGAACTTCGCGGACAGCTTCGGTTACGGTTTCGGTCACTGTTTCGACAGCCGGTTCTGCAGCAACCACTGGCTCAACAGCAGCTTCAACTTCAGGCTGTGCTTCACGAACCGGCGCCACTTCGATTTCCGGAGCGGCAGTGGCTTCAACCGGAGTCGTCGCTTCTACCACTGGCGCTTCGACCGGAGCCGTTTCCAGGGTGGCGGCAGTCGCGCGTTCGGCTTGCTCGTTGGCTTGTGCTTCAGCCGGTGCGCTGATCACGGTGCTGGCAACGGCTGCGGTAACAGCCAGGCCGGCGGCCAGATCGGAAGTGCTTGGCGCTTCGTTGCTCTCGCCCGCTTCGCTGCCTTCGGCGGATTCGGATTCTTCCGAGCCTTCGATCACGTTGCCGTTGGCATCGCGTTGACGCTCGCGACGATTGCTGCGACGACGCTGGCCACGGGAGCGGCGGCGGGGACGATCGCCTTCGGCGCCTTCCTGACCGTCTTCCTGCAGTTGCTCTTCGTTGGTCACCTGTTCTTCTTCGGCAACCGCGGCAGCGGCTTGCTCGGCACGTGGCTGACGTTCTTCACGCGGTGGGCGCGGAGCACGTTCTTCACGTGGCTGGCGAGCCGGACGCTCTTCAGCGGTCGCGGCAACGGATGGAGCCGTGGCATCCAGAGGTTCGCGCAGTTCTCGCACTCGTTCTTCACGCTCGCCACGTGGCTTGCGGTCTTCGCGAGGCGCGCGCGGTGCACGTTCTTCACGAGGGGCGCGTGGTGCGCGCTCTTCACGTGGAGCACGTTCTTCGCGGGCTACCGCTACTGCTGGCATTTCTTCACGGGCTTCGCGTGGTTGACGCTCTTCGCGTGGCTCACGGGGTGCGCGTTCTTCACGCGGTGCACGTTCTTCACGAGGCTTGCGTTCTTCATCGCGGCGACCGTTACGGTTGCGGCTCTGCTGACGACCGTTGCGACGCTCTTCGTTACGGGCCGGGCGCTCGGTGGTCGCTGGTTTTTCAACCACAACCGGAGCGGCAGGTTCTTCTTTGGTCGCGAACAGGCTGACCAGCGATTTCACCAGGCCTTTGAACAGGCTTGGCTCAGGCGCGACGGCCGGTGCGGCAACAGGTGCGGCAGCGACGACTTCGGTCGGAACCGGAGCGTTGGCGCGGGCCGGTGCAGTCTTGACCGCAGCTTCCTGACGAACCAGGGTGCGGGTCGCGGCGGCTGGCTGCACTTCTTCGACTTCGGCAGCGGCTGCTGCGATTTCGTAGCTGGACTGGCCGACCGCGGCTTCCGGGCTGTCATCGCGCAGACGCTGAACTTCGAAGTGCGGCGTTTCGAGGTGATCGTTCGGCAGAATGACAATGCGGGCACGGGTGCGCAGTTCGATCTTGGTGATCGAGTTGCGTTTTTCGTTGAGCAGGAAGGCTGCGACCGGAATCGGCACTTGGGCGCGAACTTCGGCGGTGCGGTCTTTCAGGGCTTCTTCTTCGATCAGGCGCAGGATCGCCAGGGACAGCGATTCAACGTCACGGATGATGCCGGTGCCGTTGCAACGCGGGCAGACGATGCCGCTGCTTTCGCCCAGGGATGGACGCAGGCGCTGACGGGACATTTCCAGCAGGCCGAAGCGCGAGATGCGACCGACTTGCACGCGAGCGCGGTCGGCTTCCAGGCATTCGCGGACTTTTTCGTCCACGGCGCGCTGGTTCTTGGCAGGGGTCAGGTCGATGAAGTCGATGACGATCAGGCCGCCGATGTCGCGCAAGCGCAACTGCCGGGCGATTTCTTCGGCGGCTTCTAGGTTGGTGTGCAGTGCGTTTTCTTCGATGTCGCTGCCTTTGGTGGCGCGCGCCGATTTGATGTCGAT
>NZ_JBIWAF010000024.1:0-15776 GCF_044759925.1 Pseudomonas sp. NPDC099000
AAACATACGGAATAATATAAAAACGACTTATACTATAATAAAGTAGTAACGAAAAACCATGAATACGACTTGCTCGCTTTGATCCGGGTGGACCAAAAAGATGATTTCGTAATGACGCATGAATGCTCCTTACGGGTTGTAGCCTGCCGTTCAAAAACGGTCAGACAAGGAGTGAATGACACTTATGGACTTGCTTGCGATAGACACATGCGTGCCTGCCGTCACAGCAAGGGGCGCAATTGTAGAGAAGGGGCGGGAGAGGTGCAAGGCAATTGGTGATTATTTGAACAACCACCAGACACCACAAACAACTGTGGGAGCTGGCTTGCCTGCGATGAGGGCTTCACAGGCAACATTTCTGTCGACTGACACTCCCTCATCGCGGGCAAGCCCGCTCCCACACTGGAACGGCGCCCGTTTTACTTCTTGCCGGCAGCTTTGACGCCGCGCTGACGCAAGGCCTCGAACAGGCAAACGCCGGTCGCCACGGAAACGTTGAGACTGCTGACGCTACCGGCCATCGGCAAGTGCACCAGGTAGTCGCACAGATCACGGGTCAGGCGACGCATGCCACTGCCTTCCGCCCCCATGATCAGGATGGTCGGGCCGGTCATGTCATGCTGATACAGACTCTGCTCAGCCTCGCCCGCCGTACCGACGACCCACAAGCCGCGCTGCTTGAGTTTTTCCAGGGTGCGCGCCAGGTTGGTCACGGCAACCAACGGAATCACTTCCGCCGCGCCACAAGCAACCTTCCGTACCGTCGGGGTCAAGGTGGCTGACTTGTCCTTCGGAACGATCACTGCCAGCGCGCCTGCCGCATCGGCAGAACGCAGGCAAGCACCGAGGTTGTGCGGATCGGTCACGCCGTCGAGCACCAGCAACAGCGGTGCGCCTTCGGTGCGATCCAGCAGTTCGTCGAGCATCGCCTCGCCCCAGACCTGGCTCGGACTCACGTCCGCCACCACGCCCTGGTGCACGCCCTCAACCCAGGCATCCAGCTCACGGCGCTCGGCGTTGCCGACGGCTACGCGATTTTCCGCAGCCAGTTCGATCAGCGTCTGAACCCGCGGATCGCTGCGGCCTTCAGCCAGCCAGATCTGCTTGACGCGTTTCGGGTGGTGGCGCAGCAACGCTTCTACAGCGTGCACGCCGTAGATCTTTTCCAACTGACTCATGACTTGGCCTTAGGTTTACGGGCCCCGCCGCTTTTGGCTGGGGCCGAACCCGCTTTCGGCGGGCCTTTACGGTGTTTGCTTGGCTTGCTGCCGGGAACCTTGTCAGGCGCCGACCGCCCGGTCTTTCCCCCAGACGCCGCTTTACCGCCGCTTTTCGCTTCAGACAGCAACGCCTGTTTCAATTCACGGCTTTTACGCAGCTCGGCATTCTTCGCCGCGGCATCGCTTGGGCGATAGGCTTCGACAGCCTTTTCCTTGGCAGGACGACGACCGGTTTTAGCCGGTGCCGGTTCTGCTGCGGTTTTGGCCGCTGTCTTGGCCGCTGTCTTGGCGGCTGGCTCGGTCTTTTCAGTCCCGCGCTTCTTGCGACCAATCGGCGCGCTGATGGTTTTTTCAGCCATCTCGAAGTCGATCTTGCGCTCGTCGAGGTCAACGCGCATCACGCGCACTTCAACGGTGTCGCCAAGGCGGAAGCTGCGACCGGTGCGTTCACCGGCGAGGCGGTGGTGCACAGGGTCGAAGTGGTAGTAATCGCCCGGCAGCGCGGTGACGTGCACCAGGCCTTCGACGTAGATGTCGGTCAGTTCGACGAACAGACCAAAACCGGTCACGGCAGTGATCACGCCCGGGAACGATTCGCCCACGCGGTCTTTCATGAATTCGCACTTGAGCCAGTTCACGACGTCGCGGGTCGCTTCGTCGGCACGCCGTTCGCTCATCGAGCATTGCTCGCCCAGCTGTTCCAGCGCCGCTTCGTCGTATGGATAGATGCGCGCTTTCGGAATGGTCATCGCGCCGGCACGGCGAACATGCGGCGTGTCCTGCTTGGAATGAATGACGCTACGGATCGCCCGGTGCGTGAGCAAGTCCGGGTAGCGGCGGATCGGCGAAGTGAAGTGGGTATAGGCTTCGTAATTCAGGCCGAAGTGGCCTTGGTTATCGGCGCTGTACACCGCCTGACTCAACGAACGCAGCATGACGGTCTGGATCAGATGGAAATCCGGACGGTCCTTGATGCTGGCCAGCAATGCCTGGTAATCCTTCGGCGACGGGCCGTCCTTGCCTTTGTGCAGGGACAGGCCGAGCTCGCCGAGGAAGGCGCGCAGTTTTTCCAGACGCTCCGGTGGCGGACCATCGTGGACGCGATACAGCGCCGGGATTTCGTGCTTCTTCAGGAATTCGGCGGTGGCCACGTTGGCCGCCAGCATGCATTCCTCGATCAGCTTGTGCGCATCGTTACGCACGGTCGGACGGATTTCGGCAATCTTGCGCTCGGTGCCGAAGATGATCCGGGTTTCCTGCGTTTCGAAATCGATCGCGCCACGCACGTGACGAGCAGCCAGCAGCACCTTGTACAGCGCATAAAGCTGCTTGAGATGCGGCAGAACGTCGTTGTATTCACCGCGAAGCTGACGCGCCTCGGTGATTTTCGGCGTTTCAAGCATCGCGCTGACTTTGTTGTAAGTCAGGCGAGCGTGGGAGTGAATCACCGCTTCGTAGAAGCAGTAGTCTGTCATCTCGCCGGATTTGGAGATGGTCATCTCGCAAACCATGGCCAGGCGATCGACGTGCGGGTTCAGCGAGCACAGGCCGTTGGACAGTTGCTCCGGCAGCATCGGCACGACGCGCTCGGGGAAGTACACCGAGTTGCCGCGAACCTGGGATTCGTTGTCCAGGGCCGAACCGATCTTCACGTAGCTGGAAACGTCGGCAATCGCCACGTACAACTTCCAGCCACCGGAGAACAGGCGCAGTTTGCCCGGCTTGGCTTCGCAGTAGACCGCGTCATCGAAGTCGCGCGCGTCTTCACCGTCGATGGTCACGAACGGCAGATGACGCAGGTCGATGCGTTTCTCTTTGTCTTTCTCTTCGACTTCAGGCTTGAGCTTGGCGGCTTCTTTGAGCACAGCCTCAGGCCAGACGTGAGGAATATCGTAGGTGCGCAGGGCAACGTCGATTTCCATGCCCGGCGCCATGTAGTTGCCCACGACTTCGACCACGTCGCCTTGCGGCTGGAAGCGTGGCGTCGGCCAGTGAGTGATCTTCACTTCGACGAATTGACCGACCTGCGCGTTGGCGTTACGACCCGGGGTGACCAGCACTTCTTGCTGGATCTTCGGATTGTCCGCGACGACGAAGCCGATACCGCCCTCTTCGAAGTAGCGACCGACGATGGTCTCGTGTGCACGGGACACCACTTCGACGATCATGCCTTCGCGGCGACCGCGACGGTCGAGGCCGGACACACGGGCCAGGGCTCGGTCGCCATCGAACACCAGACGCATTTGCGCCGGACTCATGAACAGGTCGTCACTGCCGTCGTCCGGGACCAGGAAGCCGAAGCCGTCACGGTGACCGCTGATGCGGCCGAGGATCAGGTCGAGCTTGTCCACCGGCGCATAAGTGCCGCGACGGGTATAGATGAGTTGAGCATCGCGCTCCATGGCGCGCAGGCGGCGACGCAGGGCTTCGATCTGGTCTTCTGTGGCCAGACCAAACTCTTCCACCAACTGCTCGCGGTTAGCAGGCGAACCCCGATCAGCAAGGTGCTGAAGGATCAGTTCGCGGCTAGGAATAGGGTTGTCATATTTTTCCGCTTCACGAGCGGCCTCGGGATCGAGGGACTGCCAATCGGCCATTAGAGAGTTTTCACCTTGTCTATATGCGGGTTAGTTTGGCATAGGCGTAATGAAACGGGAAATTTCAGACTGCGACAGCCCATCTAAAGCGTTATATCGACAGCGCAAAGCTGATTTAAATGCCGCTGGTAAAATTTTCCAGGTTTTTTTGATGTCGGGGGTTTACAGTTAAAAAGACGCTCCGTATAGTGCGCGCCATCGACGACGCACTAGCGTTGCCGATACTGCCCAGATGGTGAAATTGGTAGACACGCCAGCTTCAGGTGCTGGTGACCGCAAGGTCGTGGAAGTTCGAGTCTTCTTCTGGGCACCAATTTAGAGCTTGAGATTAGATCAATTTCAAGGCTCACACAAAAACCCGCGAAAGCGGGTTTTTTGCATTCTAAACATCTGATTTATTAAATCTAAATCAGGGGTTTACAGATCAAAACGCTCTCCGTATAGTGCGCCACATCAACAGCGGCGACGCTGAAGATTATGCCCAGATGGTGAAATTGGTAGACACGCCAGCTTCAGGTGCTGGTGACCGCAAGGTCGTGGAAGTTCGAGTCTTCTTCTGGGCACCAATTCAAATTCAAGGTCACGATCTTGAATTTCACAGAAACCCGCGAAAGCGGGTTTTTGCGTTTCTGGCATTGAAAAACCTCAAACATACATCGCACCCTGTGGCGAGGGGGCTTGTCGGGACGCCGCATCGCCCCGTTGGGGTGCGAAGCGGCCCCAGCTTTCATTCTGCTAAACCGCATTCTCAGGTTTGACGACTGCTTCGCAGCCGAACGGGGGCAAGCCCCCTCGCCACAAAAGCTCTTCACCCCATCAGAGAGGCGCACGCCAGCCGCTCTAGCAAAAACTCCTCAGACCCGCAAGACGCACTTGAGAAACAATATCGTTTATCATTGTTTCAAGTTTTTGCAATGCGACAGTGAGGAACCCTGCGAATGATGTTTCGAAATACCCTGCGCCGAGGCCTGACCTTCACCCTGCTCGGCCTGGCACTCGCCACTCCCCTCACCCAGGCTGCTGATCCAGTTTCCCTGACGCTCTACAACGGTCAACACAAGGAAGTCGGCGACGCCATCGCCAAAGCCTTCGAAGCCAAGACCGGCATTCACGTCAACGTGCGCAAAGGCAGCAGCAACCAGCTCGCCAGCCAGGTCGTCGAAGAAGGTGATCGTTCCCCTGCCGATGTGATCTACACCGAAGAATCGCCTCCGCTGAACAAGCTCGGTGAACAGGGCCTGTTGGCTCAGACCGATGCAGCCACCCTCGCCGTTCTGCCGAAAGACTACGTCGCCGGCAATGGCACCTGGATCGGCATCACCGCCCGGGTCCGCGTTGTCGCTTTCAACCCGAAACTGATCGCTGAAAAAGACCTGCCCAAGTCGGTGATGGAATTCTCCGATCCGAAATGGCAAGGCAAGGTCGGATTCGTGCCTACCAGCGGCGCGTTCCAGGAACAGGCCGTGGCAATCATCAAAGTCCACGGCATGGACGCGGCCGAAGAATGGCTGACCGGCCTGCGCGCGTTCGGCAAGACTTACAGCAACAACATGGTGGCGCTGAAGGCGGTGGAAAACGGTGAAGTCGCCACCGTATTGGTGAACAACTATTACTGGTTCGCCTTGCAGCGCGAAAAAGGCCAGCTCGATTCGAAACTGCATTACTTCACCGGCGGCGACGTCGGTGGACTGATCACCGTTTCCAGCGCCGCCGTGCTGAAATCCAGTAAACACCCAAAAGAAGCCCAGCAATTCCTCGCCTACATGGCCAGCGAAGAAGGCCAGCGCGTGATCACTCAGACCACCGCCGAGTACCCGCTGCACAAGGGCATGGAATCGGATCGCGGTCTCAAGCCGTTCAGCGAACTGCAGGCACCGAAAGTCACCCCGGCCGACCTCGGCAATGCCGAAGAAGCCCTGGACCTGGAACGTGACGTTGGCTTGAACTGATGGGCGCCTCGTTATCCGCCCCCGCCTCGCGCGGGGCTTACGTGCCACGGCGCAAGCGGCCGTCGATCTGGCTGCTGCTGCCGGTGTTGCTGTTGGTGGTGCTCAGCCTTTTGCCGCTGGTGTATGTCGGGCTCAAAACCTGGCAGGCCGGCTGGGCCGAGGCGCTGCATCTGCTGTGGCGGCCTTATGTGTTCGGGCTGCTTCGCAATACGTTAGCGCTGATGATCGGAGTGACCGTCGCCTGCGGCGTGATCGGTTTGTCCCTTGCCTGGCTGCTGGAACGCAGCAATCTGCCGGGACGGCGCTTGTGGGGCGTGATTCTGTGCTTGCCGTTCGCCGTGCCGGCGTTCGTCAGCAGTTTTACCTGGGTGTCCCTGAGCGCGCATTTCGAAGGCTTGGGCGGGGCGATCCTGGTGATGACCCTGTCGAAGTACCCGCTGATTTTTCTGCCAGTTGCGGCGACCCTGCGCAATCTCGATCCGTCCCTGGAAGAGTCTGCCCGCACCTTGGGACAGAATCGCTGGGGCGTATTTTTCAGGATTACCCTCCCCCTGCTTTGGCCGTCCCTGCTGGCCGGTTCGCTGTTGATTGCCCTGCACATGCTGGTGGAGTTCGGCGCCCTGTCGATCATCGGCCTGCAAACCTTTACCACCGCGATCTATCAGCAGTTCGAGCTGGAATTCAGCAACGCCAACGCGGCAATGCTGTCGGCGGTGCTTCTGGCGCTTTGCCTGGTGTTGTTATGGCTTGAGCTGCGAGTACGGGGCAAAGGTCGGCACGTGCGCACCGGTCAGGGCGCAGCACGGCAGGCGGAACAGGTTCGACTGGGGCCGTGGACGGTTGCCGGACAGGTTTACTGCCTGGCGCTGGCGATCATCGGCAGCGGCATTCCGCTGGGGATGCTTGTGTTCTGGCTGGCGGTAGGTTCGTCGGCGGCATTCCCGGTGGCAGCGATCAGCGAGGCGCTGTTGTCGTCCCTGGCGTTGTCGCTGGGTGGCGCTGCGCTGTGCCTGGTGCTGGCGGTGCCGGTGGGATTGCTGGTGGTGCGTCATAAAGGCCGACTCGCAATCTGGGCCGAGCGCTTGCCGTATCTGCTGCACGCACTGCCAGGCCTGGTGATTGCGCTGACGCTGGTGTATTTCGCCCTGCACTATGTGCCGGCGCTGTACCAGACTTCGGCGCTGCTGCTGATCGCTTATGCATTGCTGTTTTTGCCATTGGCCCAGGCGCCGATTCGCACGGCGCTGAACAAGGCAGCGCCGCAACTGGAAGAGGCGGCACGCACGCTGGGGGCGTCGTCTTTGAGTGCGTTCTGTCGGGTGACGCTGCCGATCATTTTCCCGGCGCTGGGTGCGGCGTTCGCGTTGGTGTTTCTGGATGCGATGAAGGAACTGACGGCGACGCTGTTGTTGAGTCCGACCGGGCTCAATACGCTGGCGACGGAGGTTTGGGCGCATACCTCGAACGTTGAGTTTGCGGCGGCGGCGCCTTATGCGGCGTTGTTGATACTGGTGTCGGGGTTGCCGGTTTATCTGCTAACAACACGGATGTATTTGAGCCGTTGAAAAGCTTCGCGGGCAAGCCTCGCTCCTACAGGGAATGCGTGATCCCTTGTAGGAGCGAGGCTTGCCCGCGAAGGCGTCAGACCCGCCAATACAAATCCTAAGCCCTGAACTGCCCCAGGCTCGCCTTCAACTGCGCTGCCAACCCATCCAGCACCTTGCCGCTGGCCGTGGTCTCCACCACCGCCTGAGCCGCTTTCTCAGCCTGTGCATGAATCGTTTCGACACGACCGCGCACCGCTTGCGCACCTTGCGCCTGATGTGCCGCTGCCTGGGTCGCCAGACCAATCGCCGCATGAACCTGCTCGACCGAAGCCTGCACCGACTGCTGCAACCGCGCACTGTCACGTAACACCAGCAAACCTTCATTGGCCTGACGCCCGGCCTGGCCGATCGCTGCGACTGCCTCACGTGCGCCTTGCTGCAAGGCCACGATGTGCGCCTGGATGTCGCCGGTAGAACTTTGGGTCTTGCTTGCCAGCGCCCGGACTTCATCCGCCACCACGGCAAAGCCGCGACCGGTTTCGCCGGCACGCGCCGCTTCGATGGCGGCGTTCAGTGCCAGCAGGTTGGTTTGCTCGGCGATCCCGTGAATCACGGTCAACACCACTTCAATCTGCTCACTTTGCTGTGCCAGCCGCTCGATGACTTTCGCCCCGGTGTCGACCTGCCCGGCCAATGCCTCGATCAAACTGCCGACTTTCGCCGAAGTGCGGGTGTTTTCATCAGTGGCCGAACGAATGTCCACCACCTGCTGCAAGGCCGCCTGCATGGCGTGACTTTCTGACTGGGCTTCATCCGCCATTTGCGACAACGCGCGCAGACTCTCGGCCACTTCATCGCGCTGCATGCCCGCTGCCGCATCGGCTCCGGCATTACGCAGGGTCATGGCGCCGATTTCCACGCCAGTGCGCTGGGCCACATCGCCCGCTTCGCGCACGATCGGCTGCAACTTATCCACAAAGCGATTGACCGCCGAGGCCATGTCGCCGATTTCGTCTTTGCTGTTGATCTGCACACGCTTGGTCAGGTCGCCCTCGCCCGCGGCCAGGTCATCCATCGCAGCAATGAGCATCTTCAAGCGGTTAACCACTCGGCGACCCAGCACCACCGCGAGCAACAGCAACACACCGCAACCGACCAGCGCCAGGAACATCCCGATGCGCCAGCGCAACGTCGACGCCGCTTCCTGCACGGTGCTGGTGGTGTTGGCTTTCATTTCAGAGGCCGTGGCCTGCGCAGATGTCAGACGCGCACGCATCGCCGTGGCACTGTCGGCAGCCGCGCCCTTGAGGCTGTCGCCGACCAGTTGATCACCGCTGGCGATCAGCGCCGCAAAACGTTTATCCAGGGCCGCGAGATCGGTTTCCACCGACGCGGTCGAGACGCCCATCAAGACCTTGCCGATTTCCACGCCGTTGGGGTTGATCGAGGCTTCGAGGTAGTAGACCGACGGATCGTTCTTCGCCGCGTCCAGCACCTTGTCCAGCGCGCGCTCGCCCTGGCCTTTCTCCAGCAGCGCCTTGTTGATCGGGTTTTCGCGGTTGAGGTAGCGAGTCAAGTGCTGACCCGTCGCGTCGTCATACACCACGAACAACACGTTGGGATTGCGCTGGGCCCGACGGGCGAATTCGGACAGGGTTGGAACGTCGCTGTCCCACATGGCGCGCGGAGCGACCGAGGCCAGCAGTTGCGCCATGTCGTTGGCCGAATCCTTGAGATCCTTTTCCAACGTCGCACGCAATTGCACCTGCTCGTCTTTCAATCGCGTAGACAAACCGGCGGTCAGTCGCTGGCGGGTACTGGTGGAGAGATTGTCCAGGCTGGACGTAACTTCACGCCCGGCCTGCTCAAGCTCACCAGACAGTTTTTGACTGTCGACCCCCAGGCGCACACCGAGATCGGCTTCAAGCGCAGTCACCGTGCTCCGAGTCAGGGCGACAGCCACCAGCACTTGCACCAAAAGGGCGATACCAAGGGTAACGAACACAGGCCGCAACAAACGGCTTTGTAACAATGAGAGAACGGCCGACACTTGGAATCCCTCTGCTTTGGCGCCATTAAATTGATGGCGCGCTGGAAGCGATGCTTTTATTCAACATCACAGCAAAGGTCATGCCGTCCGGCAGGCATAAACGACAAAGGGTCCAATCAAGGACCCTTTGCTTTCTACATCAACGACTTATTAAGCGAACGGGTGACGCAAAACGATGGTTTCGTTGCGGTCCGGGCCCGTCGAAATAATGTCAATCGGCGCACCGACCAACTCTTCGACACGCTTGATGTAGTTGCGAGCAGCTTGCGGCAGCTCTTCCAGCGTCTTGGCACCGACGGTGGATTCGGTCCAGCCTGGCATCTCTTCGTACACCGGCTCCAGGCCGATGTAGCTGTCGGCGTCAGTCGGTGCGTCGATCACTGCACCATCCTGGTTCTTGTAGCCAACGCAGATGTTAATGGTTTCCAGGCCGTCCAGCACGTCCAGCTTGGTCAGGCACAGGCCCGAAATGCTGTTGACGTCGATAGCGCGACGCAGGATGACGGCATCGAACCAGCCGCAACGACGGGCACGGCCGGTGGTAGCGCCGAACTCGTGGCCACGCTTGGCCAGGAATGCACCAACGTCGTCGAACAGTTCAGTCGGGAACGGACCCGAACCGACGCGAGTGGTGTAAGCCTTGGTGATACCCAGGATGTAATCCAGGTACATCGGGCCAAAACCGGAACCGGTGGCAATGCCGCCCGCCGTGGTGTTGGAGCTGGTGACGTACGGGTAGGTACCGTGGTCGATGTCCAGCAGGGAGCCCTGGGCGCCTTCGAACATGATGTCTTTGCCCGCGCGACGCAGCTCGTGCAGCTCGGCGGTGACGTCGAGCATCATCGGCTTCAGCAGCTCGGCGTATTCCATGCACTCGTCGAGTGTTTTCTGGAAGTCGATGGCTGGTTCTTTGTAGTAATTGACCAGCACGAAGTTGTGGTAATCCAGCAACTCGCCCAGCTTGGCGGCGAAACGCTCACGATGGAACAGGTCACCGATGCGCAGGCCACGACGTGCAACCTTGTCTTCGTATGCCGGGCCGATGCCGCGACCGGTAGTACCGATCTTCAGCTCGCCACGGGCCTTTTCACGAGCCTGGTCCAGCGCTACGTGGTAGGACAGGATCAGCGGGCAGGACGGGCTGATACGCAGGCGCTCACGCACCGGTACGCCTTTCTCTTCCAGCTTGATGATTTCCCGCAGCAGAGCGTCGGGTGCAACCACCACGCCGTTGCCGATCAGGCACTGCACGCCTTCGCGCAGCACGCCCGACGGAATCAGGTGCAAGACGGTTTTTTCGCCATCGATCACCAAGGTGTGACCCGCGTTGTGGCCACCCTGGTAGCGCACTACGGCGGCAGCATGTTCGGTCAGCAGATCAACGATCTTGCCTTTGCCCTCATCACCCCATTGGGTGCCCAGGACTACGACATTCTTACCCATAACACTTGTCCTCATTCGCGCAAACTTGGTGCCGGCCGCAGCCGACAGGAAAACTCAAGAAGCCAGTGGCGATACTTGCCAAAGCCCGTTCTGCTGAATCAATTGCCGGTCGCAGTCCGCTTCACGGGCGGCGGCCAAAGGTTGTCCAGGCAATGCCTGAACGACACGCTGACCCTCACTGCGCAACTGGCAAACCTGCTGCCAGAGTGCCGCATCCGTACTGTCAGGCATCCAGATACCGCCAGACGGTAGCTCGATCTCAGCACGCCCCAGGGTCACCAGGGTTTTCAAATCGGTAGAGAAGCCGGTTGCCGGACGAGCGCGACCGAAGTCAGCGCCGATGTCGTCGTAACGACCGCCCTGGGCAATGGACTGGCCAACGCCCGGTACGAACACCGCGAACACCACACCGGTGTGGTAGTGGTAGCCGCGCAACTCGCCCAGATCGAAGTAAAGCGGTAATTCCGGGAAACGCGTGGACAGTCGCTCGGCAATCGCCAGCAAATCGTCCAGTGCCGCCAGAACCGGCGCTGGCGCATTCGCCAGACGCTCGCGGGCAGCGCTCAATACTTCACGGCCGCCACACAGATCGACCAACGCACGCAGCATGCCCGACAGATCGGCAGGCAAGCCTTCGGTCAAGGTAATGACCTCGTCGATCGCCTTGCGTTGCAACGCATCGAACAACTGTTGTTCAACTTCACCGGACAAACCGGCCGCACGGGCCAGGCCGCGGTAGATGCCGACATGACCGAGGTCCATGTGTACATCCGGCACATCGGCCAGTTGCAGCATGGCCAGCATCAGGCTGATGACTTCCACGTCGCTGCTCGGGCTGGCATCGCCGTACAACTCGGCGCCCAGCTGGATCGGGCTGCGCGAGGACGACAAGGCGCGTGGCTGAGCATGCAGCACGCTGCCGGCATAGCACAGACGGCTCGGGCCTTCGCGGCGCAGGGTGTGCGCATCGATGCGCGCCACTTGCGGCGTGATGTCGGCACGGAAGCCCATCTGCCGGCCCGATTGCGGGTCGATGACCTTGAAGGTACGCAGATCGAGGTCCGAGCCCGCACCGGTCAGCAGAGATTCCAGGTACTCGATATGGGGAGTCACGACAAACTCGTAACCCCAGCTCTGGAACAGATCCAACACCTGGCGACGCGCGACTTCAATGCGCGCCGCCTCTGGTGGCAGTACTTCTTCGATGCCATCTGGCAGCAGCCAGCGGTCTACCGTTGCCATTACGCCATTCCCCTATGATCCGGGCGGCCAGCCGTTGGGCGAGCCTTGAGTGAAGCAGAAAATGATCGGCTCATGTGCAAACCACGCGCATAAACAACGTGGCGAAAAGCCTGAAACCGGCTTCGCCAACCACTTTCCTCGAAAAACCTGTCGAGTCATTCAACTCGGGCACCTGCATAAAAACAGCAATCAAACGTGCAGACGCAAAAAAGCCGGGAATTTCCCGGCTGCCGCATCATACACACGTTTTCCCAAAGGATCACCCCGCCCGAGGCTTTAGCCGCCAGGCGGGGGATGATTCAGGTCAACGTCGTATCAAGGCTTGGCTTTTTCCAGGTAACGGAAGAAGTCGCTGCTTGGGTCCAGGACCATGACGTCGGATTTGTTCGCGAAGCTTTCACGGTAGGCGCGCAGGCTACGGTAGAAACCGTAGAACTCCTGATCCTGGCCGTAGGCCTTGGAGTAGATCGCAGCAGCCTGGGCATCACCGTCACCGCGAACCTCTTCAGATTCACGATAGGCTTCAGCCAGCAGCACGCGGCGTTGACGATCGGCGTCGGCACGGATGCCTTCTGCCAGCTCGTTACCCTTGGCGCGGTGCTCGCGAGCTTCACGCTCACGCTCGGAGCTCATCCGCTCGAACACACTGCGGTTCACTTCTTTCGGCAGATCGATGGCCTTGACCCGGACATCGACCACTTCGATACCCAGCTCTTTTTCCGCCATTTTGTTCAGCGAGGAGGTGATGTCGGACATCAGCGCATCACGCTCACCGGAAACCACTTCGTGCAGCGTGCGCTTACCGAACTGGTCACGCAGGCCCGACTCCAGACGACGGGACAGACGCTCGTCGGCGATCTGCTTGAGGCCGGAGGTCGCGGTGTAGTAACGCTCAGCGTCCTTCACGCGCCACTTGGCGTAGGCATCGACCATCACGGCTTTCTTTTCCAGCGTCAGGAAGCGCTGCGTCGGTGCATCAAGCGTCATCAGGCGTGCGTCGAATTTGCGCACCTGGTTAACGTAAGGCACTTTCACATGCAGGCCCGGCTGAACATCGGTCTGGACCACGCGACCGAACTGCAGCAGCACCGCACGCTCGGTCTGAGCCACGATGTAGAAGCAGTTCCAGGCAGCGATGGCCACGACGACGCCGACAATAAGGGCGATCAGCGATTTATTGCTCATCAGCGACTCTCCCTGGTACGTGCTGGCTGTTGCTGCAGATCAGCTGCCGCACGTGCATTCGCTTCATTGCTGGTGGCTGCCGCACCGGTCACCGGAGTGCTGGTGTTGCGACCACTTTCGACCATCTTGTCCAGCGGCAAGTACAGCAGATTGCTCTGGCCGTTTTTGTTGCCGGTTACGAGAACCTTGCTGGTGTTGCTGAAGACTTCCTGCATGGTGTCCAGGTACAGACGCTCACGGGTGACTTCGGGTGCCTTGCGATACTCGCTGACCAACTTGGTGAAGCGATCGGCCTCACCCTTGGCACGCGAGACGGTTTCGTCACGGTAGCCGTTGGCATCCTCGAGGATACGCTGGGCCTGACCACGGGCTTCCGGCACGACGCCGTTGGCATAGGTTTCAGCCTGGTTGCGCGAACGCTGCTCGTCTTCACGGGCACGGATCACATCATCGAAGGCTTCCTGCACTTCACGCGGCGCGGCGGCGCTCTGTACGTTCACCTGAGTAATGGTGATACCGGTGCGATAGGTATCCATGAAGCGTTGCAGACGCTCCTTGATCTCGCTGGCCATCAACTCACGACCTTCGGTCAGCACCTGGTCCATCGCGGTGGAACCCACCACATGGCGCAAGGCACTTTCGGTCGCGTGCTGCAGGCTGACTTCCGGCGCATCGACGTTCAGCACGAAGTCCTGCAGGTTGCTGATCTTGTACTGCACGGTCAGCGGCACTTCGACGATGTTCTCGTCTTCAGTGAGCATTTGACCCTGCTTGGTATAGGCACGCTCACGCGTGACGTTTTCCAGGTACTTGCGATCGATCGGCGGGAAATAGATGTTCAGGCCCGGGCCGACGGTTTCGTAGTACTTGCCGAAGCGCAGCACCACGGCTTGCTCCTGCTCGTCGACTACGTAGACCGCGCTGTACAGCCACACGGCCGCCAGCACGACCAGGCCGATGCCGAGCAGGCCGCCGAAGCCGCCACTCTTGCCCGAACCACCGCCATCATCACCACGTTTCTTACCACCACCGAACAACCCGTTCAGGCTTTCCTGCAGCTTTCGGAAGGCCTCGTCGAGATCCGGTGGTCCCTTGCGGTCGCCGTTATTGCGGCGCTTGCCACCCCAAGGATCCTGATTATTCGAGTTGCCACCCGGCTCATTCCAAGCCATAGCGCTCTCCATCTGATAAAGCAAAGACGCACCCACGGCGCGCCGACCAATGCTACAGAATGCCTGTCACCACGGCACAACCGCTTTCTCAGGCTTTTATTGCAAAGTGTGTTGCTCGATGAAATCCATCGGCTGCAATCCTTCGCGGCTCACCAGTCGATTCAACTCGATCCGTGGCAAACGAACGGCCAGCAGGCAGATGCCTTCTTCGTCGTGTTCTTCTTTCTGCACCGCTCCGAGTTCGAAGAACTGCGCACGCAGTCGAGCGAATCGTTGCGGCAAGCGCAAGGTACCGACAAACAAATCACCGCCCAGCAACTCGGCAATGGCTTGCTCAAGCAATTCCAGACCACTGCCATCACGCGCCGACAGCCACACCCGTTGAGGCTTGCCGTTTTCGTCGCGCTGGATTTGTGGCTCAACGCCTTCAAGCAAATCGAGTTTGTTATAGACCTCGAGGATCGGCAAGTCCTGGGCACCAATCTCGCCCAGCACCACCATCACCTGCTCGATCTGCAACATGCGATCCGGTTCGGCCGCATCGATCACGTGCAACAGCAGGTCGGAGTTGCTCGACTCTTCGAGGGTAGACCGAAATGCCTCGACCAGCTTGTGGGGCAAGTGCCGAATGAAACCCACAGTGTCAGCCAGGACAATCGGCCCCAGGTCGTCCAGTTCCAGACGGCGCAAGGTCGGGTCCAGCGTGGCAAACAACTGGTCAGCCGCGTACACATCGGATTTCGTCACGTTATTGAAGAGCGTGGATTTACCGGCGTTGGTATACCCCACCAAAGACACGGTAGGGATATCCGCACGCGTACGGCCACGTCGCGACTGTTCGCGCTGGCTGCGCACTTTTTCCAGCCGGCCCTTGATCTGTCGCAAGCGAACCCGCAGCAAGCGGCGGTCGGTTTCCAGTTGAGTTTCACCCGGGCCACGCATGCCGATACCGCCACCTTGACGCTCAAGGTGAGTCCAGCCACGAACCAGCCGGGTGCTCATGTGGTCAAGCTGGGCCAGTTCGACCTGGAGCTTGCCTTCATGGGTACGGGCGCGCTGGGCGAAAATATCGAGAATCAGACCGGTGCGGTCGATCACGCGACACTCGAAAACACGTTCGAGGTTACGTTCCTGACTGGGCGTGAGGATGTGATTGAAGATCACCAGATCGGCCTTTTCGGCATGGACCAGGTCGCGAAGTTCCTCGACCTTGCCGCTGCCAATCAGGAATTTGGCGGTTGGCCGATGACGCGGCACGTTAAAAAACGCAACGGTCTCGGCGCCGGCCGAATTAGACTACTAGTTATTATGATGGTGTTGTTGGGTATGATTTTGGTTCTGTGTTTAGATGTGTTTGTTGTTCTTTTGATT
>NZ_JBIWAF010000024.1:15786-89874 GCF_044759925.1 Pseudomonas sp. NPDC099000
ACTCCTGAAACTCCTGCGGCTCTTCGCGCGCCTCAGGGTCCTGTCCATCCAAGTGAACGAGGATCACTCGCTCACCACCACCGTGGCGCTCAAAGAACAAAGGAGACTCCTCTCAGGCGTTACCTGGCTCAGCGTCACCTGCTTCGGATTCGGTTGCGCTAGGCAGACGAATTGGACGAACCGGCACCACTGTAGAGATAGCGTGTTTGTAAACCATCTGGCTGACGGTGTTTTTCAGCAGGATAACGAACTGGTCGAAAGACTCGATCGTGCCTTGCAGTTTGATCCCGTTCACCAGGTAGATGGACACCCCAACTTTCTCTTTACGTAAAGTATTCAAGTAAGGGTCTTGTAGCGAATGCCCTTTTGACATGTGCCGCACTCCTTTAAGGATTCAATATAAAAAATAGGTAAACAGATGGCTTGTGGCCGTCACACCCCCAAGGATAGACGGCAATTGCAAGGACTCAGCTCAATATGGAGATGGTCCCCAGGTATTTCAAGGCGCGCGGCAGATTGTCGCAATCCAGGCTGTCCAACCAGTGTAAATCAGCCCAACTGCGCAGCCAGGTGAACTGACGTTTTGCCAATTGGCGCGTGGCAATGATTCCACGCTCCTGCATCTCGGCTTGGGTCAGCTTGCCATCCAGGTAGTCCCAGACTTGTCGGTAGCCTACCGCACGTATAGACGGCAACCCTGAATGCAGGTCACTTCGCTTACGCAGGGCTACGACCTCGTCAATGAATCCCTGTTCCAACATATTCGTGAATCTTTGTTTAATTCGCTCGTGCAGTACCTGGCGATTTGCCGGAGCAATGGCCAAGTTCGCGACAGTATAGGGCAATTGTTGCAGTCCCGAAGCGGCTGCTTCAGTACTTTGCGCACTTTGTCTCAGTCGCAGCTCGGTCATGCTCTGACCGCTGACGCGATAAACTTCCAGCGCTCGACTGAGTCGCTGGGGATCGTTCGGATGAATTCGCGCCGCCGATACTGGATCAACGAGCGCCAATTGTTCGTGCAGGGCTTGCCAGCCAAGGCGTGCAGCCTCTTCTTCGATCTGCGCGCGAACCTCGGGATCGGCCGCCGGCATTTCTGCCAGTCCTTCGACCAAAGCCTTGTAGTAGAGCATCGTGCCGCCTACAAGCAGCGGAATTTTGCCCCGCGAAGTGATATCGGCCATCGCCTCGAGCGCATCACGACGAAAATCCGCCGCCGAATAGCTCTCGGCCGGGTCGAGAATATCGATCAACCGGTGCGGAAACTCGGCCAGAATCTCTTTCGAAGGCTTGGCGGTGCCGATGTCCATGCCGCGGTAGACCAGCGCCGAATCGACACTGATCAGCTCGCAAGGCAGCACTTTGGTGAGCTCGATGGCCAGATCAGTCTTGCCCGCTGCGGTCGGGCCCATCAGGAAAATCGCAGGTGGGAGCTGGCTCATCAACGACCGCGCAAGAACAGTTTGTCCAGATCGTCCAGGCCCAGTTGGGTCCAGGTCGGCCGGCCATGGTTGCATTGACCGCTGCGTTCGGTGTTTTCCATGTCCCGCAGCAGACCGTTCATTTCCGCCAGCGCCAGACGCCGGTTCGCCCGAATCGCGCCATGGCAGGCCATTGTGCCGAGCAGTTCGTTGAGGTGCGCCTGAATACGGTCACTGGTGCCGTACTCCATCAAATCCGCCAGTACATCACTCACCAATCGATTGGCTTCGGCTTGCTTGAGCAAGGCCGGGATCTGCCGAATCGCCAGGGTTTCCGGGCCGAGTCGCTGCAACTCAAAGCCCAGACGCTGGAACCATGCGACGTTTTCTTCGGCGCAATCGCCTTCGCGCTCGCTCACCGCCAACGATTCTGGCACCAACAGCGGCTGGCCGCTCAGGCCTTCGCTGGCCATGGCGATTTTCAGGCGCTCGTACATGATCCGTTCGTGGGCGGCGTGCATGTCCACCAGCACCAGCCCTTGGGCGTTTTCCGAAAGAATGTAGATACCTTTGAGCTGCGCCAATGCGTAACCCAGTGGCGGAACATCGTCCTGCCCGGCCGGGAGCGCGACAGCGTTGGCTTCTGGCAATGGCGCAAAAAATTCCCGGTACGCCGCCTGAGCCTCAGCCGCCGGCACGCCGGACTGAGGACGCGGCGTGTACTGATACTGATAACCGGCGCCAGCGCCCGAGCCTGCCGGCGTACTGAACGACGGTTGCGCCTGAGGCTGTTCCAGCAAGGCATTGGCCGCCAGGCGCATTTCACCCTGGGGACCGAACTCGCCCGCATCGATACCGGTCGGTCGAGCGATCGCCGTCGCTACCGGCGCAGCCAGATGATCATCCGGTCGCACATCGCCCAAGGCGCGGTGCAAGGTGCCGTAGAGGAAATCGTGAACCATGCGCCCGTCACGGAAGCGCACTTCGTGCTTGGTCGGGTGCACGTTGACGTCGACACCGGCCGGATCGACCTCGAAAAACAGCACGAACGTCGGGTGCCGACCGTTGAAAAGCACGTCGCGATACGCCTGGCGCACCGCATGGGCCACCAGTTTGTCGCGTACCGCACGGCCGTTCACAAAGAAATACTGCAAGTCCGCCTGGCTGCGGTTGAACGTCGGCAACCCGACCCACCCCCACAAATGCAGGCCGTTGCGTTCAATTTCGATCGGCATGGCCTGCTCGAGGAAACCCGAACCGCAAATCGCCGCCACTCGCCGCGCACGGGCCGCGTCGTCATGGGCTTCATGCAGGCTGAGGATGGTTTTGCCGTTGTGGCGCAAATGGAACGCCACATCGAAACGTGCCAACGCCAGACGCTTGATCACTTCTTGCAGGTGATCGAATTCGGTTTTTTCAGTCTTGAGGAATTTGCGCCGCGCCGGAGTGTTGAAGAACAGGTCGCGGACTTCCACCGAGGTGCCCACAGGATGGGCTGCGGGTTGGACGCGCGGCGCCATGTCCCGGCCTTCGGTCTCGACCTGCCAGGCCTGATCGGCATCCTTGGTGCGGGACGTCAGGGTCAGACGCGCCACGGAGCTGATCGAGGCGAGGGCTTCACCACGAAAGCCGAGGCTCATCACCTGTTCGAGGTCTTCCAGGTTGCGGATCTTGCTGGTGGCGTGTCGCGCCAGGGCCAGCGGCAAATCATCGGCCGAAATGCCGCTGCCGTCATCGCGCACCCGCAGCAGCTTGACGCCGCCCTGTTCCACATCGACATCGATACGCTTGGCGCCGGAGTCGAGGCTGTTTTCCAGCAGCTCCTTGATCACCGAAGCCGGGCGTTCAACCACCTCACCGGCGGCAATCTGGTTCGCCAGTCGCGGGCTGAGCAGCTCGATGCGAGCCGTATGGGTCAACACCTGGTTCATTCTTTGGACGCCAGTTCTGTGCCGGGAATAGTCAGGGTCTGACCGATCTTAAGCTCGTCACTTTTCAGGTTATTGGCGCTGCGCAAAGTGGCCGGAGACACCTGATAACGCACGGCAATCATCGCCAGCGTCTCGCCCGGATTCACCCGATGGTCACGTGGACCCTGGGCGATCTTGCCGGAATCACGCAGCCAGGCAATGTAGGTACCCGGTGGCGGGTTCTGCTGGAAGAATTGACGCACGCCGCTGCTGATCGAACGCGCCAGCGCCTGCTGGTGGTTCGCCGCAGCCAGCTTGGAGGCTTCGTTGGCGTTGGAGATGAACCCGGTTTCCACCAGGATCGACGGGATGTCCGGCGACTTCAACACCATGAACCCGGCCTGCTCCACACGCTGTTTGTGCAGTGGCGTGACGCGACCGATGTTGCTCAAGACTTTTTGACCAACGTTCAGGCTGGACGTCAGGGAGGCGGTCATCGACAGATCGAGGAGCACGCCCGCGAGCATGCGGTCCTTGTCGTCGAGGCTGACGTTGCCGGCACCGCCGATCAAGTCGGAGCGGTTTTCGCTATCGGCCAGCCAACGCGCCGTCTCCGATGTAGCGCCGCGATCAGACAGGGCGAACACCGACGCACCGAACGCTGCAGTCGAAGGGGCGGCATCGGCGTGGATCGAGACAAACAGGTCGGCGCCTTTTTTGCGGGCGATTTCGGTACGGCCGCGCAATGGAATGAAGTAGTCGCCGGTGCGGGTCAGTTCGGCACGGAAGCCTTTCATGCCGTTGACCTGACGCTGCAGTTCGCGGGCGATGGCCAGCACCACGTCTTTTTCACGCTGACCGCGAGAGCCCGAGGCACCCGGGTCTTCGCCGCCGTGGCCGGCATCGATCACCACGATGATGTCGCGCTTGCCCGCAGGCGCAGGGGGCAGTTTTACCGCAGGCTCCACCGGAGTGACCGGCACCGGGGCCACCGTGGCGACGTTGGTCGGCACAGGAATCGGCGCGGCATCGGCGGCGTTATCGAACAGGTCGACCACCAGGCGATTGCCGTACTGGGCGTTGGGCGCAAGGGTAAAACTTTTTGGCGTGACGGCTTTTTTCAGGTCGATGACCACCCGCAGGTCGGTCGGCGTGCGTTGAGCCGAGCGCATGGCAGTGATCGGAGTATTGGCGCTGTTGACGTTCAGCGGTGCGCCAAGGGTGGCGCCATTGATGTCGATCACCAGCCGATCCGGGGAGGTCAGGGTGAAAACACTGTGTTGCACCGGCCCGGTCAGGTCGAACACCAACCGTGTGTTGTCCGGCGCCCGCCACAGGCGAACGCTGTTGACCTTAGTCTCGGCCACAGCGTCGACGGTCACCGCCAAAAACAACATCCCTACGGCAGCTACCATCGCGCGAAAGCGCATACCTGACCCCATCATTTAATTGGTTTCCAATGCCAAAGCGGCACACCACGACTCGCCGCGCGAGCCCTGGGACAAAATTTTCAGCGAACGCCCGCTGTCTTGCGGGCTAATGGTAATGGTCAGGTCGGGCTTTGGCAAAAAGCCTGCACCCTTCTGGGGCCATTCGATCAGGCACATCGCGTCGTCTTCGAAGTAATCGCGGATGCCGAGGTACTCCAGCTCTTCCGGATCGACCAGTCGATAGAGGTCGAAATGGAAGGCCCGGATGTCACCGATCTCGTAGGGCTCGACCAGGGTGAATGTAGGGCTCTTTACTGCTCCGACATGCCCCAGGCCACGGATGATGCCCCGTGACAGCGTGGTTTTCCCTGCCCCCAGATCACCTTCCAGAAAAATCAGACCGTGCCCTTGGGTGGTTTGTGCGATGCGCGCGCCAAATGCGGTCATCGCCTCTTCATCGGCCAGGTACAGGGTTACTTCAGACACGGTGCTTGCTCCTCCAACAACTGACGAATGGCTGGGATCAGATCACTGGCCGCCAGCCCGCGGCCCGATTTACCTTGTTGCGCGCCGGCATTGGCGTGCAGCCAGACCGCCAGGCAGGCGGCGTCGAACGCGTCCATGCCCTGGGCCAGCAACGCGCCGACCAGACCGGCCAGCACATCACCCAAACCGGCTGTAGCCATGGCCGGATGGCCCTGATGACACAACGCCAGGCGCCCATCGGGGCTGGCGATCAGACTGCCGGCGCCTTTGAGAATCACCACAGCTGTATATTTTTTGCTCAACGCGTGAGCCGCAGCCGGGCGATCAGCCTGGACTTCGGCGGTGCTTATCCCCAGCAAGCGCGCCGCTTCACCCGGATGCGGCGTGATCACGCAGTCCTTGGGCAAGCTCACGTGCTCTGTGGCCAACAGATTCAATGCATCGGCGTCCCAGACTTGCGGCAGCGGCGCGTTGGCTGCCGCCGACAAAAGGCTGCGCCCCCAGGCAGCCTGCCCGAGGCCCGGGCCGACCACCAGTACGGAAACCTTTTGCAGCAGTTCCATCAGCTGATTGGCCGAGGAAGTGCCCAGCACCATGGCTTCAGGGATTCTGGCCAGAGCGGCGGGAACATGTTCACTGCGGGTAGCCACGGACACCATGCCCGCGCCACTGCGCAGGGCACTTTGTGCGCTCAGCAGAATGGCGCCGCCGAAACCGCGATCACCACCGATCAGCAAGACATGGCCGAATTTGCCTTTATGGGACGTTGGCGCGCGGCCGGCCAGGCGCGGCAAGTTACCGGCTGTCAGGCGGAGAGCATCAATATCGACGCCCTTAAACGACTCGGCGTCAGCCTGCAGATCGTTGAAAACCAGCTCGCCGACCACATCGGACGCGTCGCCTGTGAACAGTCCCAGCTTCAGACCAATGAAAGTCACGGTCAGATCAGCCCGAACGGCCGAACCGAGCATACGCCCAGTATCTGCACAAAGGCCGGAAGGGATATCCATCGCCGCCACCGACAATCCACTGGCGTTGATCGCAGCGATCGCGCTGGCGAAGGGCTCTCGCACCTCCCCGGTCAAACCGGTGCCGAGCAAGGCGTCCAGCACAATTCCACGCAATTCCGACTGCGCAGTGAAGGCTTGAACCGCGACGCCCTCGGACACGGCCTCGGCATGGGCCAACGCCGCATCGCCCTGCAAACGCTGAGGATCACCGGCCGCCAACACCCGGACATGCCATCCGGCGCGCCGGGCCAGCACCGCCACCAGATAACCATCGCCCGCGTTATTGCCGTGACCGGCCACCACGCTCAATTCATTCGCCGACGGCCACTGACGGACCAGCGCACGCCAGGTCGCCCGCGCCGCGCGCTGCATCAATTCGAAGCCCGGTGTGCCGGCCGCGATCAGGCTCGCATCGAGGGCTCGCACTTGCGCGGCGCTATACAGCGCGTCGGGTAAATCATCTTTAGTGTGCAGCATGCGTCTTCGGGCTCCGATGTCTGGCAGAATTATACGCACCTCAGCTCCGGTTTCTCTCGCCTCATGCCCGCTATTACCACAGATCTGCCCGCCCTCGCCCAATCTATCAAGGACTGGGGCCGCGAGCTGGGCTTTCAGCAAGTCGGCATCAGCGGCCTGGATCTGGCCGAGCATGAACAGCACCTGGAGCGCTGGCTGGCGGCCGGCTACCACGGCGAAATGGACTACATGGGCGCCCACGGCAGCAAACGCTCACATCCCGAAGAGCTCGTACCCGGCACGTTACGCGTGGTTTCCCTGCGCATGGATTACCTGCCGGGCGACACCGAAATGGCGAAACGCCTGGCTCAACCTGCAAAAGCCTACGTATCGCGTTATGCCTTGGGCCGCGATTACCACAAATTGATCCGTAAACGCGTGCAACAACTGGCAGATAAAATTCAGGCCGAGATCGGCCCGTTTGGTTTCCGCGCCTTCGTCGACAGCGCGCCGGTGCTGGAAAAAGCCATCGCGGAACAGGCCGGCCTGGGCTGGATCGGCAAAAACACCCTGGTCTTGAATCGCAAGGCTGGCAGTTATTTCTTTCTCAGCGAGCTCTTTGTTGATCTGCCGCTGCCGGTCGATCCACCGCACAGCACCGAACACTGCGGCCGCTGCACCGCGTGCCTCGACATCTGTCCAACCAACGCCTTTGTCGGCCCATACGTGCTGGATGCCCGACGCTGTATTTCATACCTGACCATCGAACTGAAAAGTGCGATCCCCGAAGACTTGCGCCCGTTGATCGGCAATCGGGTGTTCGGTTGCGATGACTGCCAGATCGTCTGCCCATGGAACCGCTTCGCCCGCCCGTCCGGCGAAAGCGACTTCAAGCCACGGCATAACCTGGATAACGCCGAACTGGCCGAACTGTTCATGTGGGATGAGGACAAATTCCTCACAAGCACCGAAGGTTCACCGCTGCGCCGCGCCGGGTACGAGCGGTGGTTGCGTAATCTGGCGGTGGGATTGGGGAACGCGCCGTCGAGCATTCCGGTGCTGGAAGCGTTGAAGGCGCGCCGCGACAACCCGTCGGAGCTGGTGCGTGAACACGTCGAGTGGGCGTTGAAGCAACATGAGCAGCGCGCTGGCAACCACGGAACTCCTCTTTAGCGATGCAAGTTTATCCACTTGGCACTGCGCCCCTTTCCAGTCGACTCAATTAGTCCTTCAGCTTTCAATGAACGCAAAACCAAACGCACGGTGTCACGACTCACACCAGGGCAAGCCTCTTCAAGCTCAGTAATCGAAAAGGGTAGAGTGCGCTTCAACGCTTCAACTCGAATTCGATCGCTTTTGCCTCCATGGCGCTTATCGATTTTACCGACACGCTCCTCAAACTCCTTGTAGGCGCGAAGTAGCGCGCCCCAGAAATAGTTGAGCCATGGCTGAACATCGTGCCTGCCTTCATGCCAACCTTGAGAGCTAGCCTCAAGTGTTTCGTAGTAGCTTTCCTTTGAGTCCTCGAAGATCCGCTCGAGGCTGATAAAACGGCCTACCCGATAATCAAACTGGTAAAGCAACAACAAGGTAAGCAGTCTAGCCACGCGCCCGTTGCCATCTGAGAAAGGGTGGATGCAGAGAAAGTCGAGAACACTCAGCGGGACCAATATAAGCGGGTCTGCCAGATTCTGATCCAATGCCTTACGGTACTGCATGACCATATCGACCATTGCAATGGGTGTCAGATGTGCAGCGACCGGTTGAAAGCGGATACGTGAACTGCCGTCCGGATGACGCTCGATGATGTCATTGTTCGTTGCTTTCCACTCCCCGCCATCCTGCGGTAGATAGCGATAAAGCATGCCATGCAACTGACGAATGACGCCTTCGGAGAATGGCATCCCCTCTGCCGCTTCATGAATAAGAGAAAGCGCATCGCGGTAACCCGCAACTTCTTGCTCGGAGCGACTTTTCGGATCGGCATTTTTGATAATCAACGACTTCAATCGACTTGGTGAAACAACCACTCCCTCCAATCGGTTGGATGATTCTGTGGACTCGATAACTGCAAGCTGCTTTAAGTCCTGGAGAATTTCTGGAGACTGGGAAACGAACAATTGTTGCTTGCCACGGTACTCACCGAGAGCCCGCAACGTCGCAATCTGCAGCCCGTTGTAGCGAAGCGTTGCGAGATATTCTGGTGTGAGCGATCGCATATATAGTTTTACCTGTCAAATAGGGTAATTCAACGCTAAATAGGGTAATTGAATAGCGAATTACCCTATTTATGAACTTTTTACCCTATTTTCACTGAGGCGCCTAAAAGACTTCCTCGACGAGATATTACGAAGCACACACTTGTCCGACCATGCCCCCCACTGAGCTCAGGCCTCGTCGTTATAAACGAACTTCGGCATTTCCCAGTGGAAACGGATCGCCAGCAACCGCAGCAGGAAACCGCCAAACAGCGTGATCAAAATCGCCTGTTCGCCGGGTAATTGCAGATAGATGCAAAGCATGTAGCACCACGCCGCAGCGAACGAGACGCTGGCGTAGAGTTCACGGCGGAAGATCAGCGGGATGTCGTTGCAGAAGATGTCGCGCAGGATGCCGCCGAACACCCCGGTGATTACGCCACTGACCGAAGCCACCAACATGCCGTGGCCCATTTCCAGGGCGGTCATGCAGCCAATCAAGGTGAATGCCACCAGACCCACGGCGTCGAGCACCAGAAACAGTGACCGCAGGTGGCGCATCCAACGTGCAGCGAAGACGGTGAACATCGCCGCAATCGAGGTCAGCACCAGGTATTCCGGGTGTTTGACCCAGGTCAGCGGGTAGTGACCGAGCAACACGTCACGCACCGAACCGCCGCCAAGTGCCGTGATGCACGCGATCAGCACCACGCCAAACCAGTCCATGCCGCGACGGCCAGCAGACAGGGCACCGGTCATGGCTTCGGCGGTGATGGCGATCAGGTAAAGCATCAGCAACATGGTGGCGGTCCTTGCAGAAAGGCGCGCAGTCTAGCCATTTCGGTGCAGCACCAAAAGAGGGCGCCGAAGCATTCGCGCATCCCTGTGGCGAGGGGGCTTGCCCCCGTTGGAGTGCGAAGCGCTCCCCGGCATTCTTCCAGTCACACCGCATTCGCAGGTTTTACGACTGCTTCGCAGCCGAACGGGGGCAAGCCCCCTCGCCACAGAAACCCCCCTCGCCACAAGGGCCTGGCCCCATCAGAACTTGATGAAATGCTTGCGGTAGTGCTGCAGCTCGGCGATGGATTCGCGGATGTCGTCCAGGGCCAGGTGGGTGCTGCCCTTCTTGAAGCTGTCGCGCACGTCCGGTGCCCAGCGTGCGGCCAGCTCTTTGAGGGTCGACACGTCGAGGTTGCGGTAGTGGAAGAAGCTTTCCAGGGATTTCATGTGGGTATAAAGGAAGCGACGGTCCTGGCAGATGCTGTTGCCACAGATCGGCGACTTGCCCTTCGGCACCCATTGTTCCAGGAAGGCGATGGTTTCGGCTTCGGCTTCGGCCATGCTGATGCGGCTGTCGCGAACGCGCTGGGTCAGGCCCGAGCCGCCGTGTTGACGGGTATTCCACTCATCCATGCCGGCGAGGATCTCGTCGCTGTGGTGGATGGCGATCACCGGCCCTTCGGCCAGGGTGTTCAGGTCACTGTCGGTGACGATGGTGGCCATCTCGATGATGACGTCGGTATCAGGGTTCAGACCGGTCATTTCCAGGTCGATCCAGATCAGATTCTGCGGGTTTTGCATGTGTCGGCTCCTAGGCAATGCTGCGCAGTTTAGCCTAGGGCGGCGCCCGGGCGTGCTAAACTCGCGGCCGTTTTACCTAATCGCTGCATTCTTGATACGGAACACCCATGGCCAAACGCCAACTCAATCGTCGTCAAAACTGGCGCATCGAAAAGATTCAGGGCGAACGCGCTGCCCGCGCCGCCAAACGCGAGTCCTCGGCTGTCGAGGCACTTGAGGGTGGTGACCTGGGTCCCGAACAGACGGGCCTGGTGATCGCGCACTTCGGTGTACAGGTCGAAGTCGAAGCGCTCGATGGCGATTTAGCGGGTCAGGTATTCCGCTGCCATTTGCGCGCCAACCTGCCTGCGCTGGTGACCGGCGATCAGGTGGTCTGGCGTGCCGGCAACCAGGGCATCGGCGTGATCGTGGCGCAACTGCCGCGTAAAACCGAACTCTGCCGCCCAGACAGCCGTGGCCAGCTCAAGCCTGTTGCGGCCAACGTCGACATGATCGTCATCGTGTTCGCCCCGTTGCCTGAGCCTCACGCAAACCTGATCGACCGTTACCTCGTCGCCGCTGAGCACGCCGGTATCCGGCCGCTGCTGCTGCTCAACAAATTCGACCTGATCGACGAGCAGAACGCCCCCGCGCTGAATGCCTTGCTGGCGGTTTACCGCACGCTGGGTTACCCGGTGCTGGAAGTCTCGGCGCACCACGGCAATGGCATGGAGCAATTGCAGGCACAACTGGACGGGCACATCAGCGTGTTCGTCGGCCAGTCCGGCGTCGGCAAATCCTCGTTGGTCAACACCCTGTTGCCTGAAGTCGAAGCCCGTGTCGGCCCGCTGTCCGAGCTGTCTGGCCAGGGTACCCACACCACCACGACCGCGCGGTTGTTCCACTTCCCCGGTGGCGGTGAGTTGATCGACTCCCCGGGTATCCGCGAATTCGGTCTGGGCCACGTCAGCCGCGCCGACGTCGAAGCCGGTTTCATCGAGTTCAACGACTTGATCGGCACTTGCCGCTTCCGCGACTGCAAGCATGACCGCGAACCGGGTTGCGCCCTGCTCAAGGCGCTGGAAGAAGGCCGCGTGCAGCAGCAACGGATGAACAGCTACCGCTCGATCATCGCCAGTTTGCCCGAAACCAGTTACTAAACAGACACTCCAGCCGCCCCGATGCAGACGGGGCGGCGGGTTGTTCGTTGCACCCTGAAAATCCCCCGCCTTTTAAACGTCAGACAGCTCTGTAGGGCATTTGCACGCCTGCTTGAAGGACCCGTCTCTTTAACCGCGCAGGCCTTGTTGCGGCCATCCAAGTGCATACATTCAAGCCCTCTTCGCATTCCGGCGATACCGAGGGATATCCATGCAAACCTATCATTTGTTCATCAGCCACTCGTGGAGTTATCCCCACGCCCACGACAACCTCGTGCGGCTGCTCAACGCCAAACCCGGCTTCACGTTCAAAAATTTTTCAGTGCCGACCGACAACCCGATCATAGGCGCGCAGACCGATAAACAATTGGAAGAAGCCATCGAGAACAAGATCAGGCCCTGCTCGGCGGTCCTGATCATGGCGGGGATGTATTCCACCTACAGCAAGTGGATCAACAAGGAAATCGAGATCGCCAAACGAATGGGCAAGGTGATCATTGCGGTCAAACCCTTTGGCGCGGAGCGAATTTCTACCGTAGTACGTCAGGCGGCACATGCCGAATGCGCCTGGAACACCAACAGCATCATCAGTGCCATTCGCACTCACGCGGCGGGTTGAACCATGCGCAAGGGATTGTTCATCGGGATCAACCATTACGCCCACGTCTCTCCATTGAGCGGATGCAATAACGACGCGATGGCCATGGCCTCGGTGCTGGAGCGTCACGCCAACGGGCGGCCGAACTTCAGCAGCAAAGTGCTGACCTCAGCCGAAGATGACCTTTCGCTGACGGCCATGAAGCAGCACATCCAAAGCCTGTTTTCCGGCGATTGTGATGTGGCGCTGCTGTATTTCGCCGGCCATGGCCAGTTCGATACCAGCATCGACGAAGGGCTGCTGATTCCTCAGGACTTTGCACCAGGTGGCGATGGCATTCGCATCAGCGACATATTGAGTTGGGCGGACAACGCCCCCCACATCAAGAACAAAATCATCATCCTCGACTGCTGCCAGGCCGGCGCAGCCGCCGCGATGCGCGGGTTACGCGGCGGTAGCAGCGTCATCGGCGAAGGCATGACCATTCTCACCGCCTGCAAAAAAGACCAGGTTGCGCTTGAAGGACGCGGCCACGGCGTGTTTACCGACCTGTTGCTGCAAGCGCTGCACGGCGGGGCCGCTAACGTACTGGGCAAGGTCACACCCGGCAGCGTGTATTCATTCGTCGACAATGCGTTGGGCGCGTGGGAACAACGGCCAGTGTTCAAGACCAACGTCTCGCAATTTGTCCCCTTGCGCGAGGTCACGCCACTGATCGCCGAAGAAACCCTGCGCAAACTCAAGGACTGGTTCCCGGAGCCCAGCCATGTCTTTGCGCTCGACCCCAGCTACGAACCCACCGAAACATCGTTCGACCCGGACCACGGCGAAGTCTTCGCCCAATTGCAAAAGTGCAATCGCCACAGCCTGATCGAACCGGTGGACGCCGAGCACATGTACTACGCCGCCATCCATTCCACCGGCTGCCGCCTCACCGCCCTCGGCGCCTACTACCGCGAACTCGCGATCAAGGGACATTTCTGATGCCTGTGTTTATCAGCTACCGCCATAGCGACCGCCCTCACGCCGTCGCCATCAACTCCCGCCTGATTCAGGCCAACATCAAGACCTACTTCGACGTGCTGGATCCGGAATCACAAACCACTGACGACATTACCGGGGTCATTACTCGCAACATCACCGCATGCACGCATCTGATAGCGGTAGTCTCGGGCAAGACCGCGCTGTCGTGGTGGGTACCGTTCGAAATCGGTGAAGCGACCATCAGTAATCGACGGATCTGCTCATTCAAGACAGAACCGGCGGAACTGCCGCTGTACCTCGATAAATGGCCCAAAATCAGCACCGACAGGGATCTGGAGTTTTTCATTGATGCCTATCGAGAAGAAGTGGCGACCAAGCGCTCAATGACACTGGATTCAATCAGCGAATCCCTTTATGGCACCTACAGACGCAATGCCGAGTTGTTCCACGACCAGCTCAAGAACCGCATTCGACGGGGTTTCTAACAGGCACAAAAAAGCCGACATCTCTGTCGGCTTGATTGTTGTGGGTCACTACTTCGCCGGCTCCGCCGGTTTCGGTGCCAGGTCTTCGAAGAGATTCAGTCGCTCGCGAAGCTCATGGGCCGGCAGCGGTTCCTTATCCGCCGGCAATGCGTTCGGATCGACCGGTGTCGCAGGCACTTCGCCCAGGCCACCCTGGCCTTGCGCGGGCGTCGGCGCTGGCGCAGGTTCAGCGCCTTGCGAACCTTCGATGGCGCGCTGGGCCTTTTTGGTCAGCACCACGATGTCGATCCGGCGGTTGACCGGGTTGAACGGGTTCTCGCGGTCGAACAGCGCCGACGAGGCATAACCGACCACCCGCGCCACTTGCGGATCCGGATAGCTGCCGGCGACGAGCGCACGGCGAGCGGCGTTGGCACGGTTGGCCGAGAGTTCCCAGTTGCCGAAATCGCCGGTGCCCGAGTACGGCTTGGCATCGGTGTGGCCGCTGATGCTGATCTTGTTCGGCACCGCTTTAATGGTGTCGGCCATGGCCAGCAGGATGTCTTCGAAGTACGGTTTCAAGCGCGCCGAGCCTGAGTCGAACATCGGCCGGTTTTCCGCGTCCATGATCTGGATGCGCAAGCCGTCCTGAGTGATTTCGAACAGGATCTGGTCCTTGAATTTTTGCAGCTGCGGGTTTTCATCGACCTTGTTCTGCAACTCTTGCAGCAACAGTTCCAGACGTTCCTTCTCAACCTGCTCGGCCATCCCTTCGACCTGGTCGGTGTCGACGGTGACTCGGTCCGGCTGCGGCTGAGACTTCACCTCGGGGTTGAGGGTGTTCTCCGGTGCCAGGGTCGGGGAGCCGCCCAAATCGATGATGTACGGCGTGCCGCTTTCGGAAAAACCGACCGGGTCCTTGAAGTAACCGGCGATGGCAATCTTCTGTTCCGGCGTTGCGGTGGACAGCAGCCACAGCACCAGGAAGAACGCCATCATCGCCGTCGCGAAGTCCGCGAAGGCGATTTTCCAGGAGCCCCCGTGATGTCCGCCCGCGTACTTTTTGACGCGCTTGATGATTATCGGCTGGTTATTTTCCATGACTTAGCGACCGCGAACCGCTTGTTCCAGCTCAGCGAAGCTAGGACGGTGCGCCGGGTACAGAACCTTGCGACCGAATTCCACTGCCAGCGATGGCGGCATACCGGAAGCCGAAGCCACCAGCGAGGCCTTGATGGCTTCGTAGACGTTCAGTTCTTCCTTGGCTTCGTGGGCCAGGGCATGGGCCAGCGGGCCAAAGAAACCGTAGGCGGCGAGAATACCGAAGAAGGTCCCCACCAGTGCCGCACCGACGTGTACGCCGATCATTTTCTGGTCGCTTTCACCCAGGGAGGCCATGGTCACCACGATACCCAATACCGCCGCGACAATACCGAAACCGGGCATGGCGTCGGCGATGCCGTTCACGGCGTGGGAAGGGTGATCGAGGTCTTCCTTGAGGCTGGTCAGCTCCATGTCGAACAGGCCTTCGAGCTCGTGGGGCGCCATGTTGCCGGAGGACATGATGCGCAGGTAATCGCAGATGTACGCGGTCATGCGGTCATCTTTCAGAACGGCCGGGTACTTGGCGAAGATCGGGCTCGCGGCGGCGTCTTCGATGTCGCCTTCGATTGCCATCATGCCTTCGCGGCGGCTTTTGTTGAGGATCTCGTAAATCAGGCCCAGCACTTCCAGATAGAACGTGTGATTGAAGCGCGAGCTGAACATTCCCAAGGCTTTCTTGAGAACGAGTTTGAACATGTGACCTGGGTTGGCCTGCAGGAATGCACCGAGGGCCGCACCACCGATAATCATCACCTCGAAAGGTTGAATCAGGGCGGCAATCTTGCCGTGGGAGAGCACGTATCCGCCGAGCACGCTCGCGAATACGACGATGATGCCGATTAATTTAGCCATAGGTAGGAGAGCACTTACTGAGTCGGGTTCAAGGTCATATTCGGAAGTTAAAAAATCTCTTCTTCTACTTATCGGCAAAACTGCGCCAGACTATAGCCAGTTCAAGCGAAAAGCTAATTTAGCCCTCTCCGGGCATAGGTAATGCAGACGATGATCACGTCCAACCATGGCTAACGAAACGAACACCCCAACCCCAAAACCGACCACGCTTGAAGGCTGGGTAAAGCTTCTCGATGGCGTGCGCCTGCCGGTTCCGCAAGACAGTCACGACCGTGTCTGCAAGGCCCTCGCCAATAACCGCAGCTCGCTTCGCGACATCGCCGAGTTGCTGCAAGACAGCCCGGCCCTGGCCTTGAGCGTGATTCGCGAAGCCAACCGCCACACCCACGGCAGCATGACCACGCCTGCTGAAAACCTTGAGGTGGCGATCAATCGTCTCGGATTGAAACGCACCGAGGAATTGCTCGCCCGGTTGCCTGCCGAACCGCAATCCCAGATACCGGTGGCGTTGCGTCAGCTGCAGATGATCAGCCAGCACGCGACGCAACAGGCCAACGGTTTTTTCGCCGGTCGCCTGGCGCGGCTCTGGCAGGACATCCACTGGGGCAGCCTGCTGTTTCTCTCGCCGCTCTGGCCGATGGCGTTGACTCATCCGCAGTTGCTCGAAGAGTGGGAGTTGCGGGTCATCCATAAAGGCGAGTCAGCGCGCACAGTCGAAAAGCAATTGTTCGGCGTTCGCTTGCTGGATATCTGCCTGGCGCTGGTGGACATCTGGCGCCTGCCGATCTGGGTGCAGCAAGGTTATCGACTGCTGCTCAACGAGCAGCGCGAACTGGTCAAAGTCCTGCGCATTGCCCGCGACAGCGAGCATCCCCTGCGCCAGCAAAACCGCCTCGATGACGATCCGACCCTGCGTCGCTGGCTCAATCAGCCAGCCAATACCGTGCTGCTGGCCAACGGGCTGGCACTCTCGGCGCAACAGGCCTGGGACAGTCCGCACAGCGAGCGCTGGCAGTACCTGACCAGCCTTTACCTGCAAATGCCGATGAGCGACGTGCAGCAGCAATTGCATCAACAAGCCGTCAACAGCGCGCATCAGCACGCCATGCCGGACATCTGGCACCCCGCCGTAGCGTTGATCTGGCCCTCGGGCGTGAACCGTATTCACGCCGGGTTGCTGCCGGCACCGGCGCCGACCGCTGAAGATCTGACGGCGTGGCGTAAACAATGTGCCGAACTGCTGATCGAGCCGAGCCGCTTCACTAATGCAATGCACTTGACCACGTCGGCCCGGGACGCGCTGGTCGCGTGTGGCATGCGTCGGGTGATGATCTTGATGGCTGACCGCACCCACGCCAATTTGCGTGCGCATCAAACGGCCGGGCTGGCGAAGGAAGCGGCGGGGCTGAACCTGGTCGTGAGTCAGAGCACCGTGCTGCAACGGTTGCTCTCGCAACAGGCCCAAGTGCGATTGACCCCGGCCAACAACGCCCAGTTCTCGGCGTTGCTACCCGCCAGCCTGCGCGCGCAGTTTCGCGGCGAACACCTGCTGCTGCGCTCGCTGGTCAACAACGGTCGGGTGATCATGGTGGTTGTAGCCGATCAGGGCGGCGGGCCGTTCTCGGAAATAACCGTACAAGCCTTTGGCAAAACCGCGCAGTGCATTGAAAAGGCACTCCATAGCTTTAGCCAGCGCGGTCAATGAATGCTGCGCTACAATCCTCCCCTTTGTGCTCTGGAGACCTCACATGTCTGACTTCTCTGGCTTGGCGCTGGTCATCGAGCCGAGCGACTTGCTCCCTCGCCTTGAGTCCCGCGAACTGATTCTGGTGGACCTGACCAGCAGTGCCCGCTACACCGAAGGGCATATTCCCGGTGCGCGCTTTGTCGATCCCAAACGCACACAACTCGGCCAGGCGCCTGCGCCGGGACTGATGCCGCCGCAAGCGGCACTCGAAACGTTGTTCGGCGAGTTGGGACACAACGCCAATGCGGTCTACGTGGTGTATGACGACGAAGGCGGCGGCTGGGCCGGGCGTTTCATCTGGCTGCTCGATGTCATCGGCCATAAAAAGTACCACTACATCGACGGTGGCCTGACATCCTGGCTGGCAGAAGGCATGCCCATGTCGATCCAGGTCCCGGCCCCCGTTGGCGGCCCGGTTGCGTTGACTCTGCACGACGAACCGACCGCCACCCGCGAATACCTGCAAAGCCGTCTCGGTGCCGCCGATCTGGCGATCTGGGACGCGCGCGGCCCGCTGGAATACTCCGGTGAGAAAGTGCTGGCAGCCAAGGCCGGGCACATTCCCGGCGCGGTGAATTTCGAATGGACGGCCGGCATGGATCAGGCGCGCAACCTGCGCATCCGCACGGACATGCCGCAGATCCTGGAAAAACTCGGCATCACCAAAGACAAAGAAGTCATTACCCACTGCCAGACTCACCATCGCTCTGGCTTCACTTATCTGGTGGCTAAATCCCTCGGTTATCCGCGGGTCAAAGGCTACGCCGGTTCCTGGGGCGAATGGGGCAACCACCCCGACACGCCCGTAGAGATTTAAGGTTTTTAAGGACAGTTAATGAATAAGCGTCTATTTATCCTCAGCCAATACCTGCTGCCTCACCACTTGCTCTCGCGACTGGCCGGCTGCATTGCCGAATGCCGCGTGCGCTGGTTCAAGAACGCCTTTACCGCCTGGTTCGCCAAGCGTTATCAGGTGGACATGTCCCAGGCGCTGGTCGAAGACCTGACGGCTTACGAGCACTTCAATGCGTTCTTCACTCGCGCCTTGAAGGACGGTGCTCGCCCGCTGGACGAGACACCAGGCGCAATCCTCAGCCCGGCCGACGGTGCGGTCAGCCAACTCGGCCCGATCGAACACGGCCGCGTGTTCCAGGCCAAGGGCCACAGTTTCAGCGTGCTGGAATTGCTGGGCGGTGATGCCGCGAATGCTGCGCCGTTCATGGGCGGTGATTTCGCGACTATTTATCTGTCGCCGAAGGATTACCACCGCGTGCACATGCCGTTGGCCGGCACCCTGCGCGAGATGGTCTACATCCCGGGCCGGATTTTCTCGGTCAACCAGACCACCGCCGAAAACGTGCCGGAGCTGTTTGCCCGCAACGAGCGTGTGGCGTGCATTTTCGACACCGAGCGCGGGCCGATGGCCGTGGTGCTGGTGGGCGCGATGATCGTGGCGTCGATTGAAACCGTATGGGCCGGGCTGGTGACGCCGCCGAAACGCGAGCTGAAAACCTTCCGTTACGACGAAGCCGCCCGCGCGCCGATCCATCTGGAAAAGGGCGCGGAACTGGGTCGCTTCAAGCTGGGTTCGACCGCTGTCGTGCTGTTTGGGCCGGACCAGGTGAAATGGGCTGAAGGGCTCGGCGCCCTGTCACCCGTGCAAATGGGCCAGGCGCTAGGCCTGCCAAACGCCTGATCTGGCTGATCCGCCCCGTCGAACGTCTTCGAAGGGGCGGACATTTCGGTAGCGCCGTTACTCTATCTGTCCACGAAAGCCGATCGGCCCTTCGTTGGCGTAGGTATTGGTGCCACTGAGGTTTTTCCCTCCATCATTGGAGGTGACGCTCAACGCCACAACGTTCTGATTATCACGGCCGCCGATGACCCACTTGCCACCCGGATGCCATGGAGCGTCGTTGCCGCCCCACTGATTTTCCACGTTGTACTGGTTCTGGCCCGTGCGCTGAGCCTTGAAGCCAATGGGACCTTCACCCGCGTAAGTCATGGTGCCGGTGAAGCTCTTCCCGCCATCGCCCGATCTGATCTCTATCGCGACCACGTTCTGGTTGTCCCGCGCGCCCAACGTCCAGTCTCCGCCCGGATGCCAGGGTGCCGAACTACCGCCCCATTGATTTGCCACTACGTATCTAGACATGAACCTCATCTCCTTGAAGTTACAAGAGACCTGCCCTGCGTAGGCAGCAGGCCGCACGACCGTGCGTATCCAGTCGCACGTGTGTCAGATTAGTAGTACGCCCGGGCGGCACTCGACTGACAGACAAACGGTCGACATCCGTAGGTGCTACAGTCAGGTCATTCACTGCCCATTTCCCGGTTGGAGTTTTCCACGGCATGAATGAGACCAGTCCCCACCTGTTGCTACGTGCACCGATCCCGACGCAGCTACGCCTGTCGTTCTGCGAACCTACGCAACGCGACCTCAAGCGCTGGATCGCCAACCTGCCCAAAGCCAACATAGGCGAAACCGCTCGCCTGCTCTATCAAAGCTTGAGCGAACTCAACCAGCTGCTCACCCCCAGCGACAATCGCCTGCAACTGCTCGAACTGTTGCGACCCGAGGTGTATTACGTCTGCAAACACCTGGAACGGCATTTCCTGCATCAGGCGATTGTGCTCGACGAGCGTTCGCGCAAGATCGCCAACCTCTGCCAGGCATTGCAAAGTCACTTGGCGATTGGCTACAAGCAGATCGTCGTGCGCATTACCCCGCGCTTCAGCAAGGATCGAGCCTCACTGCTGACCCAAGCGTTGCAGCGGGCGATCCATTGCCTGAACGGGCCGCTGATTCGCTCGACTCAACTGTATTGTCCGGTACCGGAAGGCTTGTGGCTGGAGCTGCATCAGCTGTATCGGATCGCCTGCGCACACAAACTCCAGCACCTCAGCCTGCGCGATGAACTGGCCAGCCAGACGCAAACCCTGAGCATCGAACAGACTTACGTGACCGCCCTGCTGTTGGGCGCCTCACGCTGCAATCAATTGCGCCAGAACCAGATCGCCCGGCTCGCCGAGGTACTGGAGCCCTGGAGCCGATGGATCAAGTTGCAACCTGGCCAACCCGCAGATGGATTGTTTGCTGTCGCGCCGGACCTGGATACCGGGCCGCGCTATCGCTCGAAGTTCCGGGCCGAGCAGCAGGACAGTTTGCTGGGGATTGATCCGCAGCCACTGGTCGTCGCCATCGAAGCGCATTTACAAGGCGCTGTCGGCACACCGCCGCTGCCCGTGCCATCCGGGCTCAGTCTGGATACGCTGCAACACCTGCACGCCGCTTGGGGCCAGGCGGCCGAGCGCAGCTTTCAACGCACCGTCGGCCACGGCACCTTGACCCTGTGCGTGGGCATGAGCGCGCTGCACTTCTATTTGGGGGGGGAACGTTCATTCAGCGATATTCTGAAAAACCCTGGCACCCGGCTCGCGCAGTTTTCGGCAACATCCCCGACAGGACGGGCAAGCGATCAATGGAGTCAGGCGTTCGACGCGGCGCCCCACACCACGGCCGATGCCTTGCTGCCTTATGAAGAAATTGAATACCCGCACTTGCAGAATGACGACAGTCATGAGGCGGCCGATAGCAATCGGCATTTTCCGACGTACGCGTTGCCGGTCATCAACCACAGCCCAGGCGGTTACTGCCTTGCGTGGCCCAACGCGGTGCCCGCCGAGTTACAGGCCGGCGAGATGGTCGGCATCCAGGACTCTGTCAATCAGGGCTGGAGTATTGCAGTGGTGCGCTGGATTCGTCAGGTGCGGGGCGGTGGTACGCAAATGGGGATCGAACAGGTCGCGCCGTATGCCGAACCTTGCGGGCTGCAACTGGTGCGAACGCGGGACGACCACAGTCAATATTTGCGTGGCCTGTTGCTGCCGGAAATCAGCGCCATCGACCTGCCCGCCACGCTGCTCGCCCCGCGGCTGCCCTTTCAGGAAGGCAGCAAAGTGCTGATCAACACCAACGGCCAGGAACGCCGCGCCGGGCTGGATCGGCGGGTGGCGAGCACCAACAGCTTTAATCAGTTTGCTTATCGCTCGCTGGAGAGCAGAAACGACAACGCCGCGGGAAGCGGCGTCGAGGAGGATTTTGATTCGTTGTGGAAATCGCTTTGAGGGTGAAACTGTAGACCGAGGCGCCCGTTCGCGGGCAAGCCTCGCTCCTACAGGTCCTGGGTCGTTCGCGCGATAGGTGTACGACACAAACCCTGTAGGAGCGAGGCTTGCCCGCGAAGAGGCCAGTTCGGACAATCGAAAACTCAGAGCTGCCCGTCACGATCCCGAAAGCCCAGCAGATACAGCACGCCATCCAGCCCAAGGGTGGAAATCGCCTGCTTCGCCGACTGCTTCACCAGCGGTTTGGCGCGGAACGCCACGCCCAGGCCGGCAATCGCCAGCATCGGCAAATCGTTGGCACCGTCGCCGACCGCAATGGTCTGCTCCAGTCGCAAACCTTCCTTGTGCGCCAGTTCCTTCAGCAGATCCGCCTTGCGCTGTGCATCGACAATCGGCTCGACCGCCACCCCGGTGACCTTGCCGTCGACCACTTCCAGCTCGTTGGCAAATACATAGTCGATGCCCAACTTGGCCTGCAATTGCTTGGCGAAGTAGGTGAAACCGCCCGACAGGATCGCGGTTTTGTAGCCCAGGCGCTTGAGCTCGGCGAACAGGGTTTCTGCCCCCTCAGTCAGACGCAACGAAGCACCGATCGAGTCCAGCACGCTGACGTCCAGCCCCTTGAGCAAGGCCAGACGTTCCTTGAAGCTCGCGCGGAAATCCAGTTCACCGGCCATCGCTCGCTCGGTGATTTCAGACACCTGATCGCCCACGCCCGCTGCCTTGGCCAGTTCGTCGATGACTTCGGCTTCGATCAGCGTCGAGTCCATGTCGAACACCGCCAGGCGACGGTTACGGCGGAACAGCGAGTCTTCCTGGAAGGCGATATCGACGTTCAATTCCTGGGCGACGCTGAGGAATTCGGCTCGCAGCGCCTGCGGGTCAGCCGCTTCACCACGAACGGAAAATTCGATGCAGCCCTTGCCCTGGTCGGCCGGGGTGTCCAGCGGCATGCGCCCGGACAGACGATCGATGTGGTCGATGTTCAGGCCATATTTGGCGGTGATCGAGCTCACGGCCTGCAATTGTCCGGCGGTCACTTTGCGGGTCAGCAGGGTCACGATGTGGCGTTTTTTACCCTGGTTGCCGACCCACTGCTGGTAATCCTCTTCGGACACCGGCGTGAAACGCACCTGCTGATCGAGCTTATACGCCGTGAACAGGATGTCCTTGAGCACCGACTTGCCCTGCTCGGTGTCAGGAATTTCAACCAGGATGCCGAACGACAAAGTGTCGTGGATCACCGCCTGACCGATGTCGAGAATGTTCACACCACCCTGGGCCAGAACGCCGGTAATGGCCGCAGTCAGACCCGGACGGTCGACTCCCGTGATGTTTATCAGGACGATTTCGCGCAAGGCGCACCCCCGCAAGTGGAAAAAAACCGCATTCTACTCACTTTCAGTGACCATCGGGCACCGTGAGCGCTTTGACGGTCTAGGGCCTGTCGCTATACTGCGCGTCAACTTCACGGACAAAAGAGCCGAGCTCAAGTGAACCGGCCCACGCCAGTAAAAACCGATAACTTCTTTCTGCTGATCTTCCGTGCACTGCGCCACCGCCGTGTACCGATTGCATTGCGCATCGCCAGCCATAACGTGATCCTGGTCGCTCTGGCCCTGGTGATCTACGCCTGCGTGATGGGTTTGCAGTTCAAGCAGGCCATGCACGAGCAGGCCGATGCGCTGGGCGAAAGCCTGACCACGCAGACCGCCACCTCCGCCACGGAGCTGTTGGTGTCCAACGACATCCTCAGCCTCAATGTGCTGCTCAACAACCTGACCAAAAACAAGTTGGTGGCCCACGCCGCCATCTACAGCGTGGATAACCGCATCCTCGCCGAAGCCGGTCAGCGTCCCAAGCACAGCCTGCTGGGCGAAGCCGAGGGCATGTACCAGAGCAAAATCACCTTCCAGGACGTGACCGCCGGACAACTGCGCATCAGCCTGGACATGGATCAGTTCCAGCAGCCGATGACCATCAGCTTGCAAAGCATGGGCATTTTGAGTGCGATTCTGCTGGCCCTGTCCCTGGCCTTGAGCCTGCGCCTGGGTCGGCACATCTCCACGCCGCTGCTGCAACTGCGCGTCTGGCTGCGCAACATCGACGAATACACCCCGGCCACCGAGCGCCAGGATGAGATCGGTGACCTGGCGCGCCAGCTGCACGCCAACTTCGCGCCGGAGCCGGCCGAGCCGGAACCTGCGCCTGAGCCGGAATACGACGACAGCGACTACGAAGACGCCGACGATAACGAGCCGACCTTCGAAGTGCGCAACCTGCGGGATCCGAGTTTCGATGAAAGCAAGCCTGTGGCCGGCCTCAAGCCTGCGCCGCGGCGCAGTGTCAGCACCGTTGAAGACGACGATGACGACGATGCGTTTGCCGACTTGCGTGACGAATCGGCCGACGTTGCACCGAAAGCGGTCGCAAAACCGGTGATCTCGAACGTGCCACAACACAGCGCCGTCCTGGCCGTGCAACTGGGCGCTCAGGATCAGCTGCGTCGTCTGCCCCGCACACGACTGGAAGAACTGCTGAAACGCTATCGCGATTGCCTCGATCAGGCGGCTTCGCTCTATCAGAGCGAACTGCACACCCTGAACGATGGCAGCACGCTGATGCTGTTCCACACCGAAGACAGCGGCGACGATTACCTGACCAACGCGATCTGCTGCGGTGAACTGCTGCGAGCCTTGGGCCATCAGCTGCAGATCGAAGTCGCGGACAGTGGCATCACCTTGCAATTGCAGCTGGGCCTGACGCTGGGCGATGAGTTGTTCGGTCTGACCCAGATCGACCTGCTGCTGACCGAAGCCGCTCAGGATGCCTTGGCCTTGTCGCAACACAGCCGCAACCTGCTGCTGGTGGAGCGCAAGATCGGTGACGACGCGCTGATCCGTCAGCGTGCACGGATCCGGCCGATTGCCAGCCCTGAGGGCGCGTGCTGTGTGGAGCGGTTGATGGAGCCTTATCCGTCGATGCTTGAGCGGCAACTGGCGCGGATGCATGAGCGCCGGGCATAAACAGCCCTGTTATGAAAAAGCCCGCACACGAGTGATCGTCTGCGGGCTGATCGTTCCCACGCTTCGCGTGGGAATGCCTCCAGGGACGCTCCGCGTTCCAGCCTCACCGCCTATACCAAGCCCTGAAACCGATGTGACGCAGAGCGTCACGGGCGGCATTCCCACGCAGAGCGTAGGAACGATCAGTACGCACCAGAAACGACAAAGCCCGCACTAGGCGGGCTTTGTGTTGTATCGGTGCGGGCTTAGAAGCGAAACACTTCCATATCGGTCCGGATCGGCGAAGCCATCGGGATCTTCGGTTGCTTCTCCTGCTCAGCCGCAGGGGCTACAGGCTTCGGAGCCGGCTTCTTCGGGGCTTCAGCGATCGGCGGCTGATTAGCCAGCGGCTTGAGCGCCACCGACAACTGCTCGGCCAGACGCTGCAGCAACACACCTTGAGCCTGAACCTGAGCCGCCGTGCCGCCTGCATGCTGTTCCTGCAGGTGAATGATGCGGTTATCGCGAACCTGGCCACGACGGTCAATCAGACGCCATTGCGCATCCAGGATCGCCGGTTGCGATTCGCCCGAGTCCAGGCGAGTAATTGTCAGCAGTACCTGGACATCCGGTGTGAAGCCCAATGTTGCAGGCGCCAGCACAACGCGCTGGCTATCCAGATGACCCGCTACCTGACGCAGCAACAGCTGATCGATGTCGGAAGACAGGCTCCCCGCCCAACGACCGTCGGTCGACGCCTGAAGGCTGCCATCCGGCTGTCGTTGCAACAGGGTTTCGCGCTGCAGGTAATCCGCAACCGTTACCGGGCCCAGCAAAACCGCCATGCCCGCGCTTTGCGCAGGCTGAACAGGACTTCCGCTGTCCAGCTGATACAGCGACACCGGTTGGTGAACGCTGCAACCCGCCAGGCCAAGAACGCCAGCGAGCATCAAAATAAAAGGAAGGCGCAGAGCAGTCATCGTCCCATCCAGGTGGCTGCCACAAGGCTAACCACAGTGAAAATACTCAATAAATATGAAGAACGCTCGGCCACGCCGGCGCTTGAAAGGCCATATCATCCGTGAATATGCGTTCCGACTCCAGCGCCAAAGCGTCGATCTACGCGTTAAATCGTAGATCGAGCGCTCTAGGACGCTTAATTGAGGTTTTCGACGAGCAGCGCATCGACCCGCTGGAAGCCACGTGGCAGTTTGTTACCACGACGCCCACGCTCACCCTTGTAGTGTTCGAGGTCGTCCGCTTTCAGCGACAACGTACGTTTTCCGGCCTGTAACACCAAGGTTGCGCCATCCGGCAGTACGGCGATGTCCGTGACATATTCTTCGCGACTGGCCACACGCTCACCGTTGATCCCGATGATCTTGTTGCCTTTGCCCTTACCTAATTGTGGCAGATCACTGATTTTGAAGATCAGCAGGCGACCTTCGGTGGTCACCGAAGCCAGCCAGTTGTTCTCGCGATCCGTTACCGGGCGCGGAAGAATGACTTTCGAGTTGTTCGGCAAGCTCAACAACGCCTTGCCGGCCTTGTTCTTGGCTTGCAGGTCTTCACCCTTGACCACGAAGCCGTATCCGGCGTCGGAGGCGATTACGTACAGCGAATCGTCTTCCGGCATCAGCACACATTCGAAACTCGCCCCTGGCGGCGGCGTCAGACGGCCGGTCAACGGCTCGCCCTGGCCACGGGCCGATGGCAGCGTGTGGGCAGCCACCGAGTAACTGCGCCCAGTGGAATCGATAAACACCGCGAACTGGTTGGAGCGACCCGGCGCCAACGCCTTGAAACCATCCCCGGCCTTGTAGGAAAGCCCGGTGGCGTCGATCTCGTGGCCTTTGGCAGAACGAACCCAGCCTTTTTCCGACAGCACGACAGTCACTTTCTCGTTCGGCAACAGATCGTGTTCGGTCAGGGCCTTGGCTTCGGTGCGCTCGACGATGGGCGAGCGACGGTCGTCGCCGTAGGTTTCGGCGTCCTTGATCAGCTCGGTACGCACCAGCTTTTTCAGCTTGGCTTCGCTGCTCAGCAAGGCTTGCAGCTTGGCTTGTTCCTTGAGCAATTCATCCTGCTCGGCCCGCAGCTTCATCTCTTCCAGTCGCGCCAACTGACGCAAACGGGTATCGAGGATGTAGTCGGCCTGGATTTCGCTCAGGGCGAAACGTGCGATCAGCGCGGCTTTCGGGTGCTCCTCGGTACGGATGATGTGAATCACTTCATCCAGGTTGAGGTAGGCAATCAACAAACCGTCCAACAGGTGCAAGCGGCGCTCGACCTTGTCCAGGCGGAATTGCAGACGACGACGCACGGTTTGAACGCGGAATTCCAGCCATTCCACCAGCAGCGCACGCAGGTTCTTCAGCTGCGGCTTGCCGTCAAGACCAATGATGTTGATGTTGACCCGGTAGCTCGACTCCAGCTCGGTGCTGGCGAACAGGTGCTGCATCAGCGCATCGTGGTCAAAGTTTTTCCGCGCGCCCGGGATGATCACGATCCGGCACGGGTTTTCGTGGTCGGATTCGTCGCGCAGGTCAGCGATCTGCGGAGCCTTCGACGGCTTGGCCTGCATCATCGCAGCAATCTGTTCCAGCACCTTGGCGCCGGACACCTGATGCGGCAGCGCGGTGACGATGATGTCGCCGTCTTCGATGTGGTAAACGGCGCGCATGCGCACCGAGCCCTTGCCGGTTTCATACATTTTCAGCAGATCGGCACGCGGGGTGATGATTTCCGCTTCGGTCGGGTAATCCGGGCCCTGGATGTGTTCGCAGAGCTGTTCGACCGTGGCTTTCGGCTCATCGAGCAAACGCACGCACGCCGTCGCGACTTCCCGCAGGTTGTGCGGCGGTACGTCGGTGGCCATGCCCACGGCGATCCCGGTGGTGCCATTGAGAAGGATGTTCGGCAAACGTGCCGGCAACACCAATGGTTCGTCGAGGGTGCCGTCGAAGTTCGGGCCCCAATCCGCAGTGCCCTGGCCCAGTTCGCTGAGCAGCACCTCGGAATAACGCGACAGCCGTGCTTCGGTGTAACGCATGGCGGCGAAGGACTTGGGATCATCTGGCGCACCCCAGTTACCCTGGCCGTCGACCAGCGTGTAGCGGTAGCTGAACGGCTGGGCCATCAGGACCATGGCTTCGTAGCAGGCCGAATCGCCGTGCGGGTGGAATTTACCGAGCACGTCACCGACGGTACGCGCCGATTTCTTGTGCTTGGAATCGGCGTCCAGCCCCAACTCGCTCATCGCATAGATGATGCGCCGCTGTACCGGTTTCAGGCCGTCGCCGATATGCGGCAAGGCACGGTCCATGATCACGTACATGGAGTAGTTGAGGTAGGCATTTTCGGTGAAGTCAGCCAGTGACCGGCGTTCTACACCGTCCAGGCTGAGATCAAGGGAGTCGCTCATGCGGGCCTCATCGGTTCGTTGTCTGGCGCAGCAGCATGGTGCCACCGCGCTGGGTAAATTCAAGTTTGTTCAGCGCGCTCATACCGAGCAGCACTTGCTTGCCATCCAGGCCTGGCACGACGATGGCGCGCACATCACGCAGCACAATGTCGCCCAGTTGCAGCCGGTCGACGCGGGTTCGATAACCCTCGGTGCGACCGTTGGCGGTGCTCAGGGTCACCCCGAAGCCTTGTTCCAGTTTCAGCCGTTTGGCCATTTGCGCCGGGATCGCCACATCGGTTGCCCCGGTATCGAGCATGAAATCCACCGGCTGGCCGTTGATCTGGCCGCTGGCGACGAAGTGCCCCTGGGTGTTGCTGGCCAGTTTCACTTCAATAAAACCTTCGCCCTGCTCCGAGGTGACGACCACATTGGGATTTTGCTGCCGATCCTCCCACTGGCCGAAAAACCGCGTCGCCAGGAACAGCGCCGCGCACCAGGCCAGCACCATAAACACCCGGCCGGCGCGCTTTCCCGGCGTTTGCTGGCTCACGGCTTGGCACTCCAGCCACCTTCAGGCGCGGCGAAACGCCAGACAACCGGGCGAACCTCGCCATCGGCGCGGGCATCGTTGTTGTTGTCGGTGCCGACCCAGGCGCCCTCGGCGTCGACGATCAGCGCTTCGGTCAGACCAAACGGATTTTGATAGCGGCGGTGTTCCTGCAAGGCTTCATCGGCAAACGACCAGCAGCGCTCGACCTTGGCCGTCACCGGGTCGCGGCGGCAGATCTGGTAAGCGTTGCGTTCAAGGGTAAACAGCTTGCCGTTGAACAGCGATAGATCGGCAAAATCCCGAGTAACGGCTTTGGCCCGTGGAAACTGTGCCGGCTGCATTTCTTTCCCCGCCTCGCTCAGCAGCACGCAGCCACCGTCGCAATCCCACACCGTCTGTTTGCGCTTGATCAGCAGCAAGCCACGGCTTTGACGTTCGGCGGCGAGCCACAATTGATCGCCCGCCGGATTGATCGCCAGGCCCTCGAACAGCGCATTGAATTGCAATAGCATGCCACTGGCCCGCGCTTCGCGAACCAGCATCGGCGAGATCTTCAGCCAGGACGACGGCCCAACGGGCGGCACTTGCAGAACCGCTGCATGGGATTCGCTGACGATGTAGCGATTACCGGCGCTGTCGCAGGTGATGCCTTCAAAGTCCAGATCCCCGCCACGTATAAACGCCGCGACCCAGGCTCGCGATCTCAACCCCCAAGGCAAACCGCTGTCCGGCACCGCAGGCACGCCGATGCCCACGGTTTCGACCTGCCAGACCGTGTCGCGGGTATCGAGGCGGTAGATCTGGTCATCGTCGCGATCGGAGATCGTCCACAGGTCCTTGCCGCACTGGGCCAGCCCCGACAGGTTGCCGCCGCGCATGCCGTCGACGGGATGCTCGGACAACAGGCGCAACTCCGGTGCCGGTTCGGCAAACGCCGAAACGGAGGTCAGAAGTAACGCACACGCCAGGGCAAAGCCAACCCGCATCAGCCAAGGACCTCGGCGAGGTTGCCTTTGGATTCCAGCCAGGATTTGCGATCACCGGCGCGTTTCTTCGCCAGCAGCATGTCCATCATTTCTGCGGTCGCGTCGTAATCTTCCAGCGTCAACTGCACCAGGCGCCGAGTGTTCGGATCCATGGTGGTTTCGCGCAGCTGCGGCGGGTTCATTTCACCCAGGCCTTTGAATCGGGTGACCTGTGGCTTGCCGCGTTTCTTCTCGGCCACCAGACGATCGAGAATGCCATCGCGCTCGGCTTCGTCGAGGGCGTAGTAAATCTCTTTGCCCAAGTCGATACGGTACAGCGGCGGCATCGCAACGTAGACGTGACCGGCATCCACCAACGGGCGGAAATGCTGGACGAACAAGGCGCAGAGCAACGTGGCAATGTGCAGACCGTCGGAGTCGGCGTCGGCGAGGATGCAGATCTTGCCGTAACGCAGCTGGCTCATGTCCGCCGCGCCGGGATCGACACCGATGGCCACGGCGATGTTGTGCACTTCCTGGCTGGCCAGCACTTCGCTGCCGTCGACTTCCCAGGTGTTCAGGATCTTGCCGCGCAAGGGCAGGATCGCCTGGAACTCTTTGTCCCGCGCTTGTTTGGCCGAACCGCCGGCGGAATCACCTTCCACCAAAAACAGTTCGGAACGCATCGGGTCTTGCCCGGCGCAGTCGGCAAGCTTGCCCGGCAGTGCCGGCCCCGCCGTGATGCGTTTGCGCTCAACCTTCTTGCTGGCCTTGAGACGACGACCGGCGTTGTTGATCGCCAGTTCCGCCAACAGCATGCCGGTTTCAGGGTGGGCGTTGAGCCACAGGCTGAACGCATCCTTGACCACACCGGACACGAACGCCGCCGCTTCACGGGACGATAGACGCTCTTTGGTCTGGCCGGAGAATTGCGGTTCCTGCATTTTCATCGACAGTACGAAAGCGATGCGTTCCCAGACGTCTTCCGGCGCCAGTTTCACACCGCGAGGCAGCAGGCTGCGGAATTCGCAGAACTCGCGCATCGCATCGAGCAAGCCCTGACGCAGACCGTTGACGTGAGTGCCGCCCTGCGCCGTCGGGATCAGGTTGACGTAGCTTTCCTGAACGCTGTCGCCACCTTCCGGCAACCACAGCAACGCCCAGTCGACCGCTTCCTTGTTACCCGCCAGGCTGCCGCAGAACGGCTCGTCCGGCAGACGCTCGAATCCGTTGACCGCGTCCACCAGATAGGAGCGCAGGCCGTCTTCATAATGCCATTCGACTTTCTCGCCGGTGGCCTTGTCTTCAAAACTGACCAGCAGCCCCGGGCACAGAACGGCCTTGGCCTTGAGCACGTGCTTGAGGCGGCTGATGGAGAATTTCGGCGAATCGAAGTACTTCGGGTCCGGCGCGAAGAACACGCTGGTGCCGGTGTTGCGCTTGCCGACGGTACCAATGATTTCCAGCTCGGTTTTCTTGTAACCGTCGGCGAAGGTCATCTGGTATTCGTTGCCGTCACGTTTTACGCGCACCCGGACTTCGGTCGACAAGGCGTTGACCACCGAAATACCCACCCCGTGCAGACCGCCGGAGAACTGGTAGTTCTTGTTGGAAAACTTGCCGCCCGCATGGAGCTTGGTGAGGATCAGCTCGACGCCCGACACACCTTCTTCCGGGTGGATATCCACCGGCATGCCACGGCCGTCATCGCTGACTTCCAGGGAGTGATCGGCGTGCAGGATGACCTGCACCGAGGTCGCGTGCCCGGCCAAGGCTTCGTCGACGCTGTTGTCGATGACTTCCTGGGCGAGGTGGTTCGGCCGACTGGTGTCGGTGTACATGCCGGGGCGTTTGCGCACCGGGTCGAGGCCCGAGAGGACTTCGATGGCGTCTGCGTTATAAGAGCTAGCGCTGGGAGTGGCCATGGGGTCTCGTCGTCAAATGTTCTATGAAAAGGGGCAAGGGTTCACAGTGCTGTGAAATCAATCGCCTGATACAAATCTGCGCCGATGCCAGCAAAACTCAACATGGCCGGCAATCGCTCGGCAAAACCCTGGAAACTATGGTCGCCACCGGCCTGGATACGCAAGGCACAGGCCCGGTAATACTGCTGGGCGAGGCGATAGTCCAGTGTTTCATCGCCGGTCTGCAACCACACCTGATACCGCTGCGGATCCTGGGGCGCCGGCACTTCCAGCTCGGCCAAGGCCGTCACGTGGTCGTGGGTCAATTCCCAGGCCTCATCGGTATACAGGTTTTTCTGCGTCCCCAGATACCCGTCGAACATCCGGTGCGGACTGACGGCAGGGTTGATCAACAGGGCCTTGAGGCCATGGCGCTCGGCCAAGTGAGTCGCATAGTAGCCGCCGAGTGAGCTGCCGACCAGCAGTGGCCGCCCCAGCGCTTCAATCGCCTTGTTCAGCTGACCGATGGCTTCGCGCGGATGGTGATGCAGGGCCGGGACGCGCAATTGATCGCTCAAGCCCAGACGGTCCATCACTTGCATCAACTGCGTGGCCTTTTTCGACGCAGGCGCGCTGTTGAAACCGTGGATATAAAGGATCGAACCGGACATTTGAGCTCCCTGTGCGTCGGTAAAGAAGGCGGAGTTTACAGGGAGTCGGGGGGATCGGGGATATAGGCAGGAATCAGGTTGCCCGAACGGGCGTCATCGCGAGCAGGCTCGCTCCTACAGGGGAATGGGGTAGATCTGCAAGAGATTGGTCGGCTGTCAGGCCGCCATCGCAGGCAAACCAGCTCCCACAAGGGTTTGGTGTACATCTGCAAGAGATTGGTCGGCTGTCAGGCCGCCATCGCAGGCAAGCCAGCTCCCACAAGGGTTGGGTGAGCATCGGCAAGAGATTGGTCGGCTGTCAGGCCGCCATCGCAGGCAAACCAGCTCCCACAAGGGTTTGGTGAGCATCGGCAAGAGACTGGTCGGCTGTCAGGCCGCCATCGCAGGCAAACCAGCTCCCACAAGGGTTTGGTGAGCATCGGCAAGAGACTGGTCGGCTGTCAGGCCGCCTTCGCAGGCAAGCCAGCTCCCACAAGGGTTTGGTGAGCATCGGCAAGAGACTGGTCGGCTGTCAGGCCGCCTTCGCAGGCAAGCCAGCTCCCACAATTGGATTGGGTGCATCAGCAAGATATTGGTCGGCTGTCAGGCCGCCTTCGCGGGCAAGCCTCGCTCCTACAAGGGCCCAGCGTACACCTGCTTCTCACCACTCATTAGGCCGAGCGTTAGCTCGCCTGCTCTTGATCTTGATCCACCCGCCCCTTCGGGAGGCTGAGTGGAGGTGTTCATCCGGGGAGTAGCGCGCAGCGCCGTTCGACGCAGTCGAACACGCTGCATGTAGGTCGTCGCGAAGCAGACCGGAGGGCAGTGTCCCCGGATGGATACCGGAGCGAAGGAACGCCGAGCCTTAGCGAGGGGCCGGACGCTTGGGGCGAGCGTTTTTTTGCTTACTTTTTTTAGGCGTTTGTAAAAAAAGTGAGTCGCCGTAAGGGCGAAACCGCCAGCCGCCATTACCGCAGAAATGGATATGTACCCAATCAACCACAACCTGGTCGGCCCGAAGGCCGCCAAGACCACAACCATCAATACCCGTTCGAACCGTAATCAACCTGAAAATCAAACCCGGTAACGCGCTCCACGCCCGTTTCGATCCGGCCGTCAGGCAAAAGCCGCAACCACCGATACCCCGGCGCCTGCTCCCCGACCTTGAAATCCTCACTCCCAGGCTCAAACTGAATGCAAGTCGATGGCGAAGCAATCAACCGCACCCCATTGCGATCCCGATCAACCTCCTGATGCACATGCCCCCACAGAACAGCACGTACCTGCGGAAAGCGATCCAGCACGGCGAACAAAGCCTCAGGATTACGCAACCCGATGGGCTCCATCCAAGCACAGCCAATCGACACCGGATGATGGTGAAAACACACCAGATGATGCCGCTCCGGCGCCTCACTCAACGAGCGAACCAGCAACTGCAACTGCTCATCCTGCAAGAAACCCGGCACCGAGCCCGGTACGGCTGAATCCAGCAAAGTGACCCGCCAGTTACCGACATCCACCACCGGCTCCAGCAGCGCACTCTGCACCGCGGCTTCGGCCATGATCCGCGGCTCATCATGATTGCCAGGAATCCAGCGCGCCGGCGCATCGAGCTGTCGGGTCAGGTCACGAAACAACTGATAAGACTCCAGCGTCCCGTCCTGAGACAAATCACCGCTGGCAACGATCAAATCAATCTGCGGCTGCTGAACGCGCACCAGCTCAATGACCCTTTGCAGGCTGTCCCGGGTATTCATGCCCAGCAACGTCCCGTCCGCTTCGGCAAACAGATGACTGTCGGACAGTTGCACCAGCAGCGCCGAATCGGCGGTGGTCAAAGTGGATACGCTCGGCAAGGCGTTCTCCCAGGCTGAATCACGGGATTGGATGAGTGCCGCAATTATGCTGGGGGACGATCAAAAGGGGAAACCTGCGAACCTGACGCAGTTCACATCTATCGAACGACGGCGTACTCATGCCCACACGCCAGACAATGGCTCAGCCATTCCCCCAGGAACATATTCAACTGAGCTTTTTCGTCCGGCTGGTGCATCGAGGCATTCGGGTAAGGATAGATGCCGCGAAAGCGTCGCGCATGTTCGGCGCTAACCACTTCGGCCATGCACGCATCGTGATAGACCTGCACTTCCAGCTGCGGCACCGGCAGCCAGGGCAGGCTGTGTTCCTGGCGCACTTGCAAAGTGGTGGTGTACGGGCAGACTTGAAGGACTTCGAGGGCCAGTACGCCGAGCATCTGGTCGCCGTGGGTCACGGCAATGCGCCGCGCCTCGGGTTCGTTGCGCATGTCCGGCAGCAGTCGCATGAGGCGCGCGTAGTTGGCCTCGCACGAGGCTTGCAGCCCCACGAGGTCCACCCTGTAACGATCGCGCAGCTTGTTTACGACCATAGCCCCCTCACTTCAGCGCGGTTCAAAGCTAACCATTGCAAGGCAATGATGCTGGCCGCGTTGGCAATTCGTCCGTCGCGTACGGCTTGCAGGGCATCTTCGAACGCCCAGACCGTGACGCGGATATCTTCTGCTTCTTCCTCCAGCCCATACAGGCCGCCGACTCCGGTGCTGTCGCAACGCCCCAGGTACAAGTGCACAAATTCGTTGCTGCCGCCCGGCGATGGAAAGTATTTGGTCATCGGCCAGAGCGCCCCGAACACAAGCCCAGCTTCCTCCTGCGCCTCGCGGTGAGCAACTTCTTCCGGTACTTCATCCTTGTCGATCAGACCGGCGACCAACTCGATCAGCCACGGGTTGTCGGTCTTGCCCATGGCGCCAACGCGAAACTGCTCGATCAGCACCACTTCATCGCGCTGCGGGTCGTATGGCAACACGCACACCGCATCATGGCGAACAAACACTTCACGATTGATCTCGCGACTCATGCCACCGGCAAACAACTCATGGCGCAAGTGCACACGATCGAGCTTGTAGAAGCCCTCGTAGCACTTTTCGCGCCGAACGATATCAACGGCGGTCGGAATGGCGTTGGCAAAATCAGTCATGACAATCCTCTTTACTGCAAATCCGTTACGAGGCTCCTTTTTGTTACTTGCAACCTCGACTTCGCGCCATCCTAACGCGCCCGCGCCGTTTGATGCAGCCCCTTTCCCGTCAGCGAGATAGACGGTGAGGGCGAAACCAACTCTAATTAGCTTAGTGGCGAACTGACTGCTTCGTTGAGAGTCGAAGCGGATAACTTTTTGCCTTTCCCTGTTTTATGAAGGACGCCCATGTCGCTTTTTAAAATCGCCTCCGTGGCCGCAATCGCCCTGACCCTGGGCGCCTGCCAGAGCTTGTTCCAACCCAACTATCGGGCACCGCTGGAAACCACCCGCGACGCTACCGAAACGCTGAAACCGGGTTGCACGACACCTGACTGCCCGCTGGTGAACATCGATACGCTGCGCTTCCCGGACGAACCCCAGCTGGACGGCATTATCGAAAAACGCCTGCTGCAAATGACCCGCACTTCGCCCGATGCCCCTGCGGCACCGACGCTGACGGCCTATCGCGATGAATTCTTGCGCACCGCCGGCCCGCGCTACAGCAGCTACCTGCAAGCCAAAGTACGTGAGCAGCATGACGGCTTGGTGATCGTCGAGTTTTCCAGCTACCTGGACACCGGCGGCGCGCATGGCACACCGGGCCGCAGTTTCATCAACTATTCGCGCCAGCAGCATAAAGTGCTGACCCTGTCGGACATGTTGGTGCCGGGGCAGGAAGAGGCGTTCTGGAAAGCCGCGCAAGTGGCGCACAACAGCTGGCTGATCAGCACCAAGCTCGATCAGGAACCGGATTTCCTGAAGGAATGGCATTTCCAGAAAACCCAGAACGTGGCGCTGACCTACGGCGGGGTGATCCTCAAGTACGAAACCAGCACCATCGCACCTTACGCGCTGGGTCACGTTGAACTGAAGATCCCCTACCCACGCCTGAACGGCATTCTCAAGCCCGAGCTGTTTCCCGGCCGTAACTGAAGGCCCGACCGAGCACCAGTTGCAGCAGCCCTGCCAGAATCAACGACGGCAGGGTTGCGCCGATGTCCGGATACAGATTCGCCAGCAAATGATAAGTGCTCACCCCGCCCAACCAGGCGAGCAACGCCGGCCAGCGCAACGCGGCTGATGCGACTTGAGCACTGCGTTTGCGCAGGATGAAGTGATCCACCAGCACCACGCCGAACAGCGGCGCAAACACCGAACCGATCAGCAGCAGGAAGTTCTGGTACTGGACCAAGGGTGCCAGGCAGGCGATCAGGATGCAGATCACACCGATGGCCAGCGCCAGATGCTCGACTTTCAAACGCAACAGAATCCCGCTGGACACCGCCGCTGAGTGAATGTCAGCGAAAGCTTTTTCGGACTCATCCAGCAGAATCAGCAATAGCGGAATCCCCAAGCCGGCACCCGCCAATGCCAACAGCAAGGCATTCACTTCGCCGCTCGGCGCGAAGGCCAGGGTGTAAGCCACGCCGAGGCTCATCAGCCAGAAGTTGCCGATAAAGAAGCCAATCGCTGTACCGCCGAACACGTTTTTCGCACGCTTGCCGAAGCGTGAGTAGTCGGCAATCAGCGGCAGCCACGACAGCGGCATCGCAATGGCAATGTCGAAGCCCACAGCGAACGGCATCGAACCGTCACCAGCCTGTGCCCACAACGCAGCCAGATCGGCTTTGGCGAACAGGTTCCAGGTCAGCCAGATGCACGCAGCCAGCAGCAACCAGATGCCCCATTTGCGCAGAATCTGCCGCACGAACGTCAACGGACCGCTGACGGCCAGCAAGGTCGCCAGACCACCAAAAAACACGGTCCAGAGCAGCGGATTCGACAGCAGGCTGCCTTCGCTGAACGCCCGCGCGCCAAGCAGGCTGGCAGCGTCGCGCATCACGATGATTTCGAACGAGCCCCAACCGATCAGTTGCAGCAGGTTCAGCACGGCCGGCAGGCTCGCACCCCGCTTGCCGAGGCTGAGCTTGAGCGCGGCCATCGACGACAGGCCGGTGTCACTGCCGATCACGCCGACGGCGGCCAGCAGCAGAACGCCGACCAGCGTGCCGAGGAAGATCGCCAGCAACGAGCCGGACAGGCCCAGGCCTGGCGCGAGCAGGGCGCCGGTCTGCAACACCATCAGTCCGATGCCAAGGGAGAACCACAGGGAAAACAGATCGCGGCCGCCGAAGACACGTTTGTCTGTGGGCACCGCGATGTCTGGAGAATAAGTGCTGGGTTGAATGCTCAAGGGTGTTATCTCAGAGGGACATTTGTTGTTCTTTGTGATCGTTCCCACGCTCTGCGTGGGAATGCCTCAAGGGACGCTCCGCGTCCAGTGACGCGGAGCGTCACGGGCTGCATTCCCACGCGGAACGTGGGAACGATCAGTACGGGATCAAACCTTCTTGTACAGCTGACTGCCTTCCTGCTTGAACCGCTCAGCCTGGTCCGCCAATCCCTGGGCGACTTCGGCATCGACGGTTTCGATCCGCTGATTGGCCGCATATTCGCGGACTTCCTGGGTGATCTTCATCGAGCAGAATTTCGGCCCGCACATGGAGCAGAAATGCGCGACCTTGGCCGAATCCTTCGGCAGGGTTTCATCGTGATACGAACGAGCGGTGTCCGGGTCCAGACCGAGGTTGAACTGGTCTTCCCAACGGAATTCGAAACGTGCCTTGCTCAAGGCATTGTCGCGGATCTGCGCGCCCGGGTGCCCTTTTGCCAGATCGGCGGCATGCGCGGCGATCTTGTAGGTGATGATCCCGGTCTTCACGTCATCCTTGTTCGGCAGGCCCAAGTGTTCCTTCGGCGTCACGTAGCAAAGCATCGCGCAACCGAACCAGCCGATCATCGCCGCACCGATACCCGAAGTGATGTGGTCGTAGCCCGGCGCAATGTCGGTGGTCAGCGGGCCGAGGGTGTAGAACGGCGCCTCGTCGCAGCACTCGAGCTGCTTGTCCATGTTCTCTTTGATCAACTGCATCGGCACGTGGCCCGGGCCTTCGATCATGCACTGCACGTCGTGCTTCCAGGCGATCTTGGTCAGCTCGCCGAGGGTTTCCAGCTCACCGAATTGTGCGGCGTCGTTGGCGTCGGCAATCGAGCCCGGACGCAGGCCATCGCCCAGCGAGAAGCTGACGTCGTAGGCCTTCATGATTTCGCAAATGTCTTCGAAATGGGTGTAGAGGAAGTTCTCTTTGTGGTGCGCCAGGCACCACTTGGCCATGATCGAACCACCACGGGACACAATGCCGGTCACGCGCTTGGCGGTCAGCGGCACGTAGCGCAGCAACACACCGGCGTGGATGGTGAAGTAATCGACGCCCTGCTCCGCCTGTTCGATCAGCGTGTCGCGGAACAGCTCCCAGGTCAGGTCTTCGGCGGCGCCGCCGACTTTCTCCAGGGCCTGATAAATCGGCACGGTACCGATCGGCACCGGCGAGTTGCGGATGATCCACTCACGGGTTTCATGGATGTGCTTGCCGGTGGACAGGTCCATGACCGTGTCCGAACCCCAGCGAATGCCCCAGGTCAGTTTCGCCACTTCTTCTTCGATGGACGAACCCAAGGCGCTGTTGCCGATGTTGCCGTTGATCTTCACCAGGAAGTTACGGCCGATGATCATCGGTTCCAGTTCGGTGTGGTTGATGTTGGCCGGAATGATCGCGCGACCACGGGCGATCTCGTCACGGACAAATTCGGGGGTGATGATTTTCGGCACGCTGGCGCCGAAGCTGTGACCGGCGTGTTGCTGGTCCAGCAGCCCGGCGGCGCGAGCCACTTCGAGCTTCATGTTTTCGCGGATGGCGACGTATTCCATCTCGGCGGTGATGATGCCTTTGCGGGCGTAGTGCATCTGGCTGACGTTGGCCCCGGCCTTGGCGCGGCGCGGGTTGTTCACGTGAGCGAAACGCAGCTTGGTCAGCTCCGCATCGGCGAGGCGTTCCTGGCCGAAGTTGGAACTCAGACCCGGCAGACGCTCGGTGTCGCCACGGGACTCGATCCACGGCGAACGTACATCGGCCAGGCCTTTGCGCACGTCGATGATGACGTTGGGGTCGGTATACGGGCCCGAGGTGTCGTACACAACCACAGGCGCGTTGATCTCGCCGCCAAAGTCGGTCGGGGTCACGTCGAGGCTGATTTCGCGCATCGGCACGAGGATGTCCGGGCGAGAACCCTGGACATAGATTTTTTGCGAGCGGGTAAACGGCTGAACCGATTGTTGATCGACTTGGGCCGAGTCACTCAGGTTCGTAGTGTTTTTTAGTTTTATCGTCATCACGGGCTCTCCAGACAGCATCCAGGCAGTGGAATTTTGTCGGAGCGAACCTGTAACGAATGGACGCGACCAATCAGCCATAACGAAGCCGTTGGTGCTGTGCTCAGTGCTCGAGGGGTGTTCGATTGTCGAACAACATCCCGGACGAAGCACAAGAGGACTCGCCGGGTGACGAGAAATCTTGTTCCCTACGCAGGCGCTAACCTGATCAGGTTCAACGGGATCCGAAATTATTCGATCTCAGCCTCATAGCAAGGCACCCCGACAAGAACCCGGCCAGTCTAGACACAACTGGCAAAGAACGCCAACACCGCGGCAAACACCATGATGAATGGCGCAATTACAGGATTGTTGCCGTGCGCGGGCACAACTACACTCGCTACGCCGTGCCGCGCCTTGACGCTGTATGGGCCGCGCCGTAGCCTTGGCGCTCAAATTATCAGCGTAATTTTTTAGGGATGGCCTCATGCTGCGCAAACTCTCACTGGCCGTTGCCGTGTCTTGTGCGTCCAACGGAATGGCCTGGGCAGCAGAAGCGCCCTTATCGACCAAGACGGATCTGGTCAGCGTCTATCAGGAAGCGGTGGACAACAACGCCGACCTCGCTGCAGCCATCGCTCAATATGGCGCCCAGAAAGAAGTCGTGCCCCAGGCCCGCGCCGGGCTGCTGCCCAATCTCTCGGGCGGCGCTGAACTGGCCGCTGTGCGCACCGCGATCGACCAGCCGTCGGCGACTGCCAACCGTAACGCTCATTCATATCAAGCGACCCTGGCTCAACCGCTGTTCCGTGCTGATCGCTGGTTCCAGTTCCAGGCCGCCAAAGACGTTAACGAACAGGCTGCGTTGCAGCTCTCGGCAACCCAGCAAAACCTGATCCTGCAAACTGCCGTCAGCTACTTCAATGTGTTGCGAACCCAGGACAACCTGGCGTCAACCAAGGCCGAAGAAGCCGCGTTCAAACGCCAGCTCGATCAGTCCAACGAACGCTTCGACGTCGGTCTCTCGGACAAAACTGATGTGCTGCAATCGCAAGCCAGCTACGACACTGCACGCGCCAACCGAATCGTCGCGCAGCGCCAGGTAGATGATGCGTTCGAAGCCCTGATCACCCTGACCAACCGTCAGTACAACTCGATCTGGGGCATTTCCCATACCTTGCCGATCCTGCCGCCAGCACCGAACGACGCCAAGTCCTGGGTCGATACGGCAGCCAAACAGAACCTCAATCTGCTCGCGAGCAACTACGCCGTCAGCGCCGCCGAAGAAACCCTCAAGCAGCGCAAGGCCGGCCACGCGCCCACCGTGGACGCCGTGGCGAAATACGAAAAAGGTGACAACGACGCTCTGGGCTTCAGCAACCCGAACGCCTTCGGCCAGCCTTACAGTGGCAACGTCGAGCAAACGACAGTAGGCCTGCAACTGAATATCCCGATCTACAGCGGCGGCCTGATCAACTCCCAGGTGCGCCAGTCGTATGCACAACTGGACCAGTCCGAGCAGCAACGTGAATCCCTGCGCCGGCAAATCGTAGAAAGCACCCGCAACCTGCACCGGGCTGTGAACACCGATGTCGAGCAGGTGCAGGCGCGCAAGCAGTCGATCATCTCCAACCAGAGCGCGGTGGAAGCAACCGAAATCGGCTACCAGGTCGGCACGCGAAATATCGTTGACGTACTGGATGCCCAGCGTCAGCTGTACACCTCGGTGCGCGACTACAACAACACTCGATACGACTACATCCTCGACAACCTGCGCTTGAAGCAGGCCGCCGGCACGTTGAACCCGGGGGATTTGCAGGACCTGGCGCGTTATCTCAAGGCCGACTACAACCCGGACAAGGACTTCCTGCCGCCGGACCTGGCCAAGGCTGCGGCGGCGCAGTTGAAGGCAAATCCGACGCAGTAACGGTAAACCTGTGGCGATGCGGCGTTCCGACAAGCCCCCTCGCCACAATGGATCAGTGGCAGCTTCAGGACTGTTTGATCAACCGCCCCACCCCCTCCAGCAGCCTCTGCAACGCGCCCTGATTGGTGCGCATCACTTTCAATCCCGCTTCCGCCATCCGCTGCGCATCGCGCGGCAATTCGAACAGCCGCTGCACCGCCAGCGCCAGGCCTTCCGCGTCCTCCACTTCCTGCAACGCTCCGGCGCTGCGCAACTGCGCGGCGATTTCGAGGAAGTTGAACAGGTGCGGGCCGCTCAGCACCGGTTTGGCCAGCGCCGCCGGTTCCAGCAGGTTATGCCCGCCATTCGGCACCAGACTGCCGCCGACAAAGGCGCTGTCCGCCAGGGCGTAAAGAAACAGCAGCTCGCCCATGGTGTCGCCCAGCAACACCGAAGTGTTCGCCGTTACCGCCTCGCCGGAGGAACGACGCACCGTGGCGAAACCCTGCTGCTGGCACAACTCGAACACCGAATTGAAACGCTCCGGATGACGCGGCACTAGAATGAGCAACGCATCGGGATGATTGGCCAGCAACTGACGATGGGCCGCCAGCACCACTTCGTCTTCGCCTTCGTGAGTGCTCGCGGCGATCCACACCGGACGTTCCTGCGCCTGCCATTGCGCGCGCAACTCGGCAGCACGCTGGAGCAATGCAGGATCGATGGTCAGGTCAAACTTGATAGAGCCGGTCACTTCGACGGTGTCCGCACGCGCACCCAAGTCACGGAAACGCTGAGCCTCAGCTTCGGTCTGCACCGCGAACAGGCTCATCTCGGCGAGCATCGGCTGGGTGAGTTTTCGGAAGCGGCCATAGCCCCTGGCCGAACGCTCGGACAATCGCGCATTGGCCAACGCCACCGGAATCCCGCGTTTGGCGCACTGATGGATATGGTTCGGCCAGAGCTCGGTTTCCATGATTACCGCCAGTTTCGGCTGGACCCGATCGAGAAACCGTGCCGCCGCGCACGGCAAGTCGTAAGGCAAATAGCAATGCTGGATGCGCGGCTCGTTGGCAAACAGGGCATGGATGCGCTCCGAACCGGTCGGGGTCATGCAGGTCACGGTAATCGGCAGCTGTGGATAACGTAGCAGCAAGGCGCGAATCATCGGCGCCGCGGCAATGCTCTCGCCCACGGACACCGCGTGCACCCAAATGCCGCCCGGTTTCATCACCGGCAAGCCAAGGGAAAAACGTTCGCCAATGCGCTTGGCATACGCCGGCGCCTTGCGCGAACGCAGCCACAGCCGAATCGCTACCAATGGCAGCCCCAGGTAAAACAGCGCGGTGTAGAGAGTTCTATTCATGGCGGCGGAGTTTATCGGTTTTTTCACCGATCGCCTGCAAGTGCACGGCAAAACGTTCCGCCAGCCAGCGAGCCGCCGGGCCGAGGGGCTCGTCGCGACGCCAGACCAGTTCCACGACCAGCGCCGGCGGGGTCCATTCGCTGTCCAGTTCGACCATCAGATCCTGGTACGCCGGGTACTGCACCACGTGACGCGGCAACCAGGCCCAACCGAGGCCGCGTACCAGCCATTCGGCCATCACGTAGAAACTGTCGGCCCGCCAGACTTGCGGGCTGGCCGGCTCGCTGCCGGGATAAACGCTGGACTGCGTGGACATCAGCAACTGGCGGTGCTGCGCCAGTTGCTGGCAATCGACCCGGGCCTGTTGCGCCAGTGGGTGGCCGACGCCGCACACCGTAACCATTTCGACGCTGCCCAACACCCGCCGCTCGAGCGCCTCGGGGATCTGGTCGTGATAAAACAGCAAGCCCAGATCGGCCCGACGCTCCACCAGTTTGCGCGCCACATCGCCCTGGGCAGCGCTGGTCAACTGCACTTCAAGGCTGGGAAATTGCTGAGCCAGGGCTTCGAAGCTTTCGATGATCGGCTGATAGGGCATCGCTTCATCCTGGGCCACACGCAAACGAGCCTCCTGGCCGCGCATCATGGCCAGCGCCCGACCGTTAAGGCGTTCGCATTGGCGCAGCACTTCCCGCGCCTCATCCAGCAATGCGTTACCGGCCTCGGTGAGTTTCGGCTGACGGCCGCTGCTACGGTCGAACAGGCTGACGCCCAGGTCCTCCTCCAGCAGCGCAATCGAACTGCTGACCGCCGACTGCGCCTTGCGCTGATCCCGCGCTACGGCAGAAAACGAACGCTGCTCCGCTACGCTGACAAACAGCCGCAGCTGCTCCAGATTCCATTGCATGTTCATGGCTCAACCCATCTTCAGAACAGATAGGTAATGACTTTACCGCATCTGGAGAATCTCTAAAATGCCGACCTCAGAAAGCAACACTTCACACGAGGATGCACCTATGACCGCTTACTACTACCTGGCCATTGCCATCTGCGCCGAAGTGATCGCCACCGTTTCGATGAAAGCGGTCAAAGGCTTCAGCACCCCGCTGCCGCTGACTCTGGTGATTGTCGGTTACGGCATCGCTTTCTGGATGCTGACGCTGGTGGTGCGCAGCGTTCCGGTGGGCGTGGCTTACGCGGTGTGGGCCGGCATGGGGATCGTGATGGTCAGCGTCGCGGCGCTGTTTATCTACGGACAGAAACTGGATGTGCCGGCAATGCTGGGGATGGCGTTGATTGTGCTGGGCGTTGTCGTCATTCAGCTCTTCTCCAAAACCGCCGGGCATTAACTGGCACCACCAATCCCCTGTGGGAGTGAGCCTGCTCGCGATGGCGGTGTACCAGTCGACTGAAAGGTTGCCTGACACACCGCCATCGCGAGCAGGCTCGCTCCCACAGGGGTTGTAGTTGGTCATCTTTTGATCGCCAGCAAAACCTCCAATCTTCGAGTCTGTATACTGCGCCCTCGTCTTGAACACTGAGGTCGCTGCATGCCATCCGTTATTTCCACCGACGTTCTGATTGTCGGCGCTGGTGTCGCCGGCCTCTGGCTGAATGCGCGCCTGCGCCGCCAGGGGTTTTCGACCGTGCTGGTGGAAAGCGCCAGCCTCGGTGGCGGGCAAAGCGTGAAATCCCAAGGCATCATCCATGGCGGCGCCAAGTACGCATTGCATGGCGCCTTGACCGGAGCCTCGGAAGCCATCGCCGACATGCCGCGTCGCTGGCGTGAAGCCCTGGCCGGCGACGGTGAGCTGGATTTGTCCGGCGTGCGCCTGCTGTCCGAAGCCCATTACCTCTGGTCCCCTGGCACCCTCGCCGGCAACCTCACCAGCTTCTTCGCCAGCAAAGCCGTGCGCGGTCGTGTCGATCAGGTCAAGGGCGACCAACTGCCGCCGGCTCTGCAAGACAAGCGCTTCAAGGGCAAGGTTTACCGGTTGGCAGAATTGGTGATCGACGTGCCGAGCCTGATTCAGCGCCTGGCCGATCTGGCCGGTGATGGCCTGCTCGCCGGTCAGAAGATCGAACCGTTGCTGGAAGCTGGCGTTCTGGTGGGCCTGAAGGTCGACGAGCGTGAAATCCGCGCCCAGCGCATCGTGCTCAGCGCCGGTGCCGGCACCGCGGCGTTGCTCGAAGCCCTGGGGCTGAGCCAGCCCGCCATGCAGCGCCGGCCGTTGCACATGATCATCGCCAAAGGCCCAAGCCTCAAACCGCTGTACGCCCATTGCCTGGGCGGCGGCACCAAACCGCGCCTGACCGTGACCACCCATCCTGCCGCCGATGGCCAGTGGGTCTGGTACATGGGCGGCGACATTGCTGAAGCCGAAGGGGTTGCCCGCGAGCCCGCCGAGCAAATCGCCACCGCGCAGAAAGAACTCGGCCAGTTGCTGCCATGGATCGACCTGAGCACCGCGCAATGGGCTACCTTGCGTGTAGATCGCGCCGAACCGCTGCAATCGGGACTGACCCGTCCGGACAATGCATTCCTGGCCGAAGAAGGCCGGTTGCTGGTCGGTTGGCCGACCAAACTGGCGCTGGCACCGGACTTCGCCGACCGGGTCATCACGTCTTTGCAGCGTGACGGCATCCAGCCGAGCCATCCGGCGCCGCTGCCCGACCTGCCAAAACCACCGATTTGCGTTCCAGCCTGGGAGCAACTGCTGCCATGAGCCAACCGACCCTGCACGACTTGCATCGCCCCTTGGGCAGCACCGGCCTGCTGGTTTCACCGCTGGGCCTGGGCACGGTCAAGCTTGGCCGCGATCAGGGCGTGAAATACCCCAGCGGTTTCCAGATTCCTGGCGATGACGAAGCGCGCATGCTGCTCAAACTCGCCCGCGACATGGGCATCAACCTGATCGACACCGCCCCTGCTTATGGCCGTAGCGAAGAACGGCTGGGGCCTTTGCTGCGTGGTCAGCGTGGGGACTGGGTGATCGTCAGCAAGGTCGGCGAAGAGTTTGCCGACGGCCAGTCGAGCCACGATTTCAGCGCCGCCCACACTCGACGTTCAGTGGAGCGCAGCCTGCAACGCCTGGAAACGGATGTTATCGACTTGGTGCTGGTGCACTCCGACGGCAACGACCTGGCGATTCTCAATGACAGCGAGGTCTACGCGACCCTCGCCGCGCTCAAGGCCGAAGGCAAGATTCGCGGCTTCGGTTTTTCCGGCAAAACCGTCGAAGGGGGTTTGAAGGCTCTGGAACAAGGTGATTGCGCCATGGTCACCTACAATCTGAACGAACAGAACGAGAAGCCAGTCATTGACTATGCTGCTGCTCACGGCAAAGCCATTCTGGTCAAAAAAGCCCTCGCCAGCGGTCACGTCTGCCTGAGTCCGGGCGTGGACCCGGTGCGCGCCAGCTTTGAGTTGTTGTTTGAACATCCGGGTGTTGCCAGTGCTATTGTCGGGACCATCAATCCGCTGCACCTCGCCCACAACGTCGCGACCGTTGCCCAGGTCCTACGTAGAAACTGATGCCGCCCACGCGGCCTTAAGCAGGAGCCGACATGCCGCGTACGCTCATAAGAAAGAACCCGAGCAACTTCAAGACCCTGCCGTTGTACGTCGAAGCGACTCCCGAAGGCTTGAGCTATCAGAGCGTCGGAATGCCGCTCAATTTTTCCCAGACCCTGCAACGTCGCCGCCCGGTGACGGTGCCCGACACTGAGCGCTTCGCTCTGGAACTGGCCAACCTGGGGGTCTCGGTGCGCCTGACCCTGCATTGGCAGAATCGCGATTACTGGGTCTTGGTGCGTCAGCGCCGGCAGGACCGTGGCGATGTGGTGCTCAAGTTGATCTCCGGTTACGTGCCGGCCCACGAGCTGAACCTGCCGCTGCATACGGCGATCCAGGAGATCGCCGAAGAGTGCCTGCTGGAAACCCCCGAGGGCTGGCTCGGTGGGCGTTTCAATGACACCTGGCTGCCGGCGCCCTACTCGTCCGCGCTGCATTATCGCGAGGCGTTACCCTTTCGCCTGACGCCGTTGTCCGGCTCGGCGCGGCCCGTGCGTTGCGCCAAGATGCAGTTGATCGAACGTCCGCGGGCTTACGTGCATTTGCCGACGGCTTCGCTGCAATTGATCTATGACTTGCGCCTGGACGTGCCCAAGGAAGCCAAGTCCCTGAGCCTGTTTCATGTCGACGAGCGGCTGGAAGGCGATCAACTGGTGGCCCGGCTCGATCGCAAGCGTCCCGATTTGTATTTGATGCCATTGCAGGATGGCCAGCCGATGGCCGAACTGTATACCTTGAAAAAGGATCAACTGTACCCGGCGAGTACGCGCGGGTTGTACCTGGCAGAGAGTTTTGCCCAGCAGGAAGGCTGGCTGGTGAGGGATGAGCGGATTCGCTGGAAGGATTGGGTGCGGCAACAGGGGCTGAGCTTGCCGGGGAAGGATTCGGGTTTAGCGCGGTTGCGTGGGAAGGCGAAGCAATTGCTGAAGAGAATCGTACCGCGTAAAAAAGTTAGCTCCTGATTGATCGTTCCCACGCTCTGCGTGGGAATGCAGCCCGGGACGCTCTGCGTCCCAAAGCGGACGCAGAGCGTCCATTGAGGCATTACCACGCAGAGCGTGGGAACGATCAGCCTCACTCGGACTTGCGGATCTTCTCGACAATAGCGGTAGTCGAGCTGTTTTCCACCAGCCCCAACACTTTCACAGTGCCGCCGTAAGCAGTCACGATGTCCGCGCCGACCACCTGGTCGATCCCGTAGTCCCCGCCCTTGACCAGCACATCCGGCTTGACCTCACGCAGCAGGTTTTCCGGAGTGCCTTCAGCGAAACTGATCACCCAATCCACGGCGCCCAGACCGGCCAGTACGGCCATGCGACGGTCGACGCTGTTGATCGGACGCCCCGGCCCTTTCAGGCGGCTGACCGAGGCATCGTCGTTGACCGCGACAATCAGACGATCGCCTTGGGCGCGCGCCTGCTCGAGGTAGGTCACATGGCCGGCGTGCAAAATGTCGAAGCAGCCGTTGGTGAAGACGATCTTCTCTTTATGCGCACGCGCATCATCGACCGCCAGCAACAGCTGCTCAAGGCCGAGTACACCGCGCTCCGAACCTTCTTCACGCTGGATGGCGCGACGCAGTTCCGGTGCGCTGATGGCCGCCGTACCCAGTTTGCCGACCACGATGCCCGCCGCCAGGTTGGCCAAGGCCACCGCATGGGGCAGTTCTTCGCCTGCGGCAATTGCAGCCGCCAGCGTGGAAATCACCGTGTCGCCGGCACCGGTCACGTCGAACACTTCACGGGCCCGGGCCGGCAGGTGCAGCGCCGGATGATCCGGGCGCAACAAGGTCATGCCGTGCTCGCCACGGGTCACCAGCAACGCGCCGAGGTCCAGGTCGTGCATCAACTGCGCGCCCTTGCTCACCAACTCATGCTCATCGGCGCAACCGCCGACGATGGTTTCGAATTCGCTGAGGTTCGGCGTGATCAGGCTCGCACCCCGATAGATCGAGAAATCCTTGCCCTTAGGGTCGGCCAGCACCGGAATGCCACGGGCACGGGCGGCCTGGATCAGCACCTGATGGTTTTTCAGTGCGCCTTTGCCGTAGTCGGACAACACCAGCACCTTGATGCCTTCGAGCAACTCGTCGACTTGCTCGCCCAACGCCAGGGCGTCGGTGGCGAAGGGCTCTTCGAAGTCGATACGCAGCAATTGCTGGTGACGGCTCATGACCCGCAGCTTGACGATGGTCGGCTGGTGCGCGATGCGCTGGAACAACGCCCGCACGCCAGCGCCCTTGAGGCTATTGGCCAGGCTGTCGGCAGCTTCATCGTCGCCAGTCACGCCGACCAGCGAGGCTGGTGCGCCGAGGGCGGCAATGTTCAACGCAACGTTGGCGGCACCGCCCGGGCGGTCCTCGATTTGCTCGACCTTGACTACCGGTACCGGCGCCTCAGGGGAAATCCGTGAGGTACCACCATGCCAGTAACGGTCGAGCATGACATCGCCGACCACCAAGACAGGGGCTTGATCGAATCGCGGCATGGACAACTTCATGGAGCAACCCACATACAAAATGAACAGGGGCGCGATATTACCACAGGGTTGGCGCTGGCTTGTGCGACGGCTGCAACGGGATGATTCGGCGATGAAAACTGATCATTTATTGAGCAGAAATACTGGTAACTGAAACAAATCACCGGGCGCATTGCACGCCCGGTGAACAAGGGTCAGGCGATGTCTTCCGCCGGGGCGTCGAGGCCCATGGCGTTCAGTCGGGCGTAGTAGCCGTTGTGCGCCAGGAGTTCGGCATGGGTGCCGCGCTCGACGATCCGGCCTTGGTCCATGACCAGAATCAGGTCCGCTTTCTCGATGGTCGACAACCGGTGAGCGATCACCAGCGTGGTCCGGCCTTTCATGACCTGGTCCAGTGCCGCCTGAATATGCCGCTCGGACTCGGTATCGAGGGCCGAAGTGGCTTCGTCGAGAATCAGCAACGGAGCGTTCTTCAACAGGGCCCGGGCAATCGCCAGGCGCTGGCGCTGACCGCCGGACAGCAACACGCCGTTCTCGCCGACCTGGGTGTCCAGGCCTTCGGGCAACTGCGCGATAAAGTCCATCGCATAGGCGTCTCTTGCCGCTTTTTCGATGTCTTCACGGGGCGCGCCAGCCAGATCGCCATAGGCAATGTTATTGGCCACGGTGTCGCTGAACAAAGTCACGTGCTGGGTCACCTGGGCGATATGCTTGCGCAGGTTCAGCAATTTGTACTGCTCCACTTCAACGCCATCGATCAGGATCTCGCCCTTGTCGTGGTGATAGAAGCGTGGAATCAGGTTGGCCAGCGTCGACTTGCCGCTGCCCGAACGCCCGACCAGCGCGACCATTTGCCCCGGTTCGACCGAGAAACTGATGTCATCGAGTACCTGGCGATCAGTGTCCGGGTAGGTGAAGCTCAGGTGGCGCACGTCCAGACGACCGCTGACGGCATCACGCTCGACTGTGCCGGTATCGACTTCCGGCGCTACGTCCAGTTGCTCGAAGATACTCTCGGCACCGGCCACACCTTTCTGGATGGTCGAGCTGACTTCGGACAATTGACGGATCGGCTTGGGCAGCAGGCCGGCCAAGGTGATGTAGGCGACCATGTCACCGGCCGACGCATCGCCGCGCAGGTACAGCACCAGGAACATCAGCACCGCCATGGCGCTGTAGATCACCAGTTGCAGCAACGGCGTATAGATGGCGCCGGTACGGGTCATGCGCAGCTGTCTGTCGGTGTTGCCCTGACTGGCCTCGTAAAAGCGCTTTTCTTCGTAGACTTCGCCACCGAAGCTGCGCACCACGCGATAGCCCTGGATGGTTTCCGAAGCCACGTGTGTCACGTCGCCCATGGCCAGCTGGATTTTCTTGCTCTGCTTGCGGAATTTCTTGCTGGCGGTGCGCACCATCACGGCGATCAATGGCAGGATCGCAACCATCACAAGGGTCAGTTTCCAGTTCATGAACAGCAGCGAGGCGAACAGGAAGATCACCGTCATGCCTTCACGGATTACGACCTTGATCGCATCTGTGGCCGCCCCGGTGACCATCGTCACGTTGAAGGTGATACGCGAAATCAGATGACCAGAGTTATGCTTGTCGAAATACCGATTGGGCAAAACCAGCAGGTTATTAAACAACTGCACACGCAAATCATGGACCAGCCCGAGGGAAACCTTGGCCAGAAAGTAGTTGCCCAGATAAGATCCCAACCCCTGCCATGCGGCGATCAGGATGATCAGCAACGGCACCGCCTGCAGCAGTTGCAGGTCACGCAGGTAAGGCACGGTTGGGAAAAGCACTGCCTCGGGGTTGGACAGGCCGTCGACGAAGTACTTGAGGATGTAGCCGAGCATTGGCTGCGTCGAAGCGAAAATCAGAAAACCGACGATGCTGATCAGAAACAGACTGATATACGGCCGGACATAGCCGAGCAGGCGGAAGTAGATTTTCAAGCTCGAAGGGCTTGCGGAGAGACTGGAGTCGGTCATATCACGCGAATGTCGATAAAAAGGACGCTGACTTTAGCACAGCTTCCTCAGGGTTCTGGCAATCGCATAAAGGCTGTTATTGTTACGCGTCAGATCAAGCATCAAATAGCCATCACCCAAAAATGGCCATCAACTTCAGGATTGAATCTCTCAGCATGCAACTCAGCGGTTTCAATAGCGTGTCCAATCGAGTCTTCGATTTCATTTGCCTCTGGATTCTTCCAGTCGGCTATCTCCTGCTCCTTTGCGCGCTGTTTTTCCTGCCGGGTCGAAGTTTGCACCATAAGCTTTTTTATGGACTGTTCAGCATTCCATCGCTGATCGTCCTTTGCCTGCGCCCTCGCGAACTCAAGGAGTTGCTCCGAGAGCCGATCTTCATTGCGGTGCTATTGTTTGCCGCCTGGGCGCTGATCAGTTTGTGCTGGGGGCCTGGCAGTGAACGCATTGCGGCCCAGTTCAAACCACCGCTCCATACCCTGTTGCTGTTCGGCGGCTGCTACTTGCTGGTGCGTTATCGCAGCGAAGTCGTCAAGCCTTTGCTGTTCACCGCTGCGATGGTCGGGCTGATCGGTACGGTCTATAACCTGTTGATGTTCGCCCGCATTTACGAGCCAGGCTTGCGCCTGATTGGCGGAGGTGCGTTCGACAATCCGCTGCTTGCCTCCCACATGTACGGCTTTTTCTGTGCTTACTGGCTGAGTCTGAGCATGATCTGCAAGCGTCGGCAAATGCTCTGGCTGAGCATCCCTGCGATGGCAATAATGTTCGCCGCAGTGATCGCCACCGGCTCCAGAACCCCTCTGGTTGCACTGACACTCGCCGCGCTATGGCTGAGCTTCATCTGTTGGAACCGCCGCTCCGTTGTATTGCTCGGCGCCCTGGTCGTCAGCGCTGCAGCCGTGACTGTATTGTTTTCACAGATGATCATCGAACGCGGCGACTCCTATCGCCTGGAACTCTGGCAATTGACCCTCGAAAAAATTGCCGATCACCCATGGATCGGCCATGGCTACAACGCTGATCTGACCCTCGACCCCGGTGTCGGCTATTCCTTGCAGGAGCCCCACAGCTTTGCTCTGGGCGTACTCTATTACGTCGGTATTGTCGGTTTGTTGCCGTGGCTGTTTTTCCAGGTCCGGGGCTTGTTGAGCAGCTGGCGCAATCGCCTGCAACCGCTGTTCATCATTGCCTCCACCTGGTTGATTTTCGGTATCGGCGCGGGTCTGACCGAAGGCGGCGGCATTATCTCCAGGCCCAAAGAGCATTGGTTCCTGCTGTGGATTCCGCTGGCGCTGATCGCTGCGCTGAGCATCAACCAACGTGCCAGACGCCTGCTGGCCATACCTGTCAGGACGCTGGCGCCGGCCGCTCAACAACAGTTGACCGCCGACGCGCAGGTCATTGAAGAAGATGGCCTAGGCCCCAAAGTGCTGCGTCTGGTCGATGGCAGCTTCCTCAAGCTGTTCCGCCGCCGCCGCTGGTACACCTCGGGCAGCTTCAACCCTTATTCCGAACGTTTTGCCGTCAACAGCGAGCAATTGCGCAACCTGGGGATTCCCACGCCGCAAATCCTTGATCTCTACCGGCTCGCAGACGGCAGCAGCGCCGTGCATTATTTGCCACTGCCGGGCAACACGCTGCGTCAGGTCCTGCAAGGCATTACCGCGCCAGCGGTGCGTCAGGCGCTGGTGGAGCGTTTCGGCAAATTCATGGCTCAACTGCATGAGCAAGGCGTCTATTTCCGCTCGCTGCATCTGGGTAACGTGCTGGTGCTGGAAGATGGTGAGTTCGGCCTGATCGATGTCGCCGACATGCGCATCTATCCTTCGTCGCTGAGCCTGTCCCTGCGTCAGCGTAATCTGCGCCATATGCAGCGCTACACGGTGGATAAGCGCTGGTTGTTCGAAGACCATTTCGAAGCGTTGCTCCAGGGGTACGCCATGACGGCGTCTAAATCCGCTGTTGATAACCTGCACAGGCAAGTGCTGGCAGGGAGCTCCCCGGCCCGGACTCATTGATGACTGAGACCAACCCACTCATTGCGCTGGCAGCCTATCTGCTGGCCATCGTGACCGCCGCCCTGTTGTTGCGCGCCGTTCCGAAAATCACCCGTCACCTGGAGCATTCAGGTGAAAGCCGCTCTGCCAGCATTGATGGACTGCGCGGCTATCTGGCGTTTGGTGTGTTCGTGCACCATTCGGTCATCACCTGGATCTTCCTGCGCACCGGCGTTATCGAGTTTCCGCCGAGCAACTTCTACTCGCAGCTTGGCCAGGGTAGCGTCGCGCTGTTTTTCATGATCACCGGTTTTCTGTTCTGGAATCGATTGCTCACTCAGGAACGTCAACACGACTGGCTGGCCTTCGCTGTCTCTCGGGTGTTTCGCCTCTACCCGTTGTACCTGCCGTTGATGCTGATTGTATTTGTCACGGTGTTCTATTTGCAGAACTGGGAACTCAAGGACTCCGGCATCCGGCTGGTCGGGCAGATTCTGGCATGGCTGACGTTCGACCGACCGGACGTCAACCAGTACCACCAAACCGGCATGCTGATCTCCAACGTCACCTGGACCCTGGGCTACGAGGTGTTTTTCTATCTGTCGTTGCCATTGGCCGGCATGGTCTTCATTTATCGCGGCAGCTGGCTGCAAGTGGTGCTGTGCCTGATCGGGATTTACGCCCTCTACCAACTGGTCGGTTGGGAGCACTCACTGAAGAAGCACTTTCTGGCGAGTTTCCTGGGCGGCATTGGTGCGGCGTACTGGATACGCCGGCCACACTTGATGGCTTGGGGTCAGACGCGACTGGCGGGGATTATCGCGCTGATGGCGCTGGCGATTGCATTTACGGCATTCAACCGCGCGTTCAACCTGCTGCCACTGCTACTGCTTTCCTTGTTTTTTGTGATCGTGGCCTCTGGAAATACCCTGTTCGGCGCTCTCAAGCCGCGCAGCATCCGCTGGCTTGGGGAAATCAGCTACAGCACCTATTTGCTGCACGGGTTCGTGCTTTGGGTGATGGTGCAACGTCTTCCTCTGGTTCTGCACCTGGACGCTCGTGACACCTGGACCTTTCTGTCGCTGCTGGCCGTGTGCAGTTGCCTGCTGATCGTCATCAGCAGCTTGACGTTCTTGTACATAGAGAAGCCAGGCATGGCGGCCGGCAAGAAGGCCTTGCAGTGGCTGCGCCAAGGCAAAAAAGCCGACAAGGGCCTGACGGAAAAGATCGCTCGCTGAAGCGTGCCAGCTTTCTGAAGCTGATCACGCCCTATGTAGCAGCCGGACGCAGGCTTCGCCAGCTGCTACACAGATCGCGTTAGAACCTTAGTCTTTTTCCAGCGGCGAGAAATACAGGCGTCCCAGACCACGCCAGGTCTTCTTGTTCCAGGCCTTGAACGGGATCTGCGCCAGCAGCTCGCGGGCGAGTTTGCGGTCACGGTTGGCGGTCTTGAGGAACATCGAACTGAGGAACTTGTAACGCACCTCGTCGTACAGCGGATGATCGCTGAACAGCGCGTAGGAGCGCAGGATGTTGTCGACCATGAAACGGTGGTTCTTGTAAGAGTTGGTGGCGTGCTTGCGATAGCGCGCCATCAGCACATTCAGGCCATCGATAAAGTAACCCGCACGGGTCACCTTCAGTTCGATCAGCAAGTCTTCCAGGCGAATGTTCGGATCGAACCCACCCACCTTGTCCAGCGCTTCCCGGCGGATCATCAGGGTTGGCGCGGGAGGATAAGGTTTGCGCTCCAGGAACATGTCATCGAAGTCCAGGCGACGGAACGGCACATCACGGCGCTGGCGCTTCTCCGGATAAAGATTGCCGTCGGCGTCGATCAGCTCGATGTTGCCGGCGCAGATGCCAACCTCCGGTTTGCCATCCATGTACGCCACCTGAGTCGCAATGCGCTCCGGCAGCATGATGTCGTCGGAACCGAACGGCGCGATCAAGCTTCCGCTGGAGCGGGCGATAGCACCATTGAGCGTGTTGGTCAGCCCCTGATTCTGCTGAACCCGAAAATCGAAACCGTGCTGCGCCTGCAAGACCTTGATGCGCTCGACGCTGTCATCCTTGGAGCCGTCATCGATCACCAGCAACTCAATATTCGAATAGGTCTGGTTGAGGACGCTGAGAATGCTTTCCTCGATGTAGGGTGCGTGGTTATACGACGCGATGATGACGGTGACGAGAGGTTGCGCGTCGTTCATGGTTGTTCCTTGCGGGCCTGTTCCAGGCCGGAGTCGATCAGGTTCAGGTATTCCTGACGGAACACCTCGATGTCATGTTGTTCCTGGAGATAACGGTAGGACTGCTCGCCCTTGGCCTGGAGCTCGTCATCCGACAGCCCGAGGTAGTTATCCAGCGCCGCGACCAGGCTCGGCACGTCCTTCGGCGTAATCGCCAGACCGCCTGCCCCTTCGATCAGCGGCAGCATGGCCGGCACGTTGGAGGCGATCACCGGCAGGTGTCCGCTCATGCCTTCGAGCAGCGCCAGTCCCAGGCCTTCAGCCAGGGATGGCATGGTCCAGACGTCGAACGCGCGAATGTACTGCAAGGCGATTTCCTTGAAGCCCAGCAGGTGCGCGCGACCGGTCAGGCCCAGGCTTTCGATTTCGGCTTTCAGGCGCGCCTCTTCGCGGCCGGCACCGATGATCGCCAACTGGGTGTTCGGATACTTGTCCTTGAGGGCGGCAAACGCCTGCAACAGATACGTGTGCCCCTTGACCGGCACTAGCCGACCCAGCGCCCCGATCAAGCGCACCGACGGATTGATACCCAACAACTCGCGGGCACGCTCGCGGCTGTGCTGCAAGCCTTCGGCCTGCTCGATGTCGATGGCGTTGGTAATGGCGTAGGTATTCTGGTCGGTGAAACCGCAGTCGCAGTCCAGCAGGTACTGTTTGACCGCCGGCGACACACCGACGAAACGCCAGTGACGATCGATCAGCCGCTGGGTCTGGCGGCGCCGATAAAACCGGTCGTACTCGCCAAAGCCGTGGGAAATGCCGATGCACAGCGGGACCTTCAACCAGCGGTTGAGCGTCAGCATCATGTTCACCGGCTTGAAGCGGTTACAAATCACCACGTCGAATTTTTCTGCGCGACAAAACTTGTACAGCGTCCACATCGCCCGCAGGCGCATACCCTTGAGGGACTTGTCGGAAAACTCGAAATACACCGAACGGTCGGCCCGGCTCACGGCTTCACCTGGCCCGGGCTTGCCACGCAGGAATGCCGCCGTGACCTCGTAGCGATCACCTGGCAACGCCTTGACGATCTGCTCCGCGAGGTCGGCAAAATCATGGGCTTTGACGTTGTAGTCAGGCTGCAATTGCAGAACCTTTGACCGTTGACTCATAACTCTCCCCGGTGAAAACCAGTCGCATCGATGACCCAGGCCGGTTCGGCGGCAATACGCCTGACCTCGGCTGGATCGGGTGGAGGCAACCGTGACCACTCATTGCGTTCCCAGCAAACGAAGTGGAAATACGGAAACCGGCGATCGCCATCGCGATCATTACTCAAACAGCCATTACGCCAATACCAGTGATGCGGAAAATCATCCGTGCCGTCGTGCCACTTGATGCAGCCACCCGGCGTGCTGAACGCCTCGGTGAATTCGCTGCGCCGACGCCACGGATTGAGCTTGCCCACCAAGGTGAACAAAGGCTCGGGGAAATTCTTGCGCCAGAGGAAGATCCGACTGAATGCGCCCTCGTCCAGCGCGTGATGTGCCTGATCGGTAAAGCGCGTTCGCCAATCCTTCATCTGCATGAACAACTCACGCTTGCGGGCGTTGTTGCGCATCAGGCAGAGATGCCCTGCTACCCGTCGCTCGTGGGTTGAGAACAGGTCATAACCGGCCAGCCGATCAGGGGTGAAGTAACTTCGCAGGTCACCATACACCAGATCAATATCGCCGAACCCCCAGAAGTCATAGCCTTGCAAGCGGTCGGCATGAATATGCCCCAGCGCCGGTTTGATGTCGCAGAGCTTGTAAGCCGCATTCGGTGCAAAGTCGATATCCAGCCGTTGCGACACCAGCCCACAGTATTCACTGAACGTCATGCACTCGATCGTGACGTTAGGTGGCAAGTTCTCGGGCATGCCGCAGTCGCTGAACAGCAACCAGTCGATATCGGCATTACGACGGCAACTCTCCAGAAAAAACGGCATCCAGAACGGCCATTGGCCGAAATACGGAATCAGAAAAACAATGCGCGGGTGTGGGTTGATCACAGAAAAGTCACTGCATTTTGTTTAAGACACGGCCATGCTAGACAGCGAAGTGCTTCATTTCTGCTGTCGAGATGTTTCACCATGCTTCAAAAGCCATAACATCTCATGGCGTCTGACTGCCTTGCGAAAAAATTCGTTCTGGCCATAAAGGGGCGGCACTCTACGGGCCAACAGCTGTTGTATCAACCGACGCAAACGTCGCTTGAACGGCATGGGCGGTTGCAGGTCGTGCATCATGCCCAGCGCCATGGCTTTATCACGCTGAAGGTCCAGCGTCAGCGGCAGGCAGCAAGGCTGCATCGGCGTGGCCGAGTCGAAGGCCGGCGGCAGCGCGATGCCATGCCCCGCATCGCCCATCGGCCAGCGGTCGTTATCGTGCAGATGATTGGCGTAGCCGAGCAACGTGGTCGGCTGCCATTCAAGGCCTTTCAAGGCTTCGAGGACCGCTTGCTGGGCGCAGAGATGATCGGGGTGCGGATCGAGCGTCGGGTGCGGCAGCACGATCACTTCAGGGCGTGCGCGCAACAACAGTTCACGCAGATCGGCCAGCAGGTTGTTCCAGGTCGGTGCGCCGTCGATGTCGCCCGGCAGGGCAAACGGATTCAACTGGCGATACACGCGGGTGTCGCTCAACTCGGCTTCCCGGGAACCCATCGGCTGCGTTGGCGCGGCTTGCATCGCCGCCAGTTGCAGGCAGAAATAACCCAGCTGCACGCAATGCGCTTCAGGCACACCCGCCCAACGCGGCACCGCGATGCTGTCCCAGGCGCGCAAACGGCCCTTGAGCCGCGCCGCCTCGACCTTGTTCAGGCCCAGCTGCTGATAGTGTTCGGCTTCGATTTCACCGGCAGTGAGAGTGACGATCCAGGCTTCATCGGCTTGGCTGTACAAACCATAGGCAGCCAGTTCCGCATCATCGGCGTGGGGTGCGATCACCATCACTCGCTGACGGCGGTAATCCGGTTGCTCTAGCGCCCACAGCACCGGCTCGCCGAGCAAGCGGCAGAAGCGTCCGTGCAAGCGCAACTCGCCCCGCGACAACACTTGCGCCTGACCGCTGAGGTTCAGGTAACGCAGGCCATTCACACCGCGCTCAAAGGTCTGTCGATCCGGGTTGTCGCCACCCAGCAACTCGACCACCGGGTCGATAAAGCGACCCAGCCACGTGCTTTTTACCCGGAGCGCCAACACCAGCGTTGCGTCGTCGACCAGCATCACGCCTTCGTCCAGGCGCAAACGTTCACCGTCCAGATGCACCTTGGGCTGCGGGGTGTAGGGCGGGAAGCTGTATTGGTAATCGTCTTTCGGCGAATAGAACAAATGGTCGGCGAACCATGCCTCGTGGGCAATCCAGCCCAACACCGCGAGCACCAGCGGCAACCACCACGCCACCAGCACGCCGATGGCAATCAACAGCACCAGCGCGATCAACAGGCCGATGCGTTTGTTGCGCCGATGGCGCTTGAGCAGTTGCTGTTTGCGACTCATGGGCTCACTCACACGGTGAAGACCGGCACAGGGTTGCACCAGCGGTCCTTGTATTCTCGGTCGGCGCGACCGAAGGAAAACCGCAAGGGTTTATCCAGGGCCCGCGCATGTTCCCAGGCACTTTGGGTGTTGAGGAAACTCAGCACGCTGCCGGGGCTGAACTCGCGCGTTTCGGGATCGACACCGCCGTTGATGTACTCGACGCTGATCCACTCCGGCGCCTCGACGCGGTACACCAGTTGAATCGCAATCGGTGCATCGTTGAGGAAAATCACCGAGCCGATCAGCAGGTCCCGCAGCAACTCGATCACCTCGCCCATGCGCTCGGCGCCGGTGGCCGGGAAACCCCAGCGACGCTGGAACAGGTCGCAGTAGATCGCGGCCAGCTCAGTGCTGGAGAACTCGGCGACCGGCCGCACCACCCCACCCGCCTCTTCCAGCAGACGCAATTCACGGCGCTGGTTGTAGCGAAACTTCTTCGACAGCTCTTCCGGCGTGCGGGCCATGGCCAGTTGTTCGCTCTGCAACTTGATGTCGGTGAAACGGCCTTCGCTGAGCGCAGACAAGTATCGTCCGCGATGACGAAGTGGCGCTTGAGCATCAGCGGCGGCCGGCAGGATCAACTCGGCATTGCCGAGGTCGAACAAGCCCTTTTTACCGCGACGCTTGAGCACGTCTTTGGACAGTGCCAGGTCGCGACCCCAGGTCGGAATAGCGGCTTTCACTTCACCGTTTTGCTCCCAGGCCAAGTAACGCACCGGGATGTCGGCCAACTGTGCAAGGCGTTCAACCACCAGGGGATGGGTCGCGACGCTGCCACCAAAACGTTGCCAGGCCTGTGCATAAGTCGAGGCGTCGACCACCGCCCAGCCACGTTCGCGCCAGCCTTGAAATCGGTTGAGCATCAGCCCCTCGGTGCCAGTTCTGTGACGTGCGGCAAATGCCAGAAAGCATCGCGTACCGCGCGGTCGGAGAAACGCTCACGCAGGCGATCGAGCATCAGCTCGGCACACTGGTGACGTTGCTGGTCGTCCATCGCGGCCAGATGTTGCAGCCCTTGGGCCAAGTGTTCGGCATCGCCCAGCGGGAAAAGAATGCCCACGCCTTCGACGACCTCCTTCGCCCCACCGCACGCGGTGGCGAGCAACGGTACGCCGGCGGCCATGGCTTCGAGCAGCACCATGCCGAAGGGTTCGTGATCAGAACTCAGGGCAAACACATCGAAGGCACGGAAGTAGCGACGGGCATCCGGCACTTGACCGAGAAACAGCACGCGATCGCCGATACCCAGTTCACGGGCCAGGGCCTTGAGGTCCTGTTCCAGTCGACCGCTGCCGAGGATCACCAATTGGCTATTGGCCGGCAAGCTCGGCAATGCCTCGGCAAATCCATGCAGCAGCGTGGTCTGGTCTTTGTCCGGGTGCAGCCGCCCGACGTTGCCGACAATCCAGGCATCCGCCGACAGACCGAGGGTTTCCCGGGCTTCGCGCACCGACACCTGGCTGGTCTGCAACGCCGGCACATCGACACGGTTATAAAGCGTCTGAATCCGCCCGGCCGGCCACTTCGGCAGGCAACGGCGCATGTCGTCACGCACCGCATCGGAGACCCCGAGCAGGCTCAGGCGCTTGCGGAAAATATGCGCGAACAGTTTGCGGGTGCCGCGCTTGTAATCGTCAAACGCGTGATGCACGCCAATCACTGGCAACGACGTGCCGAGCAAGGCGATGTAGATCGGCTTGAAGCGGTGAGCAATGCAGAAACTGAAATTGCGCGAAGCGGCGATCTTGCGCAGATCGCCGATGGCACCCAGCTTCAGGCCACGAATGGCCTTGGAGCTGTATTCCATGAACAGCACTTCATCGGAAGCGCAGTTCGCGGCGACTTCGCTATCGGCGGCCCCGGTCAAAAAGACCGTGGTCACGCGATAACCGGTCCCCGCGAACAGGCTGGCGTACTGCCGGGCGCAGTCCAGGAACGGCCCGTCATAGCCGTGGCAGAACTGCAACACATGGCGTTCAGCCGAGCGTGTCATAAGCGTTGGCGCCCTCTTTGACCACCAGGATGTCTTCCATGATCAGATACTGTAGATCGGAACCGAAGAACATGTTCAGCGCGTCGGTCGGCGAGCAGATCATCGGCTCGCCACGACGGTTGAGCGAGGTGTTCAGCGACACGCCGTTGCCGGTCAGTACTTCCAGCGCCTTCATCATGTCGTAGTAGCGCGGGTTGTATTCGCGCTTGAGCACCTGGGCCCGGGAAGTGCCGTCTTCGTGGACGACTTCCGGCACGCGGGTCTTCCATTCTTCAGCCACTTCGAAGGTGAAGGTCATGAACGGCGCCGGATGATCGATCTTGATCATCTGCGGAGCCACGGTGTCGAGCATCGACGGGCAGAAAGGCCTCCAGCGCTCGCGGAACTTGATCTGGTGGTTGATGCGGTCAGCCACGCCGGTCGCGCTCGGGCAACCGATGATCGAACGACCGCCCAAGGCACGCGGACCGAACTCCATGCGCCCTTGGAACCAGGCCACCGGGTTGCCATCGACCATGATCTTGGCGATGTTTTCCGGCATGTTTTCGAGCTTGCGCCACACCGGCTTGCTCGGGTGACGGGCGCATGCCGCGACGACGTCTTCGTTGCTGTACGACGGGCCGAGGTAGACGTGTTCCATCTTCTCGACCGGCACGCCACGGGCGTGGGACACATAAGCTGCCGCGCCAACCGCGGTCCCGGCATCACCGGAAGCAGGCTGCACGAACAACTCTTTGACGTCATCGCGAGCGATGATTTTCTGGTTGAGCTTGACGTTCAAGGCACAGCCGCCGGCGTAGGCAAGCTTGCCGGTTTCCTTGAGCACGTCGCCCAGGTAGAAGTCGATCATCTGCAGCGCGATCTTTTCGAACAGCGCTTGCATGCTCGCGGCGTAGTGGATGTACGGCTCGTCGGCGATGTCGCCTTCGCGCTTCGGACCCAGCCACTCGATCAGCTTCGGCGAGAAGTAGAAACCCTTGCCCTTCTCTTTATAACGACGCAGGCCGATGACGTTGGCGTAGTCGGTGTTGATCACCAGCTCGCCGTTCTCGAACGAGGCCAGACGCGAGAAATCGTATTTGCTGGCATCGCCGTAGGGCGCCATGCCCATGACCTTGAACTCACCGTCGAGCATCTCGAAACCGAGGAACTCGGTGATCGCGCCGTACAGGCCGCCGAGAGAGTCTGGATCGAAGAATTCCTTGATCTTGTGAATCTTGCCGTTTTCGCCGTAACCGAAGAAGGTCGTGGCGTACTCACCCTTGCCGTCGATCCCGAGGATCGCGGTTTTCTCTTTGAAACCGGAGCAGTGGTAAGCGCTGGAGGCGTGGGCCAAGTGGTGTTCGACCGGCTCGATCTTGATTTTCTTCGGATCGAAGCCCAGTTGCTCGAGGCACCAGACGATCTTGTTGCGATAGCGCTTGTAGCGACGGTTGCCCATCAGGATCGCGTCGAGGGCGCGGTCCGGGGCGTACCAGTAACGCTTGGCGTAGTGCCAGCGCGCCTTGCCGAACAGGCTGATCGGGGCGAACGGAATCGCGACCACATCAACGTCGGACGGCTTGATGCCTGCCTGCTCGAGGCAGAACTTCGCCGATTCGTAAGGCATGCGGTTCTTTGCATGTTTATCGCGCACAAAGCGCTCTTCTTCAGCCGCCGCGACCAGCTTGCCGTCGATGTACAAGGCTGCGGAAGGATCATGGCTAAGGGCGCCGGACAGGCCAAGAATCGTCAATGCCACAGGGGTCTAGCCTCTTTAGTCTGCATGCAGGCGACAAGCGCCTCAAAAATTAATGTGCCCCTCGCAAGGGGCGAGAGACAGCTAAAGGGCGGGATTATAGCTTAAAAGCGACGGCAAGCCTCTAGCGGGAAGTGGCAAGCAGCAAGCTCACGCGTTGACAGCAGAAAGACGTCGACATAGGCTCCTGCTCAAATGGACTGGGAGATCCCGGTCGGCGCTATAGCCTCGGTGAGTTCATCGGGGCTTTTCGCTTTCTGAAACAGTGAAAACCTGTTTCAGGACTAGACACATGACCCGCCGTAATACAAAAGAGCTACCGACGGCCTGCCCGCCAGTAAATACCGAGATTGCCGTCGATAGCCTGGCGGTAAATCGTGTAGGGCAAGGAAACGGTGTCCATGACACCCGACAGGGTCAGGTCCAGCAATACGAAGGGGACGAGGACGCCGGTGGGATCGGGCGGGGCATTCAGGATGCAGAAGTCGTAGGCCAGGCCGCTGTAGATGCGGGGAATGGATTGGCAGTAGGTTTTTTGCTTGCGCAGGCCGCGAGCGGCGTCTTCGTCATCCTGCAGCACCGTCAGTGCGGTCCCGCAGCCGGATAAAGCCAGTGAGAAAGCACCGATCGCAACAGCCGTTTTTATGGTCAAAGTCTGCCCTCCGTGAACGTCAGGCAAACTAGCATCGTGGCTATTCAGGGCACAGTTCATGGGGTCTGTGGATCGTGTAGGACAGTTCACAAGAACTTGTCCTCTTAATCTCGGGTGTCTGTTTCGGCCCCATCGCGAGCAGGCTCACTCCTACATTTGATCTGCGGTGAACACAGAAACCCTGTGGGAGCGAGCCTGCTCCGGGCGGCGTTCCGACGATAGGGTCGAAGACCCGACTCAGGCCGCGCCAGAGATATCTTTGGGCAGACGCTGATCAATGACCTGATACAGCGCGCTGCTCTCAGGCCAGTTACGCATGAACCGCGCCCGGTCCCGCGCATACGCCGGTGCAAAACTGCCCACAGAACCATGCTGACACATCGAATCCAGATCGATCAGCGCCCAGCGATCCTGCTGCCAGAACAGGTTATGGCCCTTGAAATCCCCATGGCTGATGCGTTCGCGAATCAGCTCGGCAAACAAATGATCCAGCGCCACCAACTCAGCCTCGGGCGCATCGCCCCTTTCAACGTACGGCGCGAAGCGTTCGATGATGTCCGGCCCCGGCAGATACTCGGTGATCAAGTACGCCCGGCTGCGCAGCCAGAGAAAACGCTTTTCCAGCAGCGCCAACGGTTTGGGCGTGGCGATACCGAGGAACGTCAGGCGATTGCCTTCGCGCCACGAGTGCCAGGCACGGCTCGGGCGCCAAAAGCGCTTTAGCCAGTGCGCAAAGCCTTTGATGTTGTAGCGTTTGATCACCAGCGTCCGACCATCAACCTCGACTTTTCCTACGCTCGCCGCGCCACCGGTCTTATACAGATGGCCCTGATCGAGCAAAGCATCGGCCTGCTCCAGCACCGGCAGCATCGCCGCTTCTTCGTCGCGACGAATAGCCCGCAAGCCAGAAGCCCCGCGCTGGACGCTGAACAACGAACACTCGCGGCCCACCTTGATCAGGTAATCCTTCAAACGCCAGCTGCGAACCTTGTCGATCTGCTTCTGCAACGCTTCCATCGGCAAGGCATGCTCGCCATTGCTCAACAGGTAATACACCAGTAATTCTTCGGTGAACGGTTCCAGCGACTTGGGCAACTGGGCGAAAAACACGCCGAGGTTTTCCAGGACTTTCTGCCGCGACAGCGGCTGGCCCGGGGTTTCAGCGCAGACGCCGCCGCCATCGATCAGGTACAGCCGACCTCGCTGACGCAGGAGATTGTCCAGGTGCAGGTCTTCCTGCCAGAGCCCCTTGCGATGCATTTGGCCGATAGCGCCCAACGCCTCGGCGAGCACGGCCCCCTGCATATCCGCCAGCACCGGCAAATGTTCGACCTGTTTCCAGGTATCCCCCAGGCTCTCGGCGCCCTCAAGGAAATCGAACAGCAACCAGCCGCCCTCGCCCTCTTTCAGGCCGTCCACCAGCAACTGCGGCGTGGTCAGCCCTTGATCGGCGAGCAACCGCACGCCGTCCAGTTCACGCTGAAAATGCCGCGCCGCCTTGCCGCCGACCAACAACTTGGCCAGCACCGGCCGACCGCGCCACACGCCGGCGCCGACATAACGCTGCCCCGGCAACACGCGCAACAAGCTCAGCAACTGCAACTCGGCGGGCCCGGCGGCATCGGCCAGCGAAATGCTCATCGGCAGGCTTGGGTTGCGACCGGCGTTTTTCAGTTCAGACAACTGCATCAGCGCGTCTCCTTGCGACTGCGCCGCGCGGTCAGGCGCGAAACCCAAGTGTCCACCAGCGAACTGTCCCGCGGCTGATCCACATAAACCGCCAGCAACTCGCGCAATTGCGCTTCAGTCCACTCCGGTGCTCGGCGCAGCAACGGTTCCAGGTCCTTGATCCGGTCACGCTGACCGAACAGCAACGGCCGGGTCTTTTCCAGGTCGATCAACTGCGCCTGATAACCGTCGCCCGTGGCCTGCAGAAAAATGTGCTTGGGGTAGAAGCAACCGTGAAGCTGACGCACGCCGTGCAGGCGCCGCGCCAGTTCGCCGCAGGCTTTCATGATGGCCGAGTGTTGCGCTTCGCTCAGGTCCGACCAGCGCTGCAACAGCGAATCCAGGTCATCCCAACCGTCCAGCGCGCGCGTCAGCAGAACCGCCCGTACTTCCCCGTCGACTTTGCGCTCACCAAAAAACGCCGCTTTCAGCGCTGGAATACCCAGCTTCTGATAACGACTGATGTTGCGAAACTCCCGGGCAAAACTTGGTTCGCCGAACGGCGCATGGAAGGTGCGCGTCAGGTAGTTGCTCTGGCGCTTGAGGTAGTAGCCATGACCTTCCAGATCCAGCCGAAACACACTGCTCCAGCCGCCACCGACGGTGTTGGGTTCATCCACCGCGTCGAGCTGCTTGGCCCAGAGTGCGTCAAAAGTGCCGAGGCCATGACGCTCAAGCAGCGCACGGTCTTCAGCGGCCAGAAAATCAGTCATTCGCGTCCCTCGAAGAATCTCACCACGTGCCGAATGCGTTTTTTGTCGTCGACGTTCAGCCGGTCACGCTGGCGGTATTGCAGGTAAAAGCGCAGGCGCTGGGTGGCCGACAGGTGATATTTCGCCACCTTGTCGAGGCAGGCCAGGTCCTTGGTGATCCGGTACTTGAGCCAGAAGCCGCGCCAGAAATCGCCGTTGGGGCAATCGATCAGGAACAGCTTGGCCTCATCGTCGATCAGCAGGTTGCGCCACTTCAAATCGTTATGGGTGAAACGGTTGTCGTGCATGGTCCGGGTGTAACCGGCCAACTGCCGACTGACGGTATCGACCCAGGCGCGGTCCGCCAGCTTGGGATCGTGGCGGTCGGCAAGGGCCGACAAGTCTTCGGTGTTGGGCAATTCGCGGGTGATCATCGCGCCACGGGCATACGCCGCGCCGCGCCGCTCCAGACCCCAGGCAACCACTTCAGCGGTTGGAATACCCCACTTGGCGAAGCGCTTGAGGTTCTGCCATTCAGCCTTGACCCGAGGCTTGCCCAAATAACGGCGCAGGCCTTTGCCGGCGCCCACGTAGCGCTTGACGTAATAGTTGACGCCATTGCGACTGACGCGGATGACCTCAGACAACGGGTCGCGGGTCAGGCGCTCGCCTTGAAGCGCGAACACCGCTTCCAGGCTGCCAAAATCTTCCGCCAGATCGCTGTAAGCAGGTTCCAGTTTCCAACCCGGCATCAGAGCGCATCCCCGTATCGCTGTTTACGGTCGTAGAGTTTGTTGGCCTTGCCTTCGAGCCAGGCGAGCAATCCGGCTTCCTCACCCAGAATCTGGCGCAAGGGCCGCTGGAAATAGCCTTTGAGGAATCGCAGTTTGTCGCGCTTGGTCAGGCCGATGTCCAGGGCCGAAAAGTACAGCGCCGCCAGATCCTTGTTGCGCCAGCGCTGCGTGATCGTCGGACGGGTCTGGGCGCGGTGCAGGTCGATCACCGAGAGCTTGAAGTCCTCAGCCGTCACCGGTTTATCGGTGTGCAGCAAGAAGTGGCAGATGTAGCAGTCGCGGTGGTTGACCCCGGCGCGGTGCATCATGCCGGTCATGCGCGCGACTTCGGCGATCAGTGCGCGCTTGAGTTTGGGCTCGGGCGGGTTCTTGACCCAGTCGATGCTGAAGTCTTCAAGACTGACGGTGGGCGCCAGCTCTTCAGTGACGATAAACGAGTGCTGATCCGCCGGATTGCTGCCCTTCTCGCCGTAAGCGACGGCGGTCATGGTCGGCACGCCGACTTCTTTCAGGCGCTGAATGGCCTTCCACTCCTGACCCGCGCCGAGTACCGGCAGCTTGGCCGTCAGCAGGTTCTTGAAGATCTCGCCCCAGCCGATGCCACGGTGGATCTTCACGAAAAAACCATTGCCGTTCACTTCTGTGCGCAAGGTCCGGCGCGCTTCCAGTTCACGGTAAACCTCGCCCTGCAAGCCTTCGACTTCGGTGAACGCATCGCGTCCGGCCCAAAGGCTCTTGAACGGTTCAGCCAGCATCAACTTCATTAAGCGTGCTCCGCCAGAATCACATCGGCCGCGTGCTGCGGCATGCTGTAGAGGTCGGCCGTCTCAGCGAAGGCCAGACCGTTGCGGCCCCAGGCCGCCCGTGCTTGAGCGTCGTTCAACATGCCGGTCAGGTACTGCGTCAGTTGCGCCTGATCGAACGGTTCGTCCAACACCAGGCCTGCGTCGGCCTCGGCGATGTAATGGGCGTAACCACAGACCGCGCTCACCAAGACCGGCAACCCGGCCACCAGGGCTTCGAGCAACACGGTCCCGGTGTTTTCGTTATACGCCGGGTGGATCAACAGGTCGGCACCGAGCAGGAAACGCGGGATATCGCTGCGGCCCTTGAGGAACGTCACGTTGTCGCCGAGCCCAAGGGTGGCGCTCTGCATCTGGAATAATTTGGGGTCATCCTGGCCAATTACAAACAGCCGGGTGCGTTTCTTCAGATCAGCGGGCAACGCGGCCAGCGCCTTGAGGCTGCGATCCACGCCCTTGGTCTTGAACCCGGAGCCGATCTGCACCAGTAGCAGGTCATCGTTCTTGAGGTTGAATTCGCGACGGAAATCGGCACGGATTTCAGCGGCATTGGCTGGCGCGCGACGGTCCTGGGAAATACCCGGCGGCAGCAAATGGAAGCGTTCCAGCGGCGTGTCGTAATGCTTGATGAACAGCGGTTGCTGGACCTCTGAAATCATCAGCACTTCCGTCTTGGCGTCCCTGGCGAACACCGCGCGCTCGTACTCGGCGAAGTGCCGGTAGCGGCCCCAGCGACGGTACAGCGAGTTGCGCAGGTTCTGCGCCTTGTCTTCGAAACAGCCGTCGGCGGCGTAGTAAACGTCCAGCCCGGGCATCTTGTTGAAGCCGATCAGACGGTCCACGGGACGCTTGGCCAGGTCCGCCTCCATCCATTCGCTGAGTTTTTCGTTGCGCCGATGGTTGAAGAACGCCTTGACCGGTGCCACCAGCACTTCGAAACCGGGCGGGACATCGCCTTCCCAGATCAGCGTGTAGACGCGAATCTGATGGCCGCGTTGCTGGCATTCCAGGGCGATGCGCATGAAGTCACGCTGCAAGCCCCCAAACGGAAAGTACTTGTACAAGACGAATGCCAATTGCATCAGCGCAGCTCCTCAGCCAGTAACAACGTGCTCAGTCGGGTCGCGACACGCTCGGGATTCAGACGCGTGAAGCACAGGGGCCACTCGCGTTTCAGATCGAACTGACGGGCATCTTCGGCCGTCGGTTGATAGGTGCATTTCTTTTGCAGGCACGGGGCGCAGGGGAAGTCGCTGGCGATGTGAATCTGCGCCTTGCCGTAGGCGCCGGTCAGCCCCGGGTTGGTCGGGCCGAACAGCGACAGGGTCGGTACGTCGAGCGCGGCGGCCAAGTGGCCCAGGCCGGTGTCCACGGCCACGCAGGCTTGAGCGCCGGCCAGTACTTTGCCGACACCCGCCAGGTTCAGTTTGGGCAGCACTTCGACATGCCGGAACCCTGCGGCAATGCGCTCGGCCCGGGCTTTTTCGATGGGATTGCCCCACGGCAGCTTCACGGCAACGCCGAGATAGCCAACGCGCTCAGCCAGTTCGCGCCAATAGGCTTCCGGCCAGTGTTTGGTGTCCCACGTCGTGCCGTGCAGAAACAGCACGTAGGGATTCTTGCGCGGCAGTTCCACCAGACGCTCGACGTTCAGGCCGTAATCGCCCAGGCCTTTGGGCAGGTCGTAGCCCAACGCCAGGGCGAACAATTGACGCACCCGCTCGACCGCGTGTTGCCCACGGCCCACGGCCAGGCGACGGGAATAGAAACGTGCGGCGATGGGTTCGCGCGCCGAGTCCTTGTCGAGGCCGGCGACCGGCGCTTTGACATAGCGCGTCAGCCAGGCGCTTTTCAGCAGGCCCTGAGCGTCAATCACCAGATCGTATGGGGCGGCACGAACGCTTTGCTTGAAGCGCTTCCACTCACCACTTTTAATGGTCTGCCAGATGTTTTTGCGCCAGCGACGGATCGCCACCGGGATCACCTTGCCCACGGCCGGGTGCCAGGTCGGGATTTCGGCGAAGCCTTCTTCCACCACCCAGTCGAACGTGATGCCGGGGATCGCCCGCGCCGCGTCGGTCAACGCCGGCAACGCGTGAATCACGTCGCCCAGCGAAGATGTCTTGATCAGCAGAACGCGCAAACTATTTGACCTCGACCACAGTGCCCTGCAACCGCTGCAAGGCTTCGTTCACTGCTTGCGGCATGAGCTGTCGCAGGCAGTTGTAATGACCGAAGCGGCAGGTGCGATCGAAGCACGGGCTGCATTCGATGCCCAGGCGCACAATCTCGACGTGCTCGGCCAGAGGCGGCGTGAAACCCGGCGACGTCGAACCGTAGACCGCCACCAGCGGGCGGTTCAACGCGGCGGCGACATGCATCAGGCCGGAGTCGTTGGACACCACCGAATCGGCGCAGGACATCAGGTCGATGGCTTCAGCCAGGGAGGTGCCGCCGCTGAGGTTCATCGACTCTTCGCGCAGGCCGGGAATCAGCCGCGCGCGGATGTCCTCGCCAACAGCGTGATCGTTTTTCGAACCGAACAACCAGACTTGCCAGCCTTCGCGGATCTTCGCTTCGGCGACCTTGGCGTAGTGCTCGGACGGCCAGCGCTTGGATTCGCCGAACTCGGCGCCGGGGCACAGGGCCAACACCGGGCGGTCGAGGGTCAGGCCGAACTTGGCCAGCGCCGCCTCGCGGGTGACCGGGTCGATCTGCAGGCTCGGCCGTGGATACGGCGTCGGCAGTTCGGCACCGCGCTCATAAGCCAGCGCCATGAAACGCTCGATCATCAGCGGATAACGTTCTTTATCCAGCGTGCGCACGTCATTGAGCAGGCCGTAGCGGAACTCGCCACGCCAGCCGGTGCGTTTCGGGATCCCGGCGAAGAACGGCACCAGCGCCGACTTCAAGGAGTTTGGCAGCAGGATCGCCTGGTCGTACTGGCCGGCCAGGGATTTGCCGATGCGCCGACGCGTCGCCAGCTCCAAGGCGCCGTGGCCGAGCGGAAAGCTCAAGGCCTGACGGACTTCGGGCATGCGCTCCAGGATCGGCCGGCTCCATTCGGGGGCCAGGACGTCGATTTCGCATTGCGGGTGGCGTTGCTTGAGACACTGAAACAGTGTCTGCGCCATCACCATGTCACCGACCCAACTGGGCCCAACGATCAGAATTTTCATGTGGTTTCCATAAACGAACCGGGGAGGCATACGCCTCCCCGCCTCGAGAATCACTGTGGGAGCCTGTTTGCTCGCGATGGGATCATCACATCCAACATTACTGTCGACTGTCACTCCGCTATCGCGGGCAAGCCCGCTCCCACATGGGTATTGGTGCACATCCAGTGCTGCAGCTTAGCTGCCTCAATCTACAAATCACCACAAATCCACTGTGGGAGCGTGGCTTGCCCGTGAAGGGGCCGGCACATCCGGCATCGATGGCGACTGACACTCCGCCATCGCGAGCAGGCTCGCTCCTACAGGGTTTTGCGTTCTGCCTTACTTCTGCAATTCACCGCAGATCACTGTGGGAGCGAGCCTGCTCGCGATGGGGTCGTCACATCCAACATCGATGTCGACTGACACTCCGCCTTCGCGAGCAGGCTCGCTCCTACATTGGATATCCAGTGTTACAACTATCCGGTTTCAGCTTAACCCCAGCTCACGCCAGATCCGCAATACCTGCCGGCGCTCATCCGCAAACTGATCACCCGGTATCACCCCGGCGTCCTTCTGCAAGGCCTGCCGGTGCGCGGCGGAGCGGTAGGCTTTGTAGGCCTCGCGCAGCAGGCTGGCGTCTTCGGCGGGCATCAGCCCTTCGTGTTCCAGCTCTTCCAGAATTCGGATGTTATCGGTCCAGCGCAGCAATGGCGGGTGTGTTTCGGACCACGCCAAGGCCGCGTATTGCACCATAAATTCAATATCGACGATACCTCCGGCGTCCTGCTTGAGATCGAACGGCGCCGTGGCCTCGAAGGCATTTGCCGCTGTGCCGGCCGCGGTGCTCTTGCTGCCGAGGTTATCGCGCATCTTGGCGCGCATTTCGCTGACCTCCTGACGCAAGATCGCCAGGTCCCGTGGCTTGCCCAATATCGCCGCGCGGACTTTCTCGAACGCACGGCCAACGTCTGGACAGCCCACCAGTACCCGCGCCCGCACCAGCGCCTGATGTTCCCAGGTCCAGGCTTCATTTTCCTGATACCGGGCAAACGCACCGAGCGAACTCACCAGCAACCCCGACGCACCGGACGGCCGCAGACGCATGTCCACTTCATATAGCTGACCGGAGTTGGTCTGGGCCGTGAGCAAGTGAATGATCCGCTGCCCCAGCCGGGTGAAGAATTGCGCGCCGTCGATAGGTTTCGGGCCGTCAGTTTCCGCCTGCGGGTCGCCATCATGGATGAACACCAGGTCAAGGTCCGAACCATGCCCCAGTTCCAGGCCGCCGACTTTCCCATAACCGACAATGATGAAGCCCGGATCGCACAAGGTGCCATCGGTGCGCAGTGGCGTGCCGTATTTGGCCACGGTCTGGCGCCACGCCAGGGCCAGCACTTGTTCGAGGATCGCTTCAGCCAGCCAGGTCAGGTAATCGCTGACCTTCATCAGCGGCAGGCTGCCGGCGATTTCCGAAGCAGCAACCCGCAAGCGGTGCGCCAGTTTGAAATGGCGCAGGGCTTCCATTTGCTGTTCAAGGTCGTCTTCGGGAATCCGGGTCAGACGCTCGCGCAATTCGGCGGCCAGTTCCGGCGCCTGGGGCGGCTTGAACAACCGGCCTTCGTTGAGCAATTCGTCGAGCAGCAGCGGGAAGCGGGTGATCTGCTCGGCGATCCACGGGCTCGCGGCGCACAAGGTCAGCAAACGTCGCAGCGCGCCGGGGTTCTCGGTCAGCAGCACCAGATACGCCGAACGGCGGGCCACCGCTTCAACCAGCGGCAGCACACGCTCCAGCACCAGATCCGGATTGGCGTGTTCGACAGCCTGAGCCAGCAACCGCGGAATAAACGCATCGAGGCGTTCGCGCCCCAAGCGTTGCATCGCGCGCAACTGCGGGCTGCCGCGCAAACCGGCCAACGCTTTCAGGGCCTTGGTGGCATCGGCAAAACCGCCCTCTTCCAACTGGCGGCAGGCGGCTTCTTCATCCTGGGCTTCTTCCCACAGCGGCAGCCATTCACCGCCGACCACCACTTCGCTTTCCGTGCCTTCATCTTCATCGGGATCGGCAATCACCTGACCGAAGTGCCACGCCACGCGGCCCCGCCAGTACATCAATTGCTCATGGAAAGCCTCCCAGTCGGCAAAGCCCAACATAAAGGCAATGCGCGCCTGATCCTGCGCGCCGTCCGGCAGCATCTGAGTCTGGCGGTCGGCAATCGCCTGGATCGCGTGCTCGGTGTAACGCAGGAATTCGTAGCCTTCGCGCAGTTCGCTGATCACCGCCGGCGGCAGGTAACCCTGACCTTCCAGGGTGCTCAGTACTTTTAATAGAGGACGTTGCTGCAAGCTCAGGTCGCGACCGCCGTGGATCAGCTGAAACGCCTGGGCGATAAACTCCACTTCGCGGATGCCGCCGGAGCCGAGCTTGATGTTGTCGGCCATGCCCTTGCGCCGCACTTCCTGCTGGATCAGCTGCTTCATGGTGCGCAGCGCTTCGATCGCCGAGAAGTCGAGGTAACGCCGGTAGACGAACGGGCGCAGCATGTCTTGCAATTGCGCGCCGGCCACTTGATCGCCGGCCACCACTCGCGACTTGATCATCGCGTAGCGTTCCCAGTCGCGGCCCTGGTCCTGGTAATACTGTTCCAGTGCGTTGAAGCTCAGCACCAATGCGCCGGCCGAACCGTAGGGCCGCAGGCGCATGTCGACGCGAAACACAAAACCGTCGACGGTCATCGGGTCCAGCGCCTTGATCAGGCGCTGGCCGAGACGAATGAAGAATTCCTGGTTATCCAGTGAGCGTTTGACGCCGACGGTTTCGCCGCCCTCGGGGTAGGCGAAGATCAGGTCGATGTCCGACGACAGGTTGAGCTCCACGGCGCCGAGCTTGCCCATGCCGAGGATGACCATCTGCTGCGGCTCGCCGCTGCGCCGGCCGGTCGGCACGCCGAACTGCTGGCAATGCCGCGCGTACAACCACTGATAGGCCTGATCGATGCTCGCATCGGCCATGTCCGAGAGGTCGCGGCAGGTCTGGACCAAGTCGGCCTGGCGAGTCAGGTCGCGCCAGATGATCCGCACTTGCTGACGGGTGCGCTGACGGCGCAAGGCGCGACCGAGTTCATCTTCGGTTTCGGCCGCATTCGCCGCCGCCGCGATCTGCCCGCACAACTCGCCGGGCGCGAAGCTGCGGTCCAGTTCGCCGGACTGCACCAGCGCCAGCAACATCAAGGGGTCACGCACACTCTGTTCGGTCACGAAATCGCTGGCGGCGGTAACGCGGGCGAATTGCGCCCAGCGTTCCGGCGTCCAGGCAGACAGGCCATGGTCGTCTTCCAGCTCGGCAATGGCGGTGCGGAACGACTGCTCGGCGCGGGTGACAAACGGCAGGAGAATGCCGGGCAGTTCGGCAAGCACAGGGAGGCTCATGGTCTATCCTTGATCGGCGTGTAGAGGACGGCATGTAGTGAATTTTCAAATCGCACTACGTGATCGACTGTCGAACAAAGGTTAGAAATAGCTGAAATTTCTTTATTTTTGGCAGACAGCATCAAGCTTTCACCTTTTTCGGTTGGCAAAAGACCAACCTTAACGATTATTCTCACAACGCAGCCGGAGGCCACAAGCCGCTCATCTGTAGTTTTACTACTCGTATATACATTCGGATAGCTGAAATGCCCGATGATTTGTAGTAAAACTACACGCCGCCGGAACCTACCACTCGGCAATCCAAGAATTTATATCGTCTGCCCACAAGGCCAGTCGCAAACTCAGGCAACCGATTCTGGAAGCCTTTCCGCCCTGGAGCAAGCCATGCAAGACCTCGATCCCGTCGAAACCCAGGAATGGCTGGACGCCCTGGAATCGGTTCTCGACAAAGAAGGCGAAGACCGCGCTCACTATCTGATGACCCGTATGGGTGAACTCGCAACCCGCAGCGGTTCGCAGTTGCCTTACGCCATCACCACGCCATACCGCAACACCATTCCAGTTACCCACGAAGCACGCATGCCTGGCGACCTGTTCATGGAACGCCGCATTCGCTCGCTGGTACGCTGGAACGCGATGGCCATGGTGATGCGCACGAACCTGAAAGATTCGGACCTGGGCGGTCACATCACCAGCAACGCCTCCAGCGCCACCCTGTATGACATCGGCTTCAACTACTTCTTCCAGGCCCCGACAGACGAC
>NZ_JBIWAF010000025.1:0-32832 GCF_044759925.1 Pseudomonas sp. NPDC099000
GGTCACGCTGGGCCTCACGGGCCGGTTTCTTTTTGGTTGGCATACATGCACCTCTGCTACATGTTATGCCCGAACACAAAATTTATGACACTCCCAGTTCGCTGGCCCCATCGCGGGCAAGCCCGCTCCCACAGGGACCTCGTCGATCACAAAATCTGCATACGCCACCAATCCCTGTGGGAGCGTGGCTTGCCCGCGAAAAGGGCCGAAGGACCTTCACTCCAGCATCTTGCCGAGCAACCAGCTCCCCGCCGGCCCCGGCGGATGCAGCCGCGACCACAACGCATCGACAAAAACCGGTTTCGGCCAGCCGCGCACGTCCAACTCCTGCAATGTCCCCGGGCCAAACCGCTCCACCAGCCATCGCGGCAACGGCGCCCAGCCAAACCCGCCCTGGGCCATTTCCAGCAGCATCAGGTAACTCGGCGCGGACCAGACGCGGCCTTTCGCACGGCTTTCATACGGATTGACGATCGTCGCCAGCCGCAATTCCCGATGCTGTTGCAACACATCCTGATCGACGAGGCTCAGCGCCGCCAACGGATGCTCGCGGGACACAAACAGGGCTATCTCCGTCCGTTCCTCCACGGTCGAGCTGACTAGGTCCGGCGGGTAACTGTCCTGCTTTTCGGCGAAGGCCACATGTGCCCGACCGCTTTGCACCAAGGCCACCAGGTCATCGCATTCAGCGATCAGGCATTCGAGTTCAAGGTCCGGATAACGCTGATCGAAAGCACTCAGCGCCGCTTCGAAACGGTCGGACTGATAGGTGTCGGAAATCGCCACCGTCAGCTTCGGCTCAACCCCTTGGGACAGTTGGCTGGCAGTCATTTCCAGGCGGCTGGTGGCGGCCAGGATCTCCTCGGCCCGCTGCAGCATCACGTGCCCGGCCGGGGTCAGGCTCGGCTTGCGGCTGCTGCGGTCGAACAGGACCAGGTTCAGATCGATTTCAAGGCTCGCGACCGCTGCACTGATGGTCGACTGACTGCGCCCCAGTTTGCGTGCTGCCGCGGAAAACGAGCCTTGCGTCGCCGCCTGGACAAACGCTTGTAACACTTCCTGAGACGCCATGAACTATCGCCTTGATCGATGGTTATTGGTTAGGAAGTATCGGCGTGAGGCCGGATCATGGCAACCACAGTCACTCAGGGAGTCCTGATCATGAGCGCCAACAAATCCATCACTGAACGTATTTTCCAGGCCATCGGTTTCGAAGTGCTGGCCATCCTGATCTGTACGCCGCTGCTGGCGTGGATCATGGACAAACCGATGATTGAAATGGGCGCTGTCACCGTTGTGATTGCGGCACTTGCTCTGGGCTGGAACGTGGTCTTCAACGGCCTGTTCGACCGTTTGCTCAAACGCTACGGCATCGTGCACAACGCTTGGGTGCGGGTTGTCCATGCGTTGATGTTCGAAGGCGGGCTGGTTGCGATGGGCGTGCCGCTGATTGCCTGGTGGCTGAACGTCAGCCTGTGGCAGGCGTTCTTGCTGGATATCGGGGTGTTGCTGTTTTTCCTGCCGTACACCTACGTTTATCACTGGGCGTATGACGTGGTGCGCGAGCGCGTCCTGATGCCTCGCGCAGTCAGTTGATCGCTGTTGTTTTTGTGGCGAGGGGGCTTGTCGGTACGCCGCATCGCCCCGTTCGGTTGCGCAGCAGTCCTAAAACCAGTCACCGAGTTTTATCTGAAGAACTTCGATGACTGACTTCAGGACTGCTGCGCAGCCCAACGGGGGCGAGCCCCCTCGCCACAGGTTTCAGTTACAAAAACATCCCGCCCGACGCTTCAACGCGCTGGCCGTTGATCCACTGGCTGCCCGGCGCCAGCAGCAGTGCAATCGCAGCCCCGATGTCATCCGGCTGACCCACCCGACCCAGCGCGGTATTGCTGGCGACGTAGCTGTTCACGTCGCTGTTATCGCGCACGGTGCCGCCGCCGAAATCAGTCTCGATGGCGCCCGGCGCCAGGGTGTTCACGGAAATGCCGCGGGCACCGAGTTCCTTGGCCTGGTAGCGGGTCAGCACTTCCATCGCGCCTTTCATTGCCGCGTAAGCGCCGTAACCCGGCAGGCTGAAGCGGGTCAGACCGCTGGAGACGTTGAGGATGCGTCCACCGTCAGCCATCAGCGGCAGCAGGTGCTGAGTGAGGAAGAACGGCCCTTTCAGGTGGATGTTCATCAGCAAATCGAACTGGGCGACGGTGGTGTCGACAAAATTCGCGGTCAGGCCGATGCCGGCGTTGTTGAGCAAGAAGTCGAAGTGCTGACGATCAAAACGGCTGCGCAACACGTCGGCGACTTGCGTGGCGAATGCTTCAAAGCGTTCGCTTTGGCTCACATCGAGTTGCAGCATCACCGCCCGAGCGCCGAGGCTTTCGATTTCGGCGACCAGGGCCTGCGCCTCATCAGCCTTGCTGTTGTAGGTGCCGATGGATTGATTCAGGCGCCGGTCAAGGGCATGCAGTCGCACTTGAGCCGCGGTGATCTAGTGGCGGTGTTACCGCAGTTCAGCGGACCATCGATGGAGGTCTCGCTGCTCTACGCCCGGCAACGGCATTTGCCGCTGCGGGTGCGAGCGTTCATGGACTGGCTGGCAAACGTCATCCAGTCCACAACCTGAAGCACAACACATAATCGGAGGGAGATTATGTGTAGGAGTGAGCCTGCTCGCGATAGCGGTGGTTCAGTCAACAGTAATGTTGACTGTTATGGCCTCATCGCGAGCAGGCTCACTCCCACAGGAGGTTATGTATTAGACGTGGAAATAACCTACGCAGCTATCAAACGGCAGACGTTTGAGTTCGATCTTGTTCAGGTCCAACACTTCACGCAGGGCTTTGGTTTCGCCCGGGAAGTTGCGGTAGGCCACTTCGTCCAGGACCACGATCGCGCCTTTTGGCATGTACGGCAGGAAAGTTTCCAGCGCGACTTTGGTCGATTCGTACAGGTCGGTGTCGAGGATCAGCATGGCCACGACCAGGTCCGGACGGGTCTTGACCCACTCCGGCACGGTCTTGACGATGTCGCCCTTGACCAGCTCGCAACGCGGAATGCGGTTGACCGGGCGCAGCAGGTCGTTGGCGTCGATCATGTCCTGGATCAGCGACTGGTCGGTGTCGGAGAACATGGTCTCGTTGACGTCGGCCGGGTCTTCTTTCTTGTCGATGCTCTGGAAGCCTTCGAACGTGTCGAAGCCCACGATCGAGCGGTTGATCGCGTAAGGCTCGAGAATCATCGACAAGTGCATGTACAGCATCAGCGAGTTGCCCTTGTACACGCCGCACTCGATGATCGCGCCCGGTACTTCAGCGACTTTCTTGAACAGTTCCATGCGCGACAGCGCAGCGGTCACGCCGATGCGGTTGGCGAAGACGAACGGTGCGTCGGCCACGTACTCGGCATCGACCCGTTTCAGAACGTTGGCACGGGTTTCGTTGTACTGGGCCTCGGCAGGCGTGATGCGACGCTTGGTCATTGCTGGATTCCTTGGAAATTCGAGAAGTCGTGGGCGTGGAAATAGTCTTTGAAACCGGCGCCGACGTCAGGGCAGGCGCTGTCGACGTTGATTGCGCCGCGCTTGTGCTTGAGGTCGTCGAGGTGCATCAGGCGGAAGTCCACGCTGAAGCGGGTCTGGTTGGTATGGTTGGCGACCGTGCCGTGCAAGTGCGAGCCGGAGAAGATCAGCATCTCACCGGTGTTGCCGGCGATGCGCACTTCTGACGCGGTGTTGATCGCTTCCATCGGCACCGGGTGCACGCGGACTTCCTCCTTGAGGTTGTCCTTGGCCTTGTGCCGCTGGTTGCTGATCCAGTCGTTGAGGCTCCATTCGCTGGAGGTGTTCTTCACGGGCACGTCGAAGTAGCCGGCGTTGATCATCATGGTCTGGTCGGGGCTGATGGTGTGCACCGGCATCCAGGTGTTGATCTGGCAATCGACGCTGCCGTACCACGTGTCGCGATGCGGTTTGTAGGCATAGCTGACACCGGCGTGCAGGTAGTCATAGTTCGGCACCACGCGAATGCGCGGCACGTCGAAAATGTATTCGCGCGGGTCGACGCCGATCTCGTCGATAAACGACAGGATCAGGTCCTTGGCGCGCTGGCTGTTGGTGAACTGGCCCTTGAGGCGCGTCACCAGTACCACGAATTCTTCCACCGGCATCAGCGTGTGCAGCGCCTGGTGGCGGGTCTCGCCGTCGAAGGCGGCGGTGATGCTTTCCTGGGCGAACGCACACAGCTCTTTGGCCGCACGCAGTTGAGTGTTCAGGAAGATGTCGCCGGCGTAGATGGCTTCTTTGAAGTCAGCTTTGTGTTGAAGCTGATTGATGTACAGATTCACGATTCCACTCCTGAATGCATCGAGTCTCTTAAGAGTCGGCCACACGTTAGCAAACTGAAGTGCAATCCGGCGGGTGGTGGATCAATAAAAAGGCAAACGCCTGAATTTGCGACGAAATGCGTTGTCCCGCGCAAAAAAATCCCCTTGTAGGAGCGAGGCTTGCCCGCGAAGGCGGTGTGTCATTCAACGATATTGTCGACTGACACACCGCCTTCGCGGGCAAGCCTCGCTCCTACAGGGGTTATGTGTTGGGGTTAGAAGAGTTGGGTGAACAGCCAGTACAGGCTGCCCGACAACAGGATCGCGGCGGGCAAGGTCAGCACCCAGGCCATCAGCAGGTTGCGGATGGTCCTCATCTGCAAGCCGCCGCCGTTGGCGACCATGCTCCCGGCCACACCCGACGACAACACGTGAGTGGTCGACACCGGCAAGCCGAACATGTCGGCCGCGCCGATGGTCAGCATGGCCACGGTTTCTGCCGAGGCGCCTTGGGCGTAGGTCAGGTGGGTCTTGCCGATCTTCTCGCCGACCGTCACCACGATGCGCTTCCAGCCGACCATGGTGCCCAGCCCGAGCGCAATCGCCACGGCGATCTTCACCCACAACGGAATGAAGCGCGTCGAGTTGTCGATCTGTTGCTTGAACATTTGCAGTTTGCCTCTGGTGTCGGCGTCGAAGTTGCCGACTTTGTTCTTGTCCATCAGGCGAATGGTTTCGCTGGTCAGGTACATGTCGTTACGCACGTTGCCCACGGCCTCGGCCGGCAGGAAGGAGTGTCCGTCATGATCATTGCCAAATGTTACAGAGAGACTGCCTTGGGTCAGGGTTTGGGATTTTTGCATTCCCGTTAATCAGAATCCACCACGGTCCCTGCCATGATCGTTCCCACGCTCTGCGTGGGAATGCCGCCCCGGACGCTCTGCGTCCAGCGTTGACGCAGAGCGTCAATGGATGCATTCCCACGCGGAGCGTGGGAACGATCAGTGTGGGAGGCTCAATAATCCTGGCGCTTACGGAACGCCCAGCGCCCGGCAATCACGGTAAACGTCGCGACCAGCGCCACCAGAATCCAGAACCCTTCCGGATCCTCCGACAATGGCACCCCACCCACGTTCATGCCAAAAAAACCGGCAATGATGTTGATCGGCAACGCCAGCACCGTCACCACCGTCAGGGTGAACAGCGTGCGGTTGCTCTGCTCGTTCAGGTTGGCCGCGATCTCTTCCTGCAACAGCTTGATCCGCTCTCCGAGCGCCGTGAGGTCGTTGATGATCAGCGCAAACTCTTCGGTGGACTTGCGAAGCTCCTTCACGTCTTCTTTCTGCAACCATTGCGGCGGACGGTTGAGCAATCGCAATAGCGAACCCGGCTCCAGCGCCAACAACCGTTGCAGACGCACCAGCACCCGGCGATTGGCACCGAGTTCTGCACGGTTGGTCGACAGTCGCGAAGACAGCAACTCATCTTCGATCTGATCGACACTGAGGCTGGTCTTGCGCACGATCTGGGTCAGCACCTCGCCCTGATCGCGCAGCAAATGCACGAGCAATTCCAGCGGTGAGCGAAAGCACTCGCCGGCCTTTACCGACGAGCGCAGCTTGTCCACCGAGTGCAGCGGTTGCAGGCGCGCGCTGATGATCAGGCGACTGCGGGCGCAGACCCACAGCGTCGACACATCCGACGAAACCATGCTGCTGAGGTTGAACACCACGTCGTTGACCACCGCCAGCAACGCCGAATCCACATGCTCGATGCGCGTGGATCGAGACCCTTCATGCAAGGCTTCGAAAAACTCGTCCGGCAGTTCCAGATGGCTTTTCATCCAGCGCTCGCACGCGGCGTGCGCGAGGTTCAGGTGCAGCCACAGGAATTCATCGCTGTCGTCCGGCTGTTGCAGGCATCGCAACGCCTTGGCCGAATCAATCTCCCGACCACGCTCGCCGGGGCGAAAACTGAAACCGTAGAGCAGACCGAACAGGTCCGGATCGCGATGGCTTTGGTCGATGCTGTGGTTCATGAGGGCTCGCAGGCTCGGCAGCTGCTACAGGTCAGGGTTACGGCTGGGTTCACTTGAGCCGCATCATCGCAAGCCGGGATGACGATTTTGTGACGATGAAAATACCGCAAACGATTGCATTGCCGGTGGTCGGAATTGATTCAAGAACCGCTCTGGCACGCCGATCTTGCTTAAGTTACTTTGCGCGGCCTCGGCCATGAGTCAAGTTTCAGACAGGGAAGTCCGGACACCTTTCACGCTGTGTTTGCTGCGTGTATCACCCCTGTCATGAGTATCACTCGATGCTGCAAAAATCCCTGAGAGCACAAATCCTCGCCTTGTTGAGCGGCAGTCTGCTGGCGATGCTGTTGATCGCCCTGGCTTGCTTTCACTTTCTGTCCAGCGGCGTTCAGAGCTACGCAAACCTGATCGAAGGCCCGTTACACACCTCGCAGTTGATCGACGAGGCCAACCTGCAATTCAAGGTGCAGGTTCAGGAATGGAAAAACGTCCTGCTACGTGGCAAGCAACCGGCTGACCTGGACAAATACTGGAAGCAATTCGAAGACCGTCAGCGCGATGTGCAGGGCATTCTCGGCGAACTGGCCGCACAGAAGGGCATCGAGCCACAACTCAAGACCCGCATCGAACGCCTGCGTGACGAACACCGTCTGTTGGGCGCCGCCTATCAGAAGGGCCGTGATGCTTATGTAGCAGCGGGTGCCAACCCAACGGCGGGTGACACGGCAGTCAAAGGCGTAGACCGTGCAACCAGTGATCAGATGAGCGAACTGGTCAGCGAATTGCGCAAGCAGGGTGCCGAGCAATCGAAGCTGATCAGCGCTGATGCCGAGCGCACGGTGTTGCTGGGGATCATTGTGATGCTTGCCTCGGGTCTGTTGATCGGGTTGTTGAGCCTGTGGCTGGTCAACCGCAACCTGGTTGAACCGATCCGCAAACTGATCGACTACGTCGCGCAACTCAGCCAGGGCAAGTTTGCCGACCGCGTGGCCAGCACCCGTCAGGATGAGCTGGGCAAATTGGCGGTCGCGGCCAACACCTTGCGCGACTTCCTCGCCGAAACCTTCAGCCGTTTGCAGCGCAGCGCCAAGGACCTGGACAACGCCAGCGGTGAATTGAATTCGATCGCCGGTCTCATGGCCAGTGGCACCAACGAGCAGTTCAACCGCACCGATCAGGTGGCCACGGCGATGAACGAAATGTCGGCCACCGCACAGGAAGTCGCCCGCCACGCCGCCGATGCCGCACGTGCCGCCGACGATGCCGACCAGTCCGCCCAGCACGGCGAAAAAGTCATGCAGGGCACCATTCACACCATCACCCAGATGCGTGGCGAAATCGCCAATACCGCCACGGTCATCCGCCAACTGGAAACCGACAGCGGACGCATCGGCAAGGTGCTGGAAGTGATTCGCGGCATCGCCGAACAAACCAACCTGCTGGCGCTCAACGCGGCGATCGAAGCGGCCCGTGCCGGTGAAGCCGGACGCGGTTTTGCCGTGGTGGCCGATGAAGTGCGCAGCCTGGCCCAGCGCACGGCGGCGTCGATCATCGAGATCAACCAGATCATCCAGACGGTGCAAACCGGTGCAGTGGACGCGGCTCAGGCGATTGAAAGCGGTCAGTCGCGCAGTGAAGAAAGCGTCGAGCAGGTGACCCAGGCCGGCGCCATGCTGGAGCGGATCACCCAGGCCGTAGAAGCCATTCGCGACATGAACCGTCAGATCGCCACCGCCGCCGAAGAGCAGACCTCGGTGGCCGAGGACATCTCGCGCAACCTCACCGAAATCACCAGCATCGCCAGTACCAACCTGGACAACGTGCAGCGCACTGAAGCGGCCGGCCGCAATTTGCACGGGTTGTCGGGGCAGTTGAATGAAGTCACGGCGCGTTTGAGCGCGTAATGGAAAGGGCTGTGTACCGGTTTGCTTGCCGAATCGGTACACAGTCGATCTCAAGTGCTGATTGCCGATGTCGATGAGCTCAGTCCAGGCAGGACGATACTGATGCCGATGCCAAGGCGGCGAATGTAGCCGCCGCACAGGCGCAGATTTCGACCCCATCGGTTTCGTTGCAGACGGCGACAGCGGCGTTGTTGCAGGCGTTGCAGGCGTTGCAGTATTCCGGCTCCAGTACGTCCGGCGCGTTTGTCAGTACATCAGCATGACTGGCCGATGACTGTTCAATGGAGTAGGCGCGCCGCTTGTCGAGTTTTCTGATGCGCAGCCCTTGTTTTTGCGCGTACCTGTTATTTCTGACAGTAGACAGGTTTTTCCCCGAGCGCTTTGATATCGACATCGCCCCCTTCCGCTATTCCTATTCAGGGGTCGATTTTAAAGGAGCGTCAATATGGAAGAGCTTAAAGCGATGATCATAACGGGTTCCATGGTTAAGACCCTGCTGGTCGACACTTCACTGCCGTTACTACCAAGAGTTACTATCCCACCGCGTCCTGACTATAAAGTAGGCGAAATCATCCGTGTCTTTATGGGAAACGTTTTGGTGGGCACGCATGCGTACAGATCGGGGGACTTTGGCCCGATCGTCTTTCCACTGAATAAAGAAGCTCTTGTCCAGGTCTCTGGTAACGTCCCGTGCAGTTACGACATCGAACATCTGGATGGCGAAAAATCCAGTTCGGAAAGCGGGCGGCTGGCAGTGCAGATTTACGATGGTGTGACAACTCAGGTCTTGGAAGGTCCATCGACCTCGCTGTAGATAGTCATAGGGTTTGGCGAAAAAAAGAGCGCCAGAACGCTATCAGTGAGTCAGCGCTCGCTTGCCGGCGCTTGTCAGCATCGGAAAATCAAAAGTAAACAGCGTGCCTTCCAGCTCTGTCGAGCGTAGGTCCAGTTTGTTGCCATGGGACTGCGCAATCTGATTGGCAATGTGCAAGCCCGACCCGAGGACGATCTGCGGATTTTCGCTGGCCGGTCGCGAGTAGGAGGCGCCTATTGTCTGAATCCGGCAAGCAAAAAAGCCGCACGATCCGAAGATCGTGCGGCTTTGTTTTATACGGGTATCAGGTGTCTTGTTTGTCGCTCAGGACTTTACCGGTGGTGGCATCGAAGTCCACGTCAAACTCTTTGCCGTCAGCGGTTTTCAGTTCCACTTCGTACTCGTAGTTATTGAAGTGGTTGTCCAGGTCGGTGTCGGTGATGGTCGCACCCGGGTGCAGTTTCAGCGCAGCCTGGTTCATTTCTTCCAGTGGCTTGATCTTGCCGCTCTTGACCAGCTCAGGGATCTGGTCGACGCGAACGTCAGCCTGAGCCAGGCCAGCGGTGAGGGTCAGGGCAGCGGCGGTGAACAGGGCAGTCAGGGTTTTCATGGGGTCATTCCTTGGGGTGATCTGTTTAAGTGAGTCCAGATTAACTGTGGCAACTTAATTCACCCTTAATTCCAATGACCGTGTCGTTTGGAAGGTTTCGCGGTCAAGCCTCGCTCCTACAGGATCACAAATGAGGCAATCGCCCCAAGTCCTGTGGGAGCGAGGCTTGCCCGCGAAGAAAACGACGCGGTGTCGTGCCAGCTACCGATCAGTACCCGTTGTTCTGCAGCAACTGCGCCACCGTCCCGGCCGCCGGGCGTTTGTAGAACTTCAGCAATTCGCTGGCGCGGTTGGTGAAAACGCCATCGACACCGGCCTCCATGACTTTCTGGTAATCCACCGCATCGTCGATGGTATAGACGTGCACCAGCAAGCCTTGATCGTGGGTGTATTGGTTCATCCACGGTTTCACCAGGTCCGAATAGCTCTGATCGCCCCCCTTGGTCAACGCAGCCGAAGGACCGGTGCCGATCGCGCCCTGAGCCTTGGCGTACTCGACCCATTGCTGGAATTCGGCTTTGTCTTTCGGTTCCTGTCTGGCGTAGTAAGTGGCCTTGTCCTTGTCGCCGGACTCGGCAAACGTCACTTTGGATTTCGGCTCGATACTGCCTTCGCCGACCCACAGCAACAGGATCTTCGGCACTTGCGGCATTTCCTTCTCAAGCAGTTCGAGGCTGCTCTTCTCGAAGGTTTGCAGCACGACTTTGCCTTCGCCCTGACCGACCGCCAGATTGCTTTTCGCCAGTTTGGAACCGGCCGGGCTCAGCCAACCGCGATCCTGCAATTTATCCTTGAGGTCGCGTTCGAGGCCGGGGAATTGCTTTGGCTCTTTGGTTTCAATGTACAGGCCGGGCTTGTGCAGCGGATTGCCCTGGGCGATGTCGATGATTTCGTCGAGAGTCAGAATCTTCAGGCCAACGTAGGAAGGACGCGCGCGATCCGGGTACGCGACGTTGAACCAGCTGCCGGCATCCAGGGTTTTCAGTTCGGCGAGGGTGAAGGCGTTGGCCGGGCTGTCCTTGCGATCGGGGAATTTCGTGGCGACGTCGGTGGTGCGTTGCAGGTTGTTGTCGTGCAGGGCGAACAGCACGCCGTCCTTGCTGCGTTGCAGGTCCAGTTCCAGGTAGTCGACGCCCAGGTCACGGGCCAGTTTGTAGGCGGCGGCGGTGGATTCCGGTGCATCGTAGGACGCGCCACGGTGGGCGATGACCGCCGGGTGCGGGATACCCAAACGGGTCGCCAGAGCAGTCGGGCTGGGCTCATTGGCGGCGTGTGCCTGGCCGAGGCCCAGCAGGATGCTCAGCAGCAGGGCGCTTTTGGTGAAGGTAACAGGCATGGTCGAGGTCCTTTCGCGATGAGTTTTCAAAGACGTCTCTTTTAACAACTGAGCGCCGCCAGCGCTATCGCCAGACCGACATAAACGTGTTTAAAGCTGATTTTTTCAGCGCTTTTGTGCGGTTCTTTGCAGTACTCTTGGCCCAGGCGTTTCCCCGGCAGAGGGAAACCCGATTGCTTGTCCTTGCGTGTAAACCATCGATCACCGGTCGTTAACGACCTTTTGTGAGGTTTATATGCGCATCACTTCCGAGCTTATCTGCCAGGCCGCCGACCAACTCAAAGGCTTCGTCGGCCTCAATCGCAAGACCGGCCACTACATTGTGCGTTTCAGCGAAGACTCGTTTGGCATGGACGTGGCTGATGACGGGATTATTCCCACCAGTGAATTTGTCTGGGCGCCGGGACCGGAGCAGGCCATGACGCTCAAGCGTGAGCTGATTCAGTTGCTGCTGGACCAGAATATTGATGACCGGATCAATGTGAGCGAGCCGTTGCGGGTGTATATGAATCGGCGGGAAGTGCCGGAGATTTCGGCGGTCAGGAGTCTGGTTCAGGGCTGAGGTTTTGTGGTGTTTAAACTGGCCTCATCGCGGGCAAGCCTCGCTCCTACGGGTTATCGGTGCCCTCTGTAGGAGCGAGGCTTGCCCGCGAAGGCGGCCTAAAGAACACTGCATCATTTTACTGCCTTGAACGCATACGCCCGCTCAACTTTGCACACCCGCGTATGACACGCCGAATACCACGTCGACCGCCCCCGCTCACGAATCTCACTGTGCTCGGGATGATGCTTCCACGCCAGAATCGCCGCCTCGCTGGCCCAGTACGACACCGTAATCCCCACCCCATCCTCGCCCCGAGCCGATTCAACACCGAGAAACCCCGGCTGCTCACGGGCCAGTTCCACCATGCGTTCGGCGGCCTCGGCGTAGCCTTGATCGCCGTCGGTGCGCAGAGAGGTAAAAATCACCGCGTAGTACGGCGCTGATGGCGTATCGGCAATCATGGATTTTGCCTTTGGCAGGCTTCGATCAAGGCGCGAACCAGCGGCGGGAGTGTGCCTTTGAGCGCGGCGCGTTCGGGCTGGAACAGGGTGGCGACGAAAAACGGATGCCCATTGAGTTCCACCGCCCGCAAGTCGCCGGTTGAATCATGGCCAACGGCGCACAGTTGTTGGGTCAATAACTCACGCTCGAACTGCGGATTCACTCCATAACGGCAGCGGTATCCCTCGACAATTTCAGCGATTTCGTACGTCTCGGCGATCAAAGAGCCTTCAACCAGATGAATGCTGTCCGTTGCTTCGACCAGTGAACAGGCCAGCGGCGTGAGTAACGCGCGCGCTGCATCGGGATGGGTTTCGCCGTGCTCGGCGTCATCCCAACCCAACACGTTTCGAGCGAACTCAAGCACCGCGTGTTGAAAGCCGCCGCAGGTGCCGAGGAATGGTCGCTGCTGTTCACGGGCAAACCGAATCGCCCGTAACGCGCCGTCCATGTCGCGGTATGGGCTGGCGGGCACGCACCAGAAACCGTCGAAGTGTTGTAACGGGGTGGCGGCGTTGATGTGATCGGTGGCCAGCCACTGAAATTGCACGTCCACGTTCAGCTGTTCGGCAGCCATGCCGAGTGCCACGGGAATGGCTTGGTGGGCGGAGACTTGTGGATCGTAGTCACCTATCAGGGCAATGCGGATGGCGGTGGTTTCCATGAGTGATCTCGATGCTTGTTGATTCCTGGTACCCACTATAGATTGGCGTTCACGCATTCAATATTGGCGTTAACCCAAGTGATCAATGCAGCGACGCACTATCGACTCGACTACCCAGACCTGGCGCTGATTCTCGCCTTGGTGCGCGGCGGCTCTCTGGCTCGGGCGTCGGCGCTATTGAAGGTCGACGTGTCGACGGTGTTTCGCGCGGTTCGCCGACTGGAAGCCGCGCTGGGCCAGCAACTGTTCGAAAAAAGCCGCGCCGGTTATCTGCCGACTACGCTCGCACAGACTCTGGCTGAGCAAGCTGAACGGGCAGAACAAGCGCTAGATGCCGCGCGCATCGGCGTAGAGCAGGGCGGGGAAGTCATCAGCGGCACGGTGCGGCTGACCTGCACGGATTCTGTCCTGCAAGGGTTGCTGCTGCCGGCGCTGGCGCAGTTCATGCCGTCCTACCCGGCACTGACCCTTGAGCTGAGCACCTCCAACGACTTTGCCAACCTCAGCCGCCGGGATGCCGACATCGCCTTGCGCCTGACTCGCACACCGCCCGAACATTTGGTAGGCCGACGTCTGGCGGATATTTCCTATCGGGTCTGTGCCAGCGCGGCCTACCTGAAATCGGTCGATCCTGAAGACCTGGCTTCACTGACCTGGATCGCGCCGGATGACTTTCTTCCCGACCATCCCACCGTTGCCTGGAGGCGCCAGCAATTGCCCGGCGTCACACCCGGTTATCGCTGCAACAGCATGTTGTCGGTGACCGAGTTGGTGCGGGCAGGACTGGGCGTCGCAGCGCTGCCGGATTTTTTGATCGGTGACCAACTGCAACCGCTGACCGGCCCGTTACACGGCTACGACACCGCGCTCTGGCTGCTGACCCGTCCGGACTGCCGCGCGTTGCGCTCGGTGGTGACGTTGTTCGATGAGCTGGGGCGCAGCATTCGTTTGCCAACTTAGTTGTCAGCCCGATGACTACGCAATTTCCGGAAACAGCCCTCGTTGCAAAGCGCTTTAACCTATGACATCTGTCGACTTTTCTGATTGTTAACGCGCTCGCCGATCTCTAGTTTTGACGTTACGTCATTCGACAGAACCGTTAAAAAAGGAGAGGGATTACCATGCAAAAAATAGCTCGGTGGCTGGTGGCTTCGTGTTTCTGTGTAGGGGCTTTTCCGGCAATCGCACAACCTTTCACCTGTGGTAGTAAATTTCTGGGCAGCGACATACAGGCACAAATTGCTCAGGTGATCGTCGAGGACGGTGGTCGAGCAGTGGGTGTTCAACGCGTGTTCACTATTTGCCAAAAGGGCGTTATTGAGATCGTGCTGGATGGCAACAATGAGCAGTCGACTCCAAGCTATAAAAAACGCTGGCAGCAGCGTGCTGCCACACTACTTGAGGTGCCCGCCGATAAGCTGATTATTCGTTGATCAAGGTTTTGGCGAGTCTTTGCGCACGAAATGTTGATGCATTTCGGAGGTCAGGCTTTCGATGCGTTCGGTCAGAGTCTTGGTCATTTCCGTCAGCCGGGTGTTCTGCTCAAGCAACTCCAGCAGTTGCGCGGTGTTCTGTGCTGCTTGTGCCTGTCGTTCGCTGTTGGCCACAGCGATGGATTCGCGGTGCAGCGCGTCGGCATCGGACTGGGCTTTGTCCCGCGCCGCCTGGCGGGTCTGAGCCAGCAGAATCAGGGGGGCGGCATACGCCGCCTGCAGGCTGAACGCCAGGTTGAGCAGGATGAACGGATAAACGTCGAACTGGGTCACGCCAGAGACGTTAAGGCATATCCAGACCGCCACGATCAGCGTTTGGGCGCCCAGGAAGGTCGGCGTGCCGAAGAACCGCGCAAAGGCCTCGGCGCGCAGGGCAAATTTGTCGTTGCCGAACGTCGGCGCCAAGTGAGCGTGGGCGCGGTGGAAGCGCAGGTGATCGACGGCAGCGGCGGGTTTGGTTTCGTGGGGCGGGGTGGTCATGATGCTCTCTGCCTGGCGCTGGGACTGACGCTCACTATAGCCTCAGCGCCAGTTTCATTCTGAAACACATTGCCGCGTTTTATTCAGCGCGTCCCGTGATCGATCTTTCGGCAGAGATTGTCATTTATGGCAGCTCGATTCAGCGCTGATAACAAGCCAGAAACATGTCCAGCGCCGACTCCACGACGGTGCTTTGCATCTCGTCTGACAGCGCCGGGAGGCCCATGGAAATCTGCGGCCAGAACGCAAAGGATTTGAGCATTCCCTGGATCTGTTGCGCAGCAAATTCGGGATCGACCGGCTTCAATCGACCGTCCGCCTGGGCGGCGCGGATCCACACGGTCAGGCCTTCTTCACGTTCACCCATCCGGGCCACCATGTTCTGCGCGCGCTCGGGAGAATGGATGGTGGCCGCGATCGCCACCCGCGCCAGGTCGAGAAAATTGTCATCGCCCAGCATCTGCAATTTCGCCTGCAACATCAGGCGCATTTGATCGCGCAGCGGCAAGTCTGGGCGGTAGGACGTTTCCTGCTCTGCCGTCACCCGTGCCCACAGTTGATTGAGGATTTCGGCGAACAATTCTTCCTTGCTGGGGAAGTGGTTGTACACCGTGCGCTTCGACACGCCAGCGGTGGCGGCGATCTTGTCCATGCTGGTGATGTCGAACCCGTTGGCACGGAATTCGGCAATCGCCGCCTGGATGATGGCTTCGCGTTTTCGGTCGGTGAGGCGCTGTGGAGCTGTCATAAGTACGCTTCGGCAGTCGGCAGAGAAGAATTACACTCGGCAGTTTACTTGTGATCCGCTTTGATGCAACCTTGAAACTACACTGTGCAGTGTAATGTTTTGTTAATCCTGCACAGCGAACAATAGAATCTCCGGCTGATGCGTGCGTGCTTTGGCCATTTATCGTCCCACCGTGAAATACCGCTCTGTGCGGTTTTTCTGGAGTTACTCAGTCATGGCCAACTCAATTTCCCCAACGGACAACGCCTCAACGCCTGAAGCTTCCCGTCAGGCACAAGGGCTGTTCCGAAATCATGCGCCCGTGCAGCGTGAAGGATTTCGGAAGATGGTGCGCATCATGTGGAGCATGATCTTCCACAAACCGCGCAACACCCGCCCGACAGCGCCCGTTCCGGTGCAAGCCCTGACCCAGGCCGCGTTGATTGCTGCCCCCAACCACAGCGTCTATCGCCTCGGTCACTCCACCGTACTGCTGAAACTGCGGGACAAATTCTGGATCACCGACCCGGTCTTCGCCGAGCGCGCCTCACCCGTGCAGTGGGCCGGTCCCAAGCGTTTCCACCAGCCGCCGATCAGCCTCGAAGAACTGCCGCCGATTGAAGCGGTGATCCTGTCGCACGACCACTACGACCACCTCGATTATCAAGCGGTGCTCAAACTGGCGGACAAAGCCAAGTACTTCCTGACGCCATTGGGCGTGGGCGACACCCTGATCAAGTGGGGCGTCGAGGCCAGCAAAGTGCGCCAACTGGACTGGTGGCAGGGCACGGAAGTCGATGGCATCCAGTTCATCGCCACACCGTCGCAACACTTTTCCGGTCGTGGCCTGTTCGATGGCAATAGCACCCTCTGGGCCTCGTGGGTGATGATCGACGGCGACACGCGGGTCTTCTTCAGTGGCGACAGCGGTTATTTCGATGGCTTCAAACGCATCGGCGAACAGCACGGCCCGTTCGACTTGACCCTCATGGAAACCGGCGCCTACAACGTCGAGTGGCCGCACGTTCACATGCAGCCAGAGGAAACCCTGCAAGCGCACATCGATCTCAAAGGGCGCTGGTTACTGCCGATTCACAACGGCACCTTCGATTTGTCGATGCACGCCTGGTTCGAGCCCTTCGACCGGATCCTCGCGTTGGCTTGGGAACGCAATGTGTCGATCACCACGCCGCAAATGGGCGAGGCGTTCAATGTGAAGTACCCGCAGCGGGGGGGCGCATGGTGGTTGGAAATGGAAAATACCGTGCAGGAAAAAGGGCGTTTGGCTTGTAGCGGCTACAAGTCTGGGTGACGTTTCCTACATTTATAGTTCCTTGTGGCTGACAGCCGTTTCCTGCGGTTTAGGTAGGCTGTGCGGCGGGTGAAATGACTCACCCGCGATTAGCCATAACAAGGAAGCTGTAAATGAAGGACGTTCTAAAAAACCGCATGACGGCACTGGCGCAGATCATTCTGCTATCGGTCAGCGGACCTGCATTCGCAGACAACAACACCTCCGTTACTGCCCAGTCGCTCGAATATGCGAGCGTCAGGGAGCTCACCGAGCGGATGGAGCGTAACGAACTCACCTCAGTAACACTGGTGGAATATTTGCGGGCGCGTATCGACACGTTGGATAAGCAAGGACCGATGATCAACGCGATTATCGAGCTCAACCCGCAGGCCATCGACATTGCCACCGCCCTGGACCAGGAGCGTCAGGACGGAAAAGTGCGTGGCCCGTTGCACGGCATTCCAGTCCTGCTCAAGGACAACATCGACACGGCGGACCAGATGCAAACGAGCGCGGGATCTTTGGCCATGATCGGCCAGCCTGCTGCAAACGATGCGTTTGTCGTCAAACAGCTGCGTGACGCAGGTGCCGTCATTCTCGGCAAAACCAACATGAGCGAATGGGCTTACGTCCGGGAAATGGGCTTGCCCCACGGTTGGAGTGGTCGAGGTGGCCAGGGTAAAAATCCCCACGTGCTAAACGGCGAAATCTGCGGTTCCAGCTCGGGTTCAGCCGCCGGTGTCGCCGCCGGTTTTGCACCGTTGGCCATCGGTACCGAAACCAACGGTTCCATCACGTGCCCTGCTTCAGCCAATGGAGTGGTGGGCGTCAAGCCTACGTTGGGTCTGTTCAGTCGATCGGGCATCATTCCCATCACCCGTCTGCAAGACACGCCGGGTACCCTCACTCGGACCGTCCGCGATGCCGCGCTGATGTTCAATGCCCTGCAAGGTGTTGACGCCAGTGACCCGGTAACCAGCGATGCGCCAGCAGGCGTCGACTACACCGCGCTGCTCACCACGGATGCACTGCAAGGCAAAAGAATCGGTTACCCGACTGAGTATGTCGGCACGAATGGCACTGTTCTTCGACCCGGTTTTGAATTCCTGATGGCATTGGCCACACTGGAAGAGCAAGGCGCTACCCTGGTGCCGTTGAAGCTTCGACTGCCAGATATCGATGGCTATTTCAACACCCTCATGGCAGGCATGAAACATGAACTGCCCGAGTACCTGACCAGCCGTTCAGGCCTACCGATTCAGACGCTTCAACAGTTGATCGATTTCAACGAACTTAATCCGGGCGCCGAAGGCTACGGGCAGCAAATGCTGAACGACATCAACGAACTGGACATGACCCACTCGCAGGCAACCGAAATGTTCGGAATCCTCAGTGCCAGCTTCAAGGCTGCCATTGATGAGCAAATGGCTGAACGTAACCTGGATGCATTGTTCGCCGATGCCGATGGCTACTCGCAATTCAGTGCCGCAGTCGCTGGTTACCCAGCCATTACCGTCCCGTCGGGAATGAACAGCGATGAGCTGCCAACGTCTGTGTTCTTTTTCGGCCAGCGCTGGAGTGAACCCCAACTGCTGGCGCTGGCTTACAGCTATGAACAAGCATCGTTAGAACGCCAGAATCCTGCGTTTAAAGAGCAGTAAGGTCCAAGACCAAGGCGGGGATGGTCGGCGTTAAAGGCTTGGTTGCGCGCTCAATGGGGATCGTCATTTTCCCTTCCCGCAGGCGTGATCAAGTCAAGCCTCAGAACGCCTGATCCTCTGCCGTCGGGCCGCTCGCCATGGAGCGGCCCGCGATCTTCGCCACCGTCAGATCGCGAACATTCCCGCCAAGAATTTCATCCAGCTCCCCCGCGGACAGCCCCAGCCTTTGCGCCGCCTCCACCTTGCCCAACTGACCGGTGTCGAGGAGCAAGCCGATCTTCATGAGGTATTCGGCCTTGGCCCTCATCTCACCCACATCGGCAGCACCCGAAGTCGGAATACCGCGCCTGTCGCATTCATCGATTCCATTCATCTGCTGACTCCTCACTCAACCATCGCGTAGTCCGCCCGACCCACCGGATCAGGCGTCGACCCTCTCACATTCATCCCTCGACCCGGCGCAAACCCCGGGAAGAACACCAGGCCTTCCGATTCAAACCGATACGCCAACGCCAGCCGGGTGACATCCAGCACGTCGCGTTCGTCCTCAAATCGCACAATGGCGTCCACGGAGACACCGGATTCCTCCGAGAGCTCTTCCACGCTCCAACCCAGCATCGCTCGGGCCTGGGCACAGTGGGTCGGGGTGAATTGGAAAAGGGCGATACGTTCCAGGGTGATTTTCATCGCAAGAGAGGCCATGGTGTTCTCCGGGCTCGAGAGTGCTAATCCAAAAAGTACTGTTGTTTTGTACAGTTGTTTTGCGCCCGGATCAAACTCATTTTTTGATTTTTGCTATGTCGCGCCCTCCATCCAGACGGACGGTGCCTGTCCCAATACGCGGCGAAACATGGTCGAGAATGCCGCCGGGCTGTCATAACCGAAATCCAGCGCAATACGCGTCACCGGCGTGCCCGCCGCCAATCGTGCCAGGGCCAGCACCACACAAGCCCGCTGGCGCCATTGGCTGAAACAGAGGCCAGTCTGCTGGCGGAACAACCGATTGAACGTGCGCAAGCTGATGTGCAATTGATCGGCCCATTGCTGCGGCGATTGATGCGCGTCGGGCCGCTGCAAAAAGCCTTGGCACAACCCAAGCAACCGCACATCGACCGGTAGAGGAATGTGCAACGGCAAATGAGCACTGCGCGCCAGCTCATGCAGCAGCAAGTCGATCAGCGCGCCATCGCGCCCGGCCTCGTCATACGCCAGCGGGATCTCCACCGCCTCCATCAACAAATGCCGCATCAACGGCGACACACTGATTACCTGGCAACGATCCCCCAGATCAACCGTGCCAGGTTCGATATACAAACTGCGCGTGCTCACCCCCAGCATCAGCACTTCATGCGCCACTCCCGCCGGAATCCACACCGCCCGCTGCGGCGGCACCACCCAATTGCCGTCGTGCGTGCTGACCTGCATCACCCCCGTGGCGCCGTAGAGGAGTTGTGCCCGCCGATGCGTATGACGGGGCAACACATGGCCGTGGGAATAATCCGTACCGACCGCCACCACCGAGCGTGGAGTGTCATCCAGCAGATTGATCGAAACATTGCGCATTGAGCGTCTTCCAGCAGTTGGCGTAAACGCGAACATTATTGGCTGACTTGCTGAAGCACGCCAAGGCGCATCGCTCTATTGTCGACCGCTCTCAATCAATGGACGACGCGCAATGTTTTATCTCCTGCTGGCATTTTTCGGGTGCATGACTGGCGTCAGCGCGGTGTTGTTCGGTTTTGGTGGCGGCTTCGTCGTGGTGCCATTGCTTTACCGCTTCCTCACTGCAAGCCATGGTGTCGACGACCCTATCGGTCAATCGGCGATGCACATTGCCGTGGCGACTTCGACCTGCGTGATGATCGTCAACGCATTGATCGCCACCGGCAAACACCGTCGCGCCGGCAATCTCATTCGTCATTATCTGTGGCCTCTGGGCGGGTTCATCGGCCTGGGCGCAATCGTCGGAGCGGTCGCCGCGATGTGGGTGAGTGGCGAGGTGATTCGCTATGCCTTCATCGCTTACTTGGGCGTGACCATCGTAGATTGCCTTTTCAGACGCGGTTTTCTGACAGCGTCCGACACCGCAATCCCACGACGATTGGGCAGGGCAGAAGTGTCGGGTGGTGGCGTAGGAATCGGCGCGATCGCGACCTTTCTAGGCGTGGGTGGCAGCGTCATGACCGTGCCGTTGTTGCGTCGATGTGGATTGAGCATGAGTCAGGCGACGTCCATGGCCAATCCGCTAAGCCTGCCGGTGGCGTTGGCCGGGACGCTGACTTACATGGCGATGGCGGGGTTCACCGAGTTTGATCTGGGACCGTGGTTTATCGGCTATGTGGATGTGATGGCGTTTGCGGTGTTGACGATGGGATCGTTGGTGGGAATTCGATTGGCCACGCCTTGGATTGGGCGGATACCGGATCGAACCCATGCGCGGGTGTATGTGGGTTTGCTGGTCTTGGTGATGATCAGCATGTGCCTGAGTTGAGTGCTGGCGACGTAGCTTTTCATCGATTATCGGACGATGCTTCGCCATAATCCGCGGCTCTTTACCGCGAGCAGGCGCTCGTTCCATTCAAGGATGATGTGATGTTCAAAGGACTGTTCCGTCTGCCCGGCGTTGTCATGCTGGCGTGCACAACATTTTCTACTGCGCTGTGGGCTGAAAACGGTACTCGGGTCTACATCGGAACGGTGGGCAAAACACCGATCGTGCTGGAGGTGAACGCCAGCGGCAGTGACGGTCGCTACTTCTACCAAAAGTACCGCGGCGATCTGGTGCTCACCGGCAAAAAAGAAGGCGAAACCCTGATACTCGATGAGGGCAGCCCGCCTGAAGAAGAGGGCAAGCCTCTCCCGCAATTTCGCTTGCAACCCAAGTCCGACGGTTGGTCCGGCGAATGGATCAGCTCACAAGGCAAAGTCCTCAAGGTCGAGTTGCAGCCAGCCAAACTCCCGCCTGTGTCCGCCGATTCGTTGCCCTATCTCGTCAGACTCCATGACAAGGAACCGTACGAATTCCTACGTCTGCAAGGCCTGAAACTCAAACAAGGGCGGACCGAAATCTTCATGGGTTACACGCTGCAATGGTGGAGCGAGCCGCAGACAAAATCAGAAGGATTTGAAGTGGTTTCAGGTTACGCCGCAGAGGCACGTCGGCGGATCAATCAGCAGTTAATGACGCGGTTGTGGCAGGGCGTGGAGGGGCATTTCGGCTGCTACGTCGATGGCCGTGAGAGCTATTACAATCAGACGATGCAGCCGTCGTGGATGGCGCCTTCCGTAATGAGCACGACGCTCTCATTCGAGTACTACTGCGGTGGCGCTTACCCGAATCAGTACAATCAAGCGCTCAATCTTGATACCCGCACCGGAAACGCCCTGACGCTTGATGACGTGTTGTGGGTGGGGCAGGGCAAGCCACTGCATTTCGAACACAACGATGACGACGATGAGCATTCACCCGAGTCTTTCGAAGACTATTCCGCCTACCGCTCCAAAGAGTTGGCGCCCTGGCTGGTGGCGCAACTGCTTAAGCTCTATCCCAGGGAAGTGACGACAACGTCAGAGGGGGAGAACGACTGCGGCTACAACGAAGAAGACCCTTGGCAATTTCCGGACTGGTACTTCACCGAAAACGGCATCCGGTTAGAGCCTTCCTTCGCTCACGTGGCTGCTGTGTGCCGAAACATAGGCTGGAGCGTTCTGCCCTACAGCCTCGTCAAACAGCACCCCGGCGGCGTAGCACTGCAACTGCCATAGGCTGCATACGGAAACATTTACCCAGGGAAGATTTGATGTTCAAACGATTGTGTCGCTTGACCGGCGTTGTCGTGCTGGTGTGCTCAACGGTTTCTACTGCGCTGGGGGCCAACAGTGACAAACAGGTCTATACCGGAACATTAGGCAATTCGCCGATTGTGTTGGAGGTGAACTCCGATAATGGCAAGGTCGTGAGCGGGCGGTACTTCTACCAGAAGTACCGCAAGGACTTAATACTCAGTGGCGAAAAGGAAGGTGAGGCACTGAGATTTGAGGAGGGCAACTACCGCGATCGCGAGGGTGAACCGCGCCCAAACATTCGTCTTCAGCCCACGCCCAGCGGCTTGTCCGGGGAATGGACCAGTCCCCAAGGTAAAGTCCTGAAGATAGAACTGCTGCAAGCCAAACTACCACCGGTTCCAGTGGATACTTCGCCTTATCTCGCTACGCTCCATGACGTGGCGCCTTATGAATACCTGCGCCTGCAAGGTATGAAACTCAAACAAGGCAAGACCGAAACCTTCATGGGCTACACGCTGCAATGGTGGAGCGAACCGCAATCCGGGATGTCGTTGTTTGAAGTGGTTTCGGGTTACAGCGCCGAAGAACTTCAGCGCATCAATCAACAATTAATGGGGCGATTGTGGCAGCAAGTCGTCAGCTTTCACGACTGCCTCACCCAGCCCGGCACGTACGTCTACAGCCAAACGGCCGATCCGTTGTGGATGTCACCCTCGGTGATCAGCGTGAACATCATGGCCGAGGACAACTGTGGCGGGTCTTTCTCGGATGAGAGGGACATGCCGTTCAATCTCGATACCAAGACCGGCAAGACCCTGGCGCTGGAAGATGTGCTTTGGATAGGACTGGGCGAACCGCAGCACTACGAACTGAGCCAGCTCGACGAAAAGGCATCCTATGATGCTTATCGCGCCTATTCCGAATACCGCACCAAAGAACTGGCACCGTGGCTGCTAGGTCAATTGCGTACGCTCTATCCCGAGGAAGTCACCACCACGACTGAGCGCAATGATGGCTGCGTCTACGGTGAAGAACAGGCGTGGATATTCCCTTCCTGGTACTTCACCGACCAAGGCATCAAGTTGCTGCCTTCCTTTGCTCACAACCAAGCCATGTGTCGAAGCGTGGAATGGAGCGTCCTGCCGTACAACCTGATCAAACAACACCCCGGCCACGTAGCATTGCAGTTTCCCTGACACTGAATTACTTATCCGCCAGCCCCGGTGCCTCACGAATAATAAAGTGATCCAGGTTCTCGATATTCGCACTGAACACCCCGAACGTCTGCTCGGGGTTTTTCTTGCTCGGCACCTGCTTCAACTCCGGCGTCACGCCATAAAAGAAGCAATACAACTCCGCTTCACTGTCGATGGCATGCTTGATCTCTTCCAGAAACGCTTTGCGCTTACGGTAGTTCTCGATCAACTTCTTGCTCAGGTAAACGTTGACTGAATACGGCTTCTTCTTCGCCTCGTCCGCCTGTTTGAACCAGACCTTCTGCTCAAAATCGATGCGAAAGCTCTGCGTGTAATCCTTGATCTCCTTGATCTTGCCCCAGTAAATCAGCCCCTTGTTGTCCGTCAGGTATTCAATCTTCTTGAAGAACGACCCATAAGGCGCCGTGTGCTCGCCAATCTTCAGCGGCATGCGCTTGAGCAGGTCCTTGTCCTCGAAGTTCGACACAAAACACTCCACCGGGTGGGCGAATATGCTGGTCTTGTCCGGCGCCGTTTCATGGCTCGGGTGTTCTGTGTTGCTAGCCGCAGTGATTGGCTTCGGATCGTCCCGCACCACATCCGCCGCCACCACCGGGTTCGACGGCTTACGCACATACTCACGCCGAGTCAGCAACAACTCCGACGGGAAATGCTCCTCGCGACTGTCATCCGTTTCCGCACCGTCCGCGTCCACACCTGACGCCGACGCCTTGAGACTGACATAAGGACAATCCGCCACATGCCGGGTGCTGGGCGTGTTCTTGAAGTGCGGGGTGCGCACGTAATTCACGTTTTTGGCGTTGAACGTCGTCAGCACATTCGTCGCATCGAAAGCCGCCCTGCATGCGTCATTGGGACATTGGAAGTGTTCCTTGGCGGAATCGAACTCCATGGTTTCGTCGAAATTGAGATCGCGCACGTCATAGATCGACAGCTTGTCGTCGAGGCTGAGGCAGTAGGCGAGGTCGAATTTCATGGCGGGCTCGGGTCCTTGAGTGGGGAAGGGTATTAATAGCGGGAGGCGGGGTGGGTTGCACTGAATGTTTTCAAAACACAATAAAATCTGCGGCAACCCACCAGCTCTGTGGGTGTGAGCCTGTTCGCGAAAAACCCAGGAACACCAGGGGGCATCTGGTTGAACGCATTGTCGGTTTTCTCGGACAAGCTCGCTATTTGACAAGCGGTCAGCTCGACACCTTGCCTATTGGAAATCTCGAGCTTAGGCTAGCTTAGCTAACTCTATAGAGGTGCCATATGAATGAACTGGTGCAAGTAAACATGCACGAAGCAAAATCCCAACTCTCCCAACTTGCTGAACGTGTATGGCATGGCGACAAGGTCGTGATCGCCAAGGCCGGCAAGCCTTATCTCGATCTGCTGCCTCATGTCGATACACCCCGGGCGCGCAAGCCTGGCCGGTTGAAGGGGAAGATTCGGATGTCTGCAGATTTTGACAAGACCCCCGAGGACATCATCGATGGATTTGAGGGCAGTCTATGAGGCGCTTGTTGTTGGATACCCATGCGTTTCTTTGGTGGCTGTCTGATGATCCTGCACTGGGCGCAGATGCTCGACAGATGATGGGGGAGCCGCGTAATCAGGTCTTAGTGAGTGCCGCTTCGATCTGGGAGATATCGATTAAACAGGCTAAAGGGATGCTAGACGCTCCAGAGGATCTTGAGGCGCTCGTTGAGGACGAGGGGTTTACCAAGCTGCCAATTTCGCTGTTCCATGGACAGCAGGCAGGGAAGTTACCGGAGATTCATCGCGATCCGTTTGATCGGATGTTGATTGCCCAAGCTCAGGCAGAAGGGTTGGAGTTGGTCACGGCGGACGGGATTATTCCGAAGTATGGGGTTCGGGTGGTTTCTGCACGGTCGTGAGGTGAGCGGAATACCGATGTTTCCAAACCCACCGCAGATGCCCCGTGGGAGCCTTCTCCCGATTTGGAAGATCACCACATTCCGCAAGCCGACCACCAAGCCGTGGGAGACGTCTTGCCGCTGTTCGGTTTTGTAGCTGGCCTGGATCAGGCAAACAAAAAGCTGACAAGTCGCATTTCGCACTAAGCGAAGAAATCAAGTAAAAACCGATCAGGGGAATGATCGGTTTTTTTTGTTGAATGTTTCAGTCCACTCTCACTTCGATTGCCAATTGTCTCGATAGACGAACGAAACTTGGTAGTCATAGGAAAGCAACTGAATGGCGTGGTGGAAATGGGGCTGGAGAGTGCTGACCCAGTCGGGAGAGACGTTGAAACCGCCATTGTTCACGTTGTTTTCAATAGGGATGCCCAGCGCTTCGATTACAGAGCCATCATCGCCAAAGTCTTTCGACAACTCCTCTCCTTCTCCCATATCGGTTCGTTTGTCATACCATTCAAGCCTGATTTTCAGTCCCATAACGTCCTCATAAATATTTTTTGATGCTTCGATTTTTCTTCGGTGGGTCCAGCTGTTCGCCAGTCTCATAGTCGAAAGAACCTAAGTGGCTGCCATCACTTGAACGATAGGCTTCAAGTTCACCATGTAAAAAATCCCACTCATAAATTGTTCTACCCTTCACATCAGTCCAGCGATCCCGAAGTCCTCCCGCGTATGGCGTTTTCTTTTTTGTTCTTCTCAAACCAGGAAATGCAGTGATGTCTTCGGTTTCGGGGGCTGGGTGATAGGTGTGACCCGCTTCGGCTGTGCCTTTGCCCCGAACACTCACCACAATATAAACCGGACGTACCCCTGATCCCGCCGGGAATACCAGAATGAAATCCTTGTACTCCGGCGGATACACCGGGTTCACGATGATGCTGTCAGCCGCTTTCGTCGGCGGATAAACCCAGATATGCGGTGCTTGCGGGGCAGCCTCCAGCGCCGGAATGCCCAGGATGTCGGAACCGTCCACGGCCGGCGTCCAGATCAGTTCAATGCCGTCACCCAGGTCAGCCACCTGCTGGCTGCCACGCAAGGTGAATTGCGCGACATCAACCATTTCCCAATCGCGATTTTTACCGGTGTAAAAAGCGTATACCTTGAGGCTGCCGTCAGTCTGTTGCTCGACGCGCAAGCGAACGCGGGTACGGGCCTGTTTGAGCGCACGGAGTTGGTCTTCGGTGTAAAGCGAGCTGTCGCCCAGATTCGAGGGTGTGACCAGAGCAGCAAGGCCAACCAGCGTTGCTGTAACGGCGCTTGCGGCAGCCACGGGAGCAGCGGCGAATGCCGAGCCGGCCAAGGCGAGGGAGCCCAGACCGACGGGAATCGCTGTGCCACTGATCTTCTTCAATGGCACAGCACCTGATTCATCCGCGTGGCGAGCACCCAGCAGAATCAGGTCACCGTAGTCTTTGAGGCTATCGGTCGGCACCATCCCTGAGGGATTCGAATAATCGATGATGGCGTCCGGCAGCTTGCAGGACTTGGCGAAGACACATCCGGCTTGAGTGGTCCTTTGCTTTTGCGCTATGACCTGACGGCTGCGTTCGAAGGCGTCTTGCCGGGCCAGCATGGCCTCGTAGGCTTTTTGTCTGGCGTCCCGCTCGGCCAATTCGGTGGCGGTCATGAAGCGGTGAGTGACGTGATGCCCATCACCGGAGGGCGGATTCTTAATCCGCGGAATGTCCTTGTTGCCAGCCACTGATCATCCTTTCGTTCATCCATCGGCAGCCCCGAAAAAGGGGCTGCGCGACGTTAACGAACGTGGCTGATCGTGGCTGTAGGACGAATCCTGGATGACTCTAAGCGATTTCTCTTTTTATCGGGAGGGCAGCGCAATTCTTACGACTCGCCGTTTTCGTGCACATGTGCCGATGAAGTTTTACAGGCTCAATCACTCAAACTTCAGCCGTTCCACCTTCTGAAACAGTGAGGCAGTGAACTCATCCCGGTCACTCGAATGGTGACAACGGCGATGACAGTTTGGGCACAGCGCCACAGCATTGCTCGGACGATCCGAACCTTCCTGCGCTAAATGCTTAACGTGATGAACCTCAAGAAACGGCTTGCCATCCTTTTCAAAGGGAGCGGGCTCGCCACAGCCTTCGCATCTACCGTTAGCCTGTTGGCGAACCCAAGCTCTCACCCCGGGATCGCGAACAAAAGACCTTCCGCTGGACTGAGTTTGTTCTGGTCGCTCAATCCCTTTCGGCACGTCTTTAATCGGTTGTTTTTCAAGTTTGGCAGATCGCTGTTCCAGCGTTGCCTCGTCCGCCGTTGGGGCAAAATCCGCAGGTGTCAACGTACTTGGAGCGTTGAGCGCTTTTCGAATGCTTCGCGCCACATTCGCGCCGACATTCTTGGCGGGTTTGTATCCCGCAATGCGAGCTCGATCCAGCTCCTCCAGCACTGTAGAGATGTTCTGCATTCGAAACTCAACCGACCCTTTGGTCCGACCGGCTAAGGCTCCCTCACGCAAGATGCGATTCTCCTCAGTCTTAACGACTTTCTGACCACTCTGCTCGCGGGACAACATGCTGAGATAGGCGTCTACCGCAGCCTGAATCTCAATGTCAGTCCAATCGCTGTTGCTCTTTTCCGTGTCCATAAAATCGCCGAGGGCTGAAAACCCTCGGACGATACTGAGTGGCCATTACGACTGTCTACGAAAATTCCTACAGAAAAGACCGACGCTTCTTTCAGTTGATCCTACAAAGGCTAGCCAACCGAATGCTTCGAAGACTGAAACGCCTCCCAAACCTTCCGCCACCAAGGCTTAACCACCGGCACCCGCCGCCGTGTCCGATTGAGCAACAGATAAGGCATGTCCCGCAGCCGAATCCAACCTTCATCCTGCCAATGCAACAGACTCAACGACATCTCCGGCCAATCCAACAAACTCAACATCGGCCGGTCTGCATTCTTTGACGGCGCCGCATCGCGCAAGGCCGGCACCACTTGATGAGTCAGCCACTCGCGCAACAGCCGATTCCCCGGCGCGTAGTGATAGACCAACAACGCATAGACGCCGGACTCGCTGAGCATCAACCGTTTCTCTGGCTGGCCGTGGTAGTCGATCAACAACGTATGCCGCTGATCCTCGTCCAGTTTGCTGACCACTCGATTGTTCAGATGAAAACCCATCAAACGACCGAAATCTCGGGCGCAGAACCATGGCTGGTTTTCCAGGAGGAGGGCATGAAGTTCGAGGTTTTGGCGAATGAAGACGGTAGGGATGTATGGATCAGACATGATAGGCCTCCTGGATCGGAAGCATATTTTTTGCGGTGAAAATGTAGGTCATTTCCTTCAATAGGAAGGGAAAACGCTTAGGCATATCCATTACCTCTACTTGATAGCTTTCTTAGGGCTAAGGCGCCGGGAGTTAAGAAACCCCAAGTAGAAGGCCGGACATATTCCCCTTTCGGGTCTTGTATTCGCCCACTCCCGACATAGCAGAGGTTTTTTTTACACCCACAAGAAATCCGTAGGCACAAAAAAAGCCGCATCTTTCGGGAGCGGTCAGGCCGCTACTTGAGGCGTTTCTTAGGCGCCGGGATCTCAGGCTATGAGTTTTGGTCCATATGGTCAAGCTGAAAGTTTCATTGGTCGAGGCGTGTGAATTCGCATCGGGCCTAAGTAAATTAGTTTTCTATTAGGTACCGAAGAGCCGGTAGTATTTCTTCGCGAATGGCAAATGCGGTCAACCTATTTATTGGTTGGAAGGCATTGTGAGCGGCGCTATTTAGAATCGGTTTATGGGCCGCAAACCGTGTAAGACTTTGTTTCAGTTTGTTTCTTCTGGCCGTATCCCAAATTTCATCGTGTAAAGAAAGGAACGAAAGTATTTCATCTAGGCTTGGTTCCAGATGCTTCGTTTCTTTCACAGTTAGTGGCTTCAATCCACGAACAATTTTATCTTGATTTCTAGATTCTATAATTGTGCTTTTTAGATCGTCATACATATCATGTCTAGCGAGATAGCAAATTGTACTTGTTTCAAACAGTATTCTAATTAATACCAGCCCTGAGTAGGTGTGCTGGTTAAGATCTAATCTCTTAGCTTCATGTACCAATGCGAGGTGTTTTTCGTCACAGTGGAGTTCATCAATGTCTTGAGGAAGTATGGTTGAAAAAGTATTGTGATCTATTTTAATAGTGGGCTTTTTTGTCGGCTGAGTAGGTTTGGAGGAAGGGTTTTCCTTTTCCTTTTCCTTTTTTCCATTTTTTTCACCAGAATTACCCCCGGTTTCGGAAGAAGCAGGTGGGGAGGTAATAGTTTCATTTTTACGCTTTCTTCTTTTAGCGTCACCTGCGTCGCTTCTCCATTGAGCGACGAATTTTTCCATATCTGAAAGTGCCATTTGATAAGCAATGTTATTTAAGTCGACGTCAGTTTTTGTTGTGTTCCAGGGGAGAAGCGAAGGATCTTTGCTAGTAAAGTGTATGTTCCCGACGAAACCATAAAATTCACTGTGAAATGCTTTGGTCCACCCAGTCTTTCTACTTTTGTCTGAGATTACTATTGCTCTATCATTGCAGTAAATGGTCCATCCATATTCACTTGTCAAACTTGCGTTCGTGTCTTTGTTGTAGTCCGGTTCTGCTGTGAATCGATGTTGTTCATGTTGGCCTGATTCTATAAAAACAGATACATTTGGCGCTCTAAATATTTTAGTCTGTCCTTCATAGGGGCTGTTGATTCTTATTTTTATCGAGAGGCTTTCTATCTGTAAAGAATTGATCGTAATGTTCAAGTCTTTGTCAAGCAGCTTGCAATACCGTCTGCTGATTTCTTTTGTCAGGTCGTTTAACCAAACTCGATCTGCAAAAACCTGTGAGTTTTCGGTAGGAAGTTTGGTGATTTCAATTTTTGTGCCAATTATTTTGGTAGTTGGTAATCGTTCAGCTGGAAGATACCAATCATCAGAGTTTAAATATGCTTCTGTGTCTAGAACAAGTGCCGCGCGCTCTAATCCAGTGTCAGTAGCTATTGTTGTATGTTTGCCTAGCCTGAATATGGCCCTATTTAAGCCTACGCCAAATACACCTATGCCCATGTTGTGTGACGAACGATCACCAAATTTTAAAGCTGTATTTTCTAGGTCGGTAATTGATATTCCACCGCAATTGTCAGATATCGAAAACAAATCACCATTTATGGTCAGTTGTATTTTGAAACCTTTGTATGAGGGTGGTGGGATTTCTTTGTCTATTTCTGGATGGATTTTGTAAATCGTATCTCTGGCCGCATCAACCGCGTTGTCAATAAGATCGAAAATGCATGCTTGGATACTGATGTCTCGGGTAAGGCTGTCAACTACCACGAATTTGCTAGGGCGTGTATCAACTTTAAGTTTGTTAACAGCCTTGTTCATGTGTACTCCTTGCAGTCAAGCGGCGCATTCGGTTTTTTGTTGGGTTACATTTTTAAAGATTGGTGAAAGTAGTCCTTCCGACATTAAAGGAGATACGCTATTGCCAATCATTCTAAAGCTATGCCATTTGGTTGGATGAAATACAAACCAATCAGGGAAGCCTTGTATCCTCGCAGCTTCTCGAACTGTTATAACTCTACCCTCTGATGGGTGTAATGGACGTACTGCCTGAAACGAGCCTTTATCTGAACCTGTTCCTGCTCTTAAAGTAGGGCTAAGTCCGTCCCAGTGTAGTTTGTAAGATTTACTAACTGGGTCAGCCTTGCCGCATGGAGTATTAGCATATCGAGCAGATACAGTTTCTGTATGACGTGTTTCTATTAGGCCTGACAGATAACCATCTTTCATTCTTGCGATAGAATCATTCCAACCAAGTCCTTTTGGTGGCAGATTTCTCATTTTTTTTGCGTAAGATGAAAGTTTTTTGCCATCTAGAGATGGGTAAAGTGCCCATCCGTAGTCGAGGCTATTTTTAGGATCAATAATTGGGGGCGGTAAATCTGATATTGCGTCTCTTATTGTTGTTGGTTTTATAGGGCCTGATGGAGATAATTTGTCTAATGATAATGGCTCCATTTCTTCTGGATCATATCCTATCACCACTACGCGAAGTCTATTTGTGGCGGCTCCGAAGTTGGCGGCATTTACAATGAAAGGGCCGAGTATTTTGTATTTTCCTGAAACTTGTTCAATTCCATTCATGAGTGTTTCAATATTTTCGTTGTCCAACAAACCTTGCACGTTCTCCATTACAAAAAATTTAGGAGATAATTCTTTCACGTGACGATAGTAGTGATGAATAAGGTCGTTGCGCGGGTCTTGTTTCTCACGCTTGCCAATACGGCTAAAGCCTTGGCATGGAGGGCCCCCAATTATGCCGGTTGGTCTGACACTTCCGATTAGCTGATTCCAATCGGATTTCAGTATCTCGGCTACATTTCCTTGAATTGGCTTTGCTTTGGGAAAGTTCTTTCCGAAGCTTGACTGTAATGTCGAGTCAATGTCGATAGCTGCAATGGACTGAAAACCTGCTAATTCGGCCCCAAGAGAAAATCCACCACAACCACTGAACAGATCAATAATCGTTGGTGCGTCCGTGAAAGATTCCATTCAGAGCCTCTGAATCCAAAAAAATTATGGGATTGTATCAGGAAGTTTTCGGTTATGGGAGTGGGAAGTAAAGTCGCTGATCAACCGGGCACCACATACAGCGGCAGAGTATTTCCTAAAAAGTTCTTGAGATAGTAGCTTTAGCGAAATTATCAGATGTCGCTTAACACTGTTGGTATTGGAACATTTATAAAAAAAAGCCCCGGTGAACCGAGGGCTTTTTCATTCTATAAAAATAGGAGTTTGTTTAAAAATCAATCCCAGCTCAACGCCCCACCAGTCTGATACTCAATAACCCGCGTCTCAAAGAAATTCTTCTCTTTCTTCAAGTCCATAATCTCGCTCATCCAAGGGAACGGATTCGTAGTCCCCGGATACTCTTCCTTCAACCCAATCTGCGACAGACGACGGTTAGCGATGAACTTCAGATAGTCCTCCATCATCGCCGCATTCATCCCCAACACCCCGCGAGGCATTGTATCCCGAGCGTATTCAATCTCCAGCTGAGTCCCCTGCAGAATCATCTGCGAAGCTTCTTCCTTCATTTCAGCATCCCACAAGTGCGGGTTTTCGATTTTGATCTGGTTGATCACGTCGATGCCGAAGTTCAGGTGCATGGATTCGTCGCGCAGGATGTACTGGAACTGCTCGGCGACGCCGGTCATTTTGTTGCGGCGGCCCATGGAGAGGATTTGGGTGAAGCCGCAGTAGAAGAAGATGCCTTCCAGAACGCAGTAGTAGGCGATCAGGTTGCGCAGCAGTTCTTTGTCGGTTTCGACGGTGCCGGTTTCGAACTTCGGATCGGAGATCGAACGGGTGTATTTGAGGCCCCAGGTGGCTTTTTTCGCGACCGATGGGATCTCGTGGTACATGTTGAAGATCTCGCCTTCATCCATGGCCAGCGATTCGATGCAGTACTGGTAGGCGTGGGTGTGGATCGCCTCTTCGAATGCCTGGCGCAGGATGGACT